>JBAUCK010000223.1:0-36749 GCA_049677525.1 Xanthobacteraceae bacterium
CTCTGGCGGGATGGCCAGACTTCGCAAGGAACAATCGCCAACCGCGTCCGCGCAGCTTGAGAATTTGCTCGAGGTTGCGATCATGGCCGTGCCGGCGCTGATCGACCGCGAGACGTTCGATGCGGTCCAGGCCCGGCTCAAAAATGGCGGCTACCGCCGCGATCATCTGCGCGCGCTGGCTCAGCGCGTCGAGGTCGCCGACAAGGAAGTTCGCATCATCGGATCGAAGTCGGAACTGCTGCGCACCCTGTCGCCGCTTCAAGCGGGAAATCGGCGGCGTTCGGCGTTCATAGTTCAGTACTGAAATGGCGCGCCCGAGAGGATTCGAACTGCTCACCTTCGCCTTCGGAGAGACCGAGGTCCGGCGCTTAACCGCCGCGACGCAGGTCCGCCTCGATCATCAGCTTGGGATCGTTTTCGATGATCGCGCGATACACTTGCATGTTCTCGACCACGCGCTGCACGTAGTTGCGCGTTTCCGAGATCGGGATGCGCTCGATCCAGTCGACCGGATCGACCTTGGGGTCACGCGGATCGCCGTATTGTTCGATCCATTCCTTCGCCCGGCGCGGTCCGGCGTTGTAGGCAGAGAAGGCAAGAATGTAGGATCCGCGCCAGCTCGCGATATCGTTGCCGAGTTCGGCCGAGCCGAGCTGCGCGTTGTAAGTGACGTCGTCCATCAGGCGGCGCTGGTCGAAGGTGACGCCAAATCGCTTCGCGGTGTCGCGGCCAGCCGGCGGCGTCACTTGCATCAGGCCGATGGCGTTGGCGCTGGACACGACGCGCGGATTGAAGGCGCTTTCCTGCCGCACGATCGAATAAACCACGCAGGGCTCGACGGCCGGCCCGATCGGCTGGTAATTCGGCACGCCGAAATTCGGGAACGCATAGCGCTCCATCGGAAAGCCGCGGCCGAGCGCCAGTTTGCCGACCAGGAGCACGGCCCGCGCGTCGTTGTGGCGTGCGGAGATGTCGGCCAGCGTCACGAGCGCGCCGAGATCGGTCGCCTTGTCGCCGAGATCGGCGGCCATGGAGGCGATGAGGTCGCGATTGTCGATGGCGTAGAGAATTTCGAAGACGCGCGCGAGTTCGAGCATGCGGTGGTCGGGGGAGGGGTCGGGCAGTTCTCGTAGTGTCACTTCGTCAAGCCCGAGCCTAGCGCGCGCTAATTGGCCGTAATAGGCGGTCGGATAATGCGCCGCCGCCTCGAACAATGATCGCGCGTCCTGGTCTCGTCCCAAGGCCTCCGCGGCGCGCGCCTGCCAGTAATACGAGCGCGCGAGCGTGATCGGGTTCGTTGCGCCGTCGGCGATGCGAGCGAAATGAGCGATGGCGATGCCCGGATCGCGCAGGAAGCGCAGCGCGATCCAGCCTGCCGTGAAATGCTGTTCGGCGCGGAAATTGTCGCTGTTCGGAGGCGCCGCGCCATTGGCGACGTCGTAGGCCATTTTGGCGTCGCCGAGATCGAGAAGCTTGCGCGCAATCAGGCGCCGCTCGACCCACCAAGGATCCGGATTGACGACTTTCGCCCGATCTCGCGGCGCCGCCAGCAGCAACTGCGCGGCTTCGGTGATCTTGTCTTGTCGCCGCAGCAATTGGACGCGGCTGAACATATAGCCCGGGTCCTGACGCGCAGCTTCCGGCACGGCATCGAGGAGCGACTTGGCTTTGTCGGACTGATTGATGACAGCGGCGCGCGCTTTGGCGACCGCAAGCGCTGTTGCGTTGAGATGCTGCGCCGCGCGCAATCCGGCATCGTCGTCGTCGACATAAAGCCGCGCGTCCATGCGGACGGCGTCATCTTCGGGTGTGATCAGGCCGGCGAAGGCAGCGCGGCCTTGGGCTTCAAGATCCGAGGAGAAGCCATCGTTACGCCATGTCTCGCGCAGCGTCGCTGTTGCGCCCGCGCTGTCGCCTTGGGCCATCAGCGCCCGCGCCAGCGCGAAATGGCCTTTGACGGTGTGCGGCGGTTCGGAGCGGAAGAACTGGATCACCGTTTGCGGGTCAAAGCGCTCTTCCCAGGCCACGCCCTCGGCGCGGCGGCGCAACAAGGAGATGCTTGGCCAGCTTGGGTTTGCGGCCATGAAATTAACGTAGCGCGAGAAATCCGTCGCACCGCTGTCGCTGCGCAGGATCACCCATTCGACAAGCTTGCGCGCCAGCGGATCGGAAATCGTACCTTCGACATTGGTCGCGTCGTCGGCGCGGTTCTTGGCGACAAGATCGATCGCCTGTTTGACGGCGGTGATGTCCAGTGGCGGGGTCGACGAGGTGGTCGCCGCCGCCATCGGCAACAGCGGCCGCTGCGGAATGGCCGGCTGCAGCGGAACGGCTCCAGGCGCTGCCGAAACGGGGACCAAAGGTACCGCGCCCGTCGCCAAGGTCCCGCGCATCGGCGGGAGCGGCTTATGCGCGCCAGGCTTTTCGGTCGAAAGCTTCGTCGCCGCGCTGGTCTGGGTGCTCGGCTTAGGGGTGGACTTGGCGCTCGTTTTAGAACTCGAGTTGGAACTGGCTTTTACGTCAGACGTGCCGCCGGACTTGATGTCGGATTTGGCGCTCGTCTTACCGGCTGCTTTGTTGTCTTTGCTTCCCGGCCGTGCCGTCGGCAGGGGGACCGGATCGGACGATGTTGCTGTGGTCGAAGGTGCCGCCAATGCCTGCGTCACGAGATCGCCGCGCGCCACGACGATGCCCGACGCGGCAAGCGCTGTGGCAAGCAGGACAATGAGCCGAAATCCCAGCACGTCTCCTCCTGCCGCGGCCGCTCCCGTTAGCTCTTCGTCCAGTAAGATTGAGAAAGTCCTAATCGGTGAATCACCGTGCACCAGCTTACAGTTTTACGGCGAAAGCGGGGCCGGTGTCGCTCAAAGCTGGCCAAGGCCGAACGTAGAGCCGCGAGGTGGCGCCGTGCCGCCTTTGGCTGCTAAATTCGCAAAGATCACAAGCTCAATCGCCCCGTTCGGCCGCAATCGCGGCGCGCAGAGGTGCCGTTGTAGGGAGTGTTTATGGCGACGATCGACGACGCGCTGACGGCCCACCGCAACGGTGACCTTTCCAGGGCCGAAGCGCTCTACCGGGCGGTCCTCAAGGCGGATGCCCGCAACTTCGATGCGCTGCATATGCTCGGGATCATCTGCGCGCAGCGCGGTATTTTCAACGAGGCCGAGCAGCATCTGCGCGCCGCCGTGGCGATCGACCAGCGTGTGCCGCCGTGCCTGCACAGTTACGGCAAGGTCTTGTCGATTGTCGGCCGGCACGACGCGGCGATCGAAACCTTCAACGAGGCGCTAGCGCTCGCTCCCAATTTTCACCCGCTCTATTCGGACCGCGGCAATGTGCAATTGGCCGCCGGCCGCCCGGAGGAGGCGCTCAACAGCTACGATAAAGCGATCGCCATCGAACCGCGATTCCCGCCTGCGCATCACAACCGCGGCATCGTGCTCGAACGGCTCAAGCGGCATCCTGAGGCGCTAGCAAGCCACGAGCGGGCTTTGGCGCTGCATCCGCAATATGCCGAAGCGGAAAGCCATCGTGGCAGCGTACTGGAAAAGCTCGGGCGCTACGAGGATGCGCTCAAGAGCTGCGATCGTGCCTTGGCGCTAGCTCCTAATTTATCCCTGGCCCATTGCACGCGCACCATTGTGCTCGACCGACTCGGCCGCAGCGTGGAAGCGTCGACAAGCTGCGCGCGCGCCTTGGCGCTCGATCCGAAGTCCGCGCAAATGCTTTGCTTTCAGGCATCGCTATTGGTCAAGGTCGGCCGCCATGCGGAGGCGCTGCAAAGCTGCGACCGGGCGCTGGTGCTCGATCCCGGCATCGCGCAGACCCATTGCGAGCGCGGTATTATTCTCGCGAAGCTCGGCCGTTATCAGGAGGCGCTTGAAGCCTGGGACCGGGCCTTGGCGGTCGATCCCGATTATGCCGAAGCACATTCCAATCGCAGCTTTGCTCTGGAGCGACTTCGACATTATCCACAGGCGCTCGAGGCTTGCGAGCGCGCGCTCGCGCTCCGCCCGGACCTGGCACAGGCGCAATGCAATCGCGGCGTCGTCTTCACTAAGCTGAATCGGTTCGCAGACGCGCTTGGGAGCTTCGACCAGGCCTTGGCGCTCGACGCAAATCTCTCACAGGTGCATTGCAATCGCGGCGTGGCGCTGCGCCACATGAATCGCCTCGATGAAGCCATGGCGAGTTTGCAAACAGCGCTCACAATCGAACCGGACTCCGGCGACGCTCATTTCAACATTGGCGAACTCAAGCTTCTGACCGGCGATTTTGCGGGAGGACTGGCGGAATACGAATGGCGATGGCGGAGCGGGCCTTCGGTCGCCGCGGTACGACAATTCTCGCGACCGCTCTGGCTCGGCGGAGAACCGCTCGAGGACAAGACCTTATTGCTGCACGGCGAGCAGGGGCTCGGCGATATGATTCAATTCTGCCGCTATGTGCCGCTCGTCGCCAAGAGTGGCGCGCGCGTCGTGCTCGAAGTGCCGAGCTCGCTTGTCGAGCTGATGCGCGATCTTCCGGGGGTAGCGCAGCTCGTGACGAGCGGCGGCCCTCTTCCGGCTTTCGACATGCATTGTCCGCTGGCGAGCCTGCCGCTCGCCTTTGCGACACGGCTTGAGACGATACCCGCGGAAATTCCCTATCTGTCGGCTTCTGCGGCGCACCTGGACAAATGGCGGCGCAAGCTCGGTGGTGCCGCGGGCCTCAAGGTCGGCCTCTGCTGGGCCGGCAATCCCAACCTGCCGAACGACCGCATGCGTTCGATTGATCTTCAGTCCCTGGCCGCTTTGTTCTCCTGTCCGGACATAGAATTTTTCAGCCTGCAAAAGGATCTGCGGGAGGGGGACGCGGCGCTGTTGCGCGCCCGTCCGCAGGTCGTACATCTGGGCGATGAGCTACACTCATTCGCCGACGCCGCTGCGGTGATTGCTTTGCTGGATGTGGTCATTTCGGTCGACACGGCGGTCGCGCATCTTGCCGGCGCGTTGGGCGCAAATACCTGGATTCTGCTGCCCCATGTTGCCGAATGGCGCTGGCTCCTCCAACGCTCCGACAGTCCCTGGTATCCGACCGCGCGCCTGTTTCGGCAGCCCGCGCTGAATGATTGGACGGGCGCGGTTGCGGCGCTCAGCGGTGCTTTGTCCGAAGTCAGTCGAAACAGTGCGGAAAGAACTTAATTGACGCGATGCGAGACGCAGTTCAAACCTTACCTTTGCGGTTGCAGGCTTTCAAGGCCGCCCCCGAGCGCGTACAAGTCCGTGCGCGAGGGCGGCTTGGCAGGCAAAGCCTGGGCGACATTGTTGCGCGGTGATTTAGCGAGTGAGACGTGAACGATATTTCCTACATCGCAGCATTTCCGAAGTCGGGCATCACCTATCTTAATTTCATGCTGTTCCATGTCCTGTTCGACCGGCCGCAGGACGCGCGGCTCATCGACAGCGACTACATTTTCGACGTCCATGAGAGCCTGGCGCGGGTGCCTCCCGCGGGCGATGAGCCGCGCTATCTGAAAATCCACTCTTCCTATAGCCAGCTGATTCCGCTGCGTCAGCGCGCGGCGCGTGCCGTTTATCTGATGCGCGACCCGGTCGATGTCATGATGTCGGCCTGGGATTTCAAGCATTTGACGGGTGAGGACGGCTTGCTCGACGCGTCGCCCGCCCAGCGTGAGGCGATGTTCCAGCGGTTTTGCCAGCACTGGCTGACCACCGGCGGCCTCATCTATCCGTGGGCGGGAAGTTGGAACGCCAACGTCGCCTCGTGGCTCGATCAGACCGATCTGCTGCTGCTCGTGGTCCGCTACGAACGGCTCAAGGCGCGGCCATTCGAAGAGTTGCGCCGGATTTTGAGCTTCCTCGGCCGCGAAGCGAGCGACGAACGCGTTGCCGCGGCGGTCGAGGCGGCCGAGCCCGGCAATATGCGCAAATTGGAGGCTGAAGAGATCAACAATCGGGTTGCCGGCGTGTTCTACCGGCCGGGCTTGGCGAGGGGATATGCGCAGGGCCATCGTTTCGTCGGAAAGATGCACGGCGGATCGTCCGAAAAGGTTCTGACGCCTGCGGCGCGGCAATATGCACAACAGGTTTTCGGTCCGGTGATCGAGCGCGCTTATGCGCGCGCCGGGTAGTCCGAGGCGGCGATGAAAGAGATCTACTGCACCTATTTCGATCACAACTATCTGAGCCGCGCGACGCTCATGATCGAATCGTTGCGCCGCTACGACCAGTCGCTGGTCTACGTCCTCGCGCTTTCGCAGCTTTGCGAAACGATCCTGCGCGAGCTGGCTTTGCCCAATGTCGAGGTCATTCCGCTGGCGACACTGGAGGCGGCCTATCCCGAGCTCGTTCCGCTGAAGCAGTCGCGAAAGCTGATCGAGTATTATTTCACGCTATCGCCGTTTCTGCCGCACTATCTGTTTGCTATGACCGATGCCGACCGCATCACCTATATCGACGGCGACCTGTATTTCTTCACGTCGCCGCGGCCGGTGCTCGATACTTTCGGCGAGGCGCCGGTCGCGATCACGCCGCACCGCTTTTCATTCGAGTTTCGCAATCACCTTGTTTACGGCCGCTTCAATGTGGCTTGGATCACGTATCGCCGCGGCGCCGAAGGGCTCGATTGCCTGAACACCTACAAGACCGAATGCACAGCCTGGTGTTGTGACAGAGTCGAGGATGGAAAATTCGGCGATCAGAAATATCTCGACACCTGGCCGGAGGCCTACCCGTCATTGAAGATCATCGAGCACAAGGGCTTCAATCTCGCGACCTGGAACGTCAACAATTACATGATGCGGATGAAGAACGGCATCGTGATGATCGACGACGATCCGCTCGTATTCTACCACTTCGCGTCGACGCAGCTCCTGCCCGACGGCACCGTGCGCGTGCCGGTCCCGGCGCGGGGCGGCCGCAGCAAGGCAGTCCTCATGGACAACGTCGTCAGGCCATATGAGCAGATGCTGGAGAAGGAACGCCGTCGGCTGGCCGAGCGGTTTTCCGCGCTGGCGGCTGCGAAGAGCGATATCAGATATACGCCGAGCATCGCAGCCGAGCCTAGCCGGCCACGCTCGAAGAGTCTTTAGCACGGAAAATAAGCCTGATTCCTAGCACCCGCTGCCCGCGAATCTCATATGTCGAACTTGGCGAAGCCGTCGACATCGCAATCTCATAACCCGTGGGCAGGGAGGCATATTCGAGATTAGAAGGTCATGACCGCAAACTTTGACGAGATCGAGAACGTAGCTGCCGAGATTACGCAGGCGTCGCCCGTACTAATGGGCACGACGAGGACTGGTTCGACGCGGATTTCGTCGAGCGCACTCTTCGCGAGCAAGCTATCGAAGTGCTCACGCGCCACTTAGACAAGCACTGAGAGGTTGGCCCCGCTGACATCCATACAGCGCGGGGGAACGGCTACCGCCAGATAAAATAAACGTGCTCGATCCCGTACTGAGACTGGGTGCGAATGTTCTGAATCAGTTTCCAATGCACGCCATCGAAATGGCGCTCGATATCCTCGCGTCTGAACGACAAGTCGGGAACGTCAACGCCATCCCTTCCATTGTGGGCGATCTGTTTTGTCTCTGCGGCAAACGGCGTGAAGAGAATAAGGCAAAACTTCTTCTGGAACGAGCGAAGGGCAGCATCGAGAACCTTCTCCCATTCGTAATTGTGCTCGAGGATGTGCCGCATCATGATCCCCTTCGCATTCGAGCGATAGATGCAAAGATCGACGATCTTGTCTGCGAATGGTGTCTTGCTGCCGTCGAGTCCAACATATCGCGGACTTAAACAGAACGTGCGAAACGCGCCGCCGCCGCAGCCCCAATCCTCGACTTCTTCGACGTCGGCGAAATACGCGGCCGCCATCAGATAAGTGACCGGGTCGGCATACATCACGGGAGCGGCGGCGGAGAGATTGCTATAAGCGCTATCCCACTTTCCGATGTTGCTCGCGTGCTCAAGCATCGCGTGTTTTCCCAAAAATTTTCAGGATCATCCCACATGCAACGACACCCGTTCGAGGTGCCGCAGCCTAAATATACACCATGTTTGGCGCGATGCGCATCACGCTTTGCAGCCGTTGATGCGGATGCTGATCGGCCGGGGGAGGGGGCGCGACCAGTTGGGGCGGGGCAATGTGCTGCTCCTGGTTTGCTTCGGCTGTGTCCCAGGTTCACGGATTTTGATTTCGAGCAGGCCTCTTTTGGTTTAAAATCCAACTTGCAATAAACGCAAATACCAGGGAGGAGGAAATGACGTTCACGCGAACGGCGTTCGCCTCATTGCTTTATCTAGCCGCGTTATCAGTTCCCACATTGTCCTTCGATCCCAACATCTGCAAACAACACTGCGCCGATAATTGTGCCGGGAAGGGACCTATGTGTCCGATAAATTGCACTCATAGGTGCGACATCGGCGGTCGTCACTAATCAGTGGGAGGCCGCCTCAGTTGGGGCACCGTGTCCGCTTGTGTCCGCCACAGCACATCTTCGATGGACAAAAGCAGAGTCAGCGCAACAGAAAGCTGATTGACGGATTCGGCGCGGCGGCCCCGCCTCATTGAGGGTGCGCCGCTGGGCGTATTGCCAGTTGTCGTGCCGGCGCTCGGGCGGGACGTGATTGAGGAAGTCGTGGACGTCGGCGAGCGTTCTAAGGGTCAGCAGCCGCGGCTTGCCGATCTTGATCGGCTTGCGGAGCGTTCGATACCAGTTCGGCCGTTTCGCCATTCGATATTCAATCCGCGGCTTTGACGCGGGTGATCAAAGTGGCCCTGCCGGCCCTTGCCGACAAGCATGTTGCCGCGCCAGGCGCGCTTCGTCGCAGTGGCAGGTTTCGATTTTCCGCTATCCTGGCAGGGCTGCCGGAAGCGGCTCAACTCCGGCCGGGCAGCGTGGGGCTCGAATTCTCTCAGATAGGCAGCGGGTCTGCTTTCCGGCGTGCATGGAAACACCGTTCAAGGTTGACCCACGCACTTTTCCAAGGCCGCCTCAGTTGGCGGTTAAGCACACCGCGGCATAAGGCCGCCTCGGGAATTTCCGGCGAGTGAGCACCATGCTGGATTACCGCCTTTACTCTCTCAAAAACGGCAGTCAACTCGCCGCCCAAGATTCTGCAATGCGCCTCCGATGAGGAAGCCATAGGGTTGGCGTCAACGCCTTCGAGGGACGCGATTTCGAGGTATGGCAAGCGGCGCGCCTCGTGATCCGGCTACAATCGAACGAGCAGTAGCCGCCTCAGTTGGCGCGCTCTCGGAAAAGAATCGTCGGCGCCAGGACCGCCAGCATCGCAACTACGCCCACGGGCACAAATTCATGCCAAAACATGCGGGCACCTTGGCGCACTACTTCAGCCGGTACTCGACCTTTTCCAACATCAGCACCATCTGCAGCGCGATCGACATCTGCGCCGTGTTGCCGTCGGCCGCGGCTTTCTTCAGCTCAGCCTCGACATGCTGCCATGTGTCCAGAGCCCGCGTCTCTTTTGGCAGATGCCCGAGCAGCGACCGCACGTCGGCGATCGTGACCAGATCCATGATGTTCGGGATTGTCAGCGGCCGGGGTAGGGGGTGCGAGCGCCTTTTCGGATCGTCGCCATGAAGACCTCCCGATCAAAATCCGTCTTCCCGTAGTTTGGGGGCTAGCTGCCTTGTCGCTGCCGGGAGTTGATGACGATCACACGTTGGCGCTTTTGATCGTGGCTGCGACTGCCGAAACCCTCCGCCGTCGTAGGACCTGTGCCTTCTCTCCGATCCGGTTTCCCAGAAGGCTCCGGCATCGGACCGATGCCGGAGCTGACAGCGGCCACGTTTGCACGCCGTGCTCCAGACCGGGAGGCGGGCCAGAGCAAAATGCCATGGCCGTAAAGCCGCAAGAGACGTCAATGTCACCAGTGGGTCGAGCACGTATTGAATCGCGCTCGACGCGTGAATGAGGTCTGCCCCTCCCAAGACGGCCACGGCCTCAGCGAGGGTCGTGAAGACTTCGAACCGATCCTGCCACAGCCGCCGCCGAAGTCGAGAACGGTGAGTGGCCGCCCTGTCGTCTCGGCGGCGGCGACGCCCGCGGCAAGGATTGAGTTGATCGCCTGTTCCGGTGTGAACTGGCGACGGTCGACAGCTAGCGAGGTAGACAACGCGTCGGCGATCTCGCCGTCATTATAGCCCTGTCCGCAGGCGGCGAGCGCCGATGCAAAATTCGGGAAAATGTCGGTAACGACGGCCATTACAGCCCCTGCCGGTTGTCCTGTGTGCGTAATGTGATCGGCAAACTCATCGCAAAACCGCGGCCCTGTCCACCGCCGGCTTGGGTCACTCGGCTGGAGGGGCTTTCATGACTCGTCCCAAGGCGATATTTATGCGGATGGCCCGTCCATCCGCCGCCACGGCGCAAAGGACGATGTGCCGGGGATCCTATCATGGCCGCCAAGACGCGCTTTCGAGGCTCATTCACCGCTCTGGTCACTCCGTTCAAGAACGGGTCGGTGGACGAGAAAGCGTTCCGCGATCTGGTCGATTGGCAGATCGCCGAGGGCACCAATGGGCTTGTCCCGGTCGGAACCACGGGCGAAAGCCCGACGCTGAACCACGACGAGCACAACAAGGTCGTCGAATGGTGCGTCGAGCAGGCCCGCGGTCGTGTTCCCGTCATAGCGGGCGCCGGCTCCAACTCGACCAAGGAAGCCGTCGATCTGGCACAACATGCCGAGAAGGCCGGCGCTAACGCCGTGCTCGTGGTCACGCCCTATTACAACAAGCCGACCCAGGAAGGGCTCTATCAGCATTTCAAGGCGGTCAACGACGCTATCGGCATTCCGATCATCATCTACAACATTCCGCCGCGTTCGGTGATCGACATGTCGGTCGACACCATGAAGCGGCTTTATGAGTTGAAGAATATCGCCGGCGTCAAGGACGCGACCGCGAACATGACGCGGGTGTCGCAGCAGCGCGCGGCGATGGGCGATGACTTCAATCAACTGTCCGGCGAAGACGTCACCGCGCTCGGCTTCATGGCCCATGGTGGCCATGGCTGTATTTCGGTGACCTCGAATGTGGCCCCGCGCCTATGTTCGGAATTCCAGGCGGCCTGCATGAAGGGCGATTACGCCGCAGCTTTAAAACTTCAGGACAAGCTCGCGCCGCTTCACATCAATCTCTTTGTCGAGACTTCGCCGGCTCCGATCAAATATGCGCTGTCGCTGATCGGCAAGTGCTCGACGAACGTGCGGCTGCCCATGGTGCCGGCAAGCGAGAAGGCCCAGGCCGCAGTGCGCGAAGCCATGGTGCATGCCGGCCTGATCAACTAATAATGTTGCGCCGAATGTGCTTGCGGCCGCAGTCCGGCGTGCAAGGAGGAGTCTGCGCTCGGCGGGGAGCCGCCGATCAACCCAAGCAGAGGGATGGGACCTATGCTCGAAGAATTCAAGAAATTCGCGATGCGAGGCAATGTCGTCGATCTCGCGGTCGGCGTCATCATCGGCGCTGCGTTCGGTGCGATCGTCAATTCGCTGGTCAACGACATCATCATGCCGATCATCGGCGCGGTGACCGGCGGGCTCGATTTTTCCAACTACTATCTGCCGCTGTCGTCGAAAGTGACGGCGGGCGCTTTGGCGGATGCAAAAAAACAAGGTGCGGTGCTGGCTTGGGGCAGCTTCCTCACCATCTCGCTCAACTTTATCATTATCGCCTGGGTGCTATTCCTGTGCATCAAGGCCATCAACAAGATGAAAGCTCCGGAGGCGCCGCCGGCGCCGAGCGGACCATCGCCGGAAGTGCAACTGCTCACGGAAATCCGCGACGCGCTGAAGAAGAGCTGAGCGGGAGAGGACTGCGGCTGAAATGGCGGCCAAAGATGAGAAGAAGCCCCGCGTTGTCGCCGACAACCGCAAAGCGCGTTTCAATTATTTCATCGACGAGACGTTCGAGGCCGGCGTCTCGCTGACCGGCACCGAGGTCAAGTCGCTGCGCCAGGGCAAGGCAACCATTGCGGAGTCCTATGCCGACGCCCGCGACGGCGAAATCTGGCTGATCAATTCCAATATCCCGGAATATCTCCAGGCCAATCGCTTCAATCACGCGCCGAAGCGGCCGCGCAAGTTGCTGCTGCACAAGCGCCAGATCGAAAAGCTCGTCGGGGCCGTCGAGCGCGAGGGCATGACGCTTGTGCCGCTGAAGCTCTATTTCAACGAGCGCGGCCGGGCCAAGGTCGAACTCGCACTGGCGCGCGGCAAGAAGCTTTTCGACAAGCGCGCTACCGAGAAGAAACGCTCCTGGGATCGCGAGCGCGGCCGGCTGCTGCGGCAGAAGGGGTGAGGCTGCAAGGCAGTTCAAAAGGATGAGCCAATGTTGCCGACCAAACTCGATCATTGCGTGATCCACGTCTCCGACTGGGAGCGCTCGAACGCGTTCTACACGACCGTGCTCGGCGCGACGCTGGTCGAGCGGCCGGCCGGCTTTGCCTATCGCTTCGGCGACAAGCAGCTCAACGTCCATGGGCCCGGCGTGAAGCCCGCTGAAGTGGCGCGGCTCCCGGTCGCGCCGGGCAACAGCGACCTGTGCTTTGAGTGGGTGGGGCCGATTACCGATGCGGTCGCCCATCTCAAACGCCACGGCATAGCGATCGAGAACGGACCGATGCAGCGTTTCGGCGCCAAAGGCCCCGGCACCAGCGTTTATTTCCGCGATCCCGACGGTTCGCTGATGGAGTTCATGTCCTATACTTCATAGAGCGTGATCGGGAAAAGCATGCCCTTGGACGTGATCCGAGGGTGGGAAACGTTTTTCCGCAAGGATCATGCTCAATCGCCATAGGAGGCGCGGATGCAGGAAGCTCCTGGCAGGCACGATCCGACGGTGCTGCCGCCGGATATCCCGGCGCCGCGAGACGACGGCGGAGCGCGGCACCTCACCGGCGTGAAATTGCCCGATATGGCGCTCGCAGCGACCGATGGCGATGCCGTCAATCTGGCCAAACTTAAAGGCCGCACCGTCCTCTATATCTATCCGCGCACCGGCGTGCCGGGCGTCGATCTGCCGCCGGGCTGGAACGAGATACCCGGCGCGCGCGGCTGCACGCCGCAATCCTGCGGTTTTCGCGATCATTTCGCCGACCTCAAAGCGCTCGGCGTCGCCCATGTTTACGGGCTGTCGACGCAAGACAGCGATTATCAGCGCGAAGCCGTCGAGCGGCTGCACCTGCCATTTGCGATCCTGTCCGACGCCGCGCTCAAGCTCGGACACGCCATGAAGCTGCCGACCTTCGTGACTTCCGGCATGACGCTGTTGAAGCGCATGGCGCTCGTGATCGACGACGGCATCATCGTCAAAGTGTTCTATCCGGTGTTCCCGCCGGACAAGAATGCCGAGGAAGTCGTTGCCTGGCTGCGCAGCAGCTAGCGCCGATCAGGCGCCGATGCCGGCGGCGGCGAAATAACGGGTCATGAAGTCGTTGAACGCCAGCACTTTGGCGGAGCGCTGCTGGCCCGCCGGATAGACCGCGTAAATCGTTGCTTCGGGCAATTTGAATTTCGGCAGCACCTCGACGACACGGCCGGCATTGAGATCTTCGCGGAAGAAAATCACCGGGCCGTAGGCGATGCCGAGTCCGCGCACCGTCGCGGTCCTAAGAACCTCGCGGTGGCTGGTCACGATCGGCCCGCTGACTTTCACCACGCGCTCGCCATCATTGCCGATGAGGTGCCATTCGTCGGGCGTGTCCAAATAGCTGTAGGTCAGGCAGGCGTGTTGCGCGAGGTCTTCCGGAAGCCGCGGCGTGCCGCGCCGCGCCAGATAGTCGGGCGCCGCGCACAGAATGCGGCGGGATGTATTGAGCTTGCGCGCGATCAGGCTCGATGACGTGCCGCGCGGCCGCCCGACGCTGATGGCGATGTCATAGCCTTCCTCGATCGGATCGGTGACGCGATCGTTCAAGGTCAGATTGATGCGCAGGCGCGGGTAGGCGAGGACGAGGTCGGTGATCGCGGCCCCGATCTCGGCCAGCCCAAAATTGGTCGGCGCGATGATGCGCAGTTCGCCGCGCGGCTCGTTGTGGAGCTCGCCGGCCGATCTCTCGGCCTCTTCGAGATCGGCCAGGATGCGCCGGCACTGCTCGTAGAAGGCGCGGCCTGCTTCCGTCACGCTGACGCGGCGCGTGGTGCGGTTGAAGAGGCGGGCGCTCAGACGTTCCTCAAGCTGCAGCACGTGTTTGCTGGCGGCGGCCCGCGATATGCCGAGCCGTTCGGCCGCGGCGGTGAAATTTCCCGCCTCGACCACGGCTGCGAAAACGCGAGTGTTCTCAAAGCGATCCATTCGGGGCCTGATTGTCAATCACTGATTGACAATCTATTTCAGCCTGCCACGATGATCAAATCAATTCGACCCGATAATCTCACCGCCAATAGAGCAAAATCTCTCGAACGGAGGAAGCCGCCATGTCCAAGTTCGTCGTCGCACCACATTTCCGGCTGCATGAATGGGTCGCCGAAGAGAAGGGTTATTTCGCCGCCGAAGGTCTCGATTACGAATTCCGCGAGACCATGGATTCAAGCTCCGGCAAGGGCCACCACATCGGCAATAAGATCGGGGCCTATCAGACCCTGGAAGCAGGCCGCACCTGCAATGTCAGCGGCGCCTGCCATTGGACCATGAACGTCGCGGCGTCGAACGGTCACGGCAAGCTTTATGCCGATGCTTATTCGGTATCGCCTTGCGGCGTGTTTGTGTCGGCGGATTCGCCGATCAAGACGCCGGTCGATCTCGCCGGGGTTCCGATTTCGGTGGGCTATCAATCCGGCAGCCATTACGCGACCATTCAGGGGCTCGAACAGTATCTCAAGCCCGATCAGATCAACCTGTCGTTCAACGATGGTCTTTTGTTCAGCCGAATGGAGCTTCTGATCGACGGCAAGGTGCCTGCCGCGTCGGTGTTCAGCGGGCCGTATTATTTCCTCGAGCAGCTCGGCTTTCGCAAAGTCATCGACACGACCTTCATGATGGCGTCGATGGTCACCGGCACGCCCGATCCGGAAGACGTGCGCAAATATTTCCGCGCCTTGCGGCGGGCGCAGCGCGACATCGATCTGCGGCCGGAACTGTTCACGCATTACTACAAGAAGGAATTCCCGGCGCGCTTCCACGGCCAGATGGATACGCGCCGCTGGGGACCGGGTGAGCGGCTGGTGTTCGAGCCGTATTCGAAACAGACTTTTGAAGAGTCGTTCGAATGGATCGAGCAGCACGGCATCTTCCCGCGCAGCGAGATGGGCTCCGGCAAATACGAGAGCTCGATTTTAGCCTGAAAGCATGATCGAAAAAGCCTGCCCGCGGACGTGATCCGAGGGTGGGAACCGGTTTTCCGAAAGGTCATGCGCAATCAAAGTCAGCCGTCGAGTTTTTTGCGCACCAGCGTAAACACGTCGTGGAACATCCGCGCCGTGAGCACGCCGGTATTCGTATTGTAGCGCGAGCAGTGATAGCTATCGATCAGCGTCAGAGCGCCGATCGTGTGTGCCTTGCCGTGGCCGAAGGGAAACTGCGCACGCCGGGCGCCGTTCGCGCCCACAAAGGTCTCGTGCGCGATGCGCCCGAGCGCGACGACGATGGTTAGGTTGCTCATTTCCTTGATTGTCGCGGCGAGGAAATCTCGGCAGGTCGTGATCTCGGCCGGTGTCGGCTTGTTCTCCGGCGGCACGCAGCGGACCGCATTGCTGATCCGGCAGTCGATCAGTTCAAGCCCGTCGTCGGGGCTTGCGGCATAGGCGCCGCGGGCGAAGCCGAACTTCGTCAGCGTCGAGTAGAGGAGGTCGCCGGCATAGTCGCCGGTGAACGGCCGGCCGGTGCGATTGGCGCCGCGCAGTCCAGGCGCAAGACCGAGAACCAGAAAGCGCGCATCGGCCGGCCCGAACGAATCCACCGGCGCGTTGAACCAGTCGGGCTCAAGCTTGCGCCAATGCTCGCGAAAACTGACCAGCCGTGGGCAGCGCGGGCAATCGTGCCCCGGCATTCCGCTGCCCCGCGCCATTGCCGCTATTCGTCTTCGAACTCGTCTTCGACTTCGACGCGCTGCGAGGTCGGGCTGCGTTGCAGGAACTGCGGGGTGTGGCGCGAGACGTCGCGCGATTCTCTCGGCTCTCTTGGCTCTCTTGGCTCGCCGCCGCGCGGCTCGCGCTGCGGGCGCTCGTTGGGGTCGCGGCCGATCTTAGATTGCAGTTCCATAATGTCCACGAATTGGTCGGCCTGACGGCGCAGCTCGTCGGCGACCATCGGCGGCTGCGTCGAGACGGTCGAAACAACGATGACGCGCACGCCGCGGCGCTGCACCGCCTCGACCAGCGAGCGGAAATCGCCGTCGCCGGAGAACAGCACCATCTGGTCGATATGCGGCGCGAGTTCCATGGCATCGACCGCAAGCTCGATATCCATATTGCCCTTGACCTTGCGGCGGCCGGTTTGGTCGACGAATTCCTTGGTGGCTTTGGTGACGACGCTGTAGCCGTTGTAATCGAGCCAATCGATCAGCGGGCGGATCGACGAATATTCCTGATCCTCGATCACCGCGGTGTAATAGAACGCCCGCACCAGATAGCCGCGCGATTGGAACTCGCGCAGCAGCCGCTTGTAGTCGATGTCGAAGCCGAGCGACTTGGCAGTGGCGTAAAGATTGGCGCCGTCAATGAATAATGCGATTTTTTCGTTTTGTGCGGACATGGTCTTTCTCGCGATGAATGTTGTGTCTCGTGATCAAACCGGATCGACTGCAATGAACGATGCCGGCGGTCTTAAATAGTCTCGTCAACGGAAACGTTTGGCAGTCTAAGTGCTATTTCAATCGCTGTTCCAACTATTCTTCGTCACGATCGCCACATTATGCCGTAGCAAGCGGCACGCGCTTAAAAGCACTTGCGGCACGCCGTCGCGCTCCTCTCCGAAAATATGATTCAGAACGCCGCGACGCGGTTCCAGAATTTTTTGGGTAACAGAGCCTCCGGTCGCAGCCAAGTTAAATATCCGAAGTGTTAAATATCGGCAGCGTTTCGATGGCGGAGTTCGGAACTCTTCGTGGCATTGTCGTGAGGCTTGCTTTGCGGCCGGCAAAAATTAGATAGCAAAATCAGCCGGCAAACGCGGCGAGCAAAATCAGCCAATAAAAACAGGCTTGCGCATCCCGGCCGCGGGCGTTACTTAAGCGCCACATTAAGGACATTGTCCTATAGCGGGAACCGCCGAAAAGACCAGCATTGAGACCCGCCTGGCTAAAAGCCACAGGAAAATCGCCAAATGGCTCGTGTCACCGTTGAAGATTGCATCGACAAGGTCGAAAACCGCTTTGATCTCGTCCTGCTCGCTGGCCACCGTGCGCGTATGATTTCGTCCGGCGCCCAGATCGCCGTCGACCGCGACAACGACAAGAACCCGGTGGTCGCGCTCCGGGAGATCGCAGAAACGGCGATTTCGCCCGAGGACCTCAAGGAGGAACTCGTGCATTCCCTGCAGAAATATGTCGAGGTTGACGAGCCGGAGCCCGAGGCCGTGCCGCTGATCGGGGCGCCAGGGACTGGAGTTGATGTCGACGATACCGAGGTGACAACGGATCGTATGACCGAGGAAGAGCTGCTCAAGGGCCTCGAGGGGCTTACGCCGCCCGAGAGCCAGCCCGAGCCGGACGTCGGCGACGACGAAGAGTAAGGCTGCCTTCGGTTCCCCTGCTTTCAGGGTGGTTTTAACCAAACCTTGGCTTTGACGCCGCCAATTTGCGGCGTCGCCACCATGTTGTGTGCCTAAATCCGCGCGGCTTGTGGCGCTCGCGCACCTGCATGATATCTTCATGATATCTTTATGAGCAGTCGTGGCCGAATCTGGCGTTTTGCCGGGTCGGCCGCAGTGCTGTGGCACGACCACGGGATTACTATGGCGCGTTCGCCGATCGACCTGCCGCGCATGCAGAATCAGCCCCGCTCCCGGGGGCCGTTGGCGCGCGCACCGAGCCTTGTCCCCGCGGACGCCGTCGAAGCGCCGCAGGCCAAGTCGCGCAAGCCGCGCGTGCGGCAATACGATCTGATCGAGGACGTCAAAAAGTACAATCCTGCCGCCAACGAGGATCTGCTCAACCGGGCCTATGTCTATGCCATGCGGGCGCATGGCGAGCAGAAGCGGGCTTCCGGCGATCCCTATATTTCCCATCCACTGGAAGTCGCGGCCATCCTGACGCGGCTGAAGCTCGACGACGCCACCATCGCCGCGGCGTTGCTGCACGACACCATCGAGGATACCGACGCCACCCGCGCCGAAATCGACCGGCTGTTCGGCCATGAGATCGGACTTCTGGTCGAAGGCCTGACCAAATTGAAGCGGCTCGATCTCGTCTCCAAGGAGGCGAAGCAGGCCGAGAACCTGCGCAAGCTTCTGCTCGCCATTGCCGACGATGTGCGGGTGCTTTTGATCAAGCTCGCTGATCGCCTGCACAATATGCGCACGCTCGAATACCAGCCGCAGGCGTCGCGGCGGCGCACTGCCGATGAGACGCTCGAAATCTACGCTCCGCTTGCCGGCCGCATGGGCATGCAGGTGATGCGCGAGGAGCTCGAGGATCTGTCGTTCCGCGAGCTCAATCCCGACGCCTATAAAGTCCTGACCGAGCGGCTCGAGACGCTCGCCGCCAAATCGAGCGGCTGGATCAAAGAGATCGAAGAGCAGCTCGCCAAAAAGCTCGCCGACCGCGGCATCAGCGCCGAAGTCTCCGGCCGCCGCAAGCGCGCCTATTCGATCTGGCGCAAGATGGAGCGCAAGGCGGTCGGTTTCGAGCAACTGTCCGATATCTTCGGCTTCCGTGTCGTCGTCGGTGACATCGGCGAGTGCTATCAGGCGCTCGGCATCGTGCACACGTCTTGGCCGGTGGTTCCGGGGCGCTTCAAGGACTACATATCGACGCCCAAGCAGAACGACTACCGCTCCATCCATACGACGGTGATCGGTCCCGGCAAGCAACGGGTCGAGCTGCAGATCCGCACCCGCGAAATGCAGCAGATCGCCGAATACGGCATCGCCGCGCATGCGCTCTATAAGGACGAGCTCGGCTCGCCGACGGAAATGCTGTCGCGGGAATCGAGCGCGTATGCCTGGCTGCGCCGGACCATCGAACTGCTCGCCCAAGGGTCGAATCCGGAAGAATTCCTGGAACATACGAAGCTCGAACTGTTCCACGACCAGGTGTTTTGTTTCACGCCCAAGGGCAAGCTGATCGCGCTGCCGCGCGGCGCCACCCCGATCGACTTCGCCTATGCGGTGCATACCGACGTCGGCAATATGGCGATCGGTGCCAAGATCAACGGCAAGATCGGTCCGTTGTCGTCGGCGCTGCAAAACGGCGACGAGGTGCAGATCCTGACCTCGAAAGCGCAGACCGCACCGCCATCGGCCTGGGAATCCATCGTGGTGACCGGCAAGGCGCGCGACGCCATCCGCCGCGCCACGCGGGACGCGGTGCGCAATCAATATGCCGGGCTCGGCCGGCGCATCGTCGAAAAGCTCTGTCAGCGCGCCAAGATCGAATTCTCCGACGAGAAACTCGAAGGCGCGTTGCCACGGCTGGCGCGGGCCTCGATCGACGATGTGATGGCGGCTGTTGGCCGCGGCGAAATGAAGGCCTCCGACGTCGTGCGTGCCATGTATCCCGATTACAAGGACGAGCGGGTCACGCCCGTTGCGCCGAAGGCCGAGGGCGGCTGGTTCGGCCTGACCTTCGCCAAGGCGCTGAAGTTCAAAGTCCCGGACGAAGGCGAAAGCGGCTCGGCGATTCCGATCCGCGGCATCAATTCCGACCTCCCGGTGCGCTTTGCGCCGCAAGGTGGCGCGGTGCCCGGCGACCGTATCGTCGGCATCATGACGCCCGGGGAGGGCATCACGATCTATCCGATCCAGTCCGAAGCGCTCAAACAATTCGAGGACGAACCGGAGCGCTGGCTCGACGTGCGCTGGGATGTCGACGACAAGGCGCCACAGCGGTTTCCGGCGCGGCTCGCGGTGCACTCGGTCAACGAGCCGGGAACGCTGGCGCAGATCACGCAAGTCATCGCCGAGCATGACGGCAATATCGACAATATCCGCATGACCCGACAGTCGCCGGATTTCACCGAACTCACGATCGATCTCGAAGTCTATAATCTCAAGCACCTCACCTCGATCATCTCGCAATTGCGGGCGAAGAAAGTCGTCGCCAACGCCGAACGCGTGAACGGATAGGCATGCCGGCTCAAGCCATTCGCCTCGGCGTCAATGTCGACCATGTCGCGACGGTGCGGAATGCGCGCGGCGGCAGGCATCCCGATCCGGTCAAGTCCGCCGAGATCGCGATCGCGGCCGGCGCCGACGGCATCACCGCGCATCTGCGCGAGGACCGCCGCCACATCGTCGATGACGATGTGGTTCGGCTAAAAGCGCGCATCAACAAGCCGCTCAATCTCGAAATGGCGGTGACGCCGGAGATGATCGGCATCGCGCGCAAGCTCAAGCCGCACGCCGCCTGTATCGTTCCCGAACGGCGGCAGGAATGTACGACCGAGGGCGGCCTTGATGCTTCAGGCCAGCGCGAGGCCTTGCGCGCGGCCATTAGCGAACTGGCCGCGGCCGGCATTCGGGTGTCGCTGTTCATTGCCGCCGAGCCCAAACAGATCGAGGCCGCGATCGCCGTCGGCGCCCCGGTGATCGAGATCCATACCGGCGCCTGGTGCGACGCGCTGACGGCCGGCGATGGCGCGGCCGCGGCGGCTGAATTCGAGCGCATCACTCGCGGCGTTATGATGGCGAAGAACGCGGGCCTCGAAGTCCATGCCGGCCATGGGCTCGACTTCATCACCGCCGAACGGATCGCCGGACTGCCGGAGATTGCCGAGCTCAATATCGGCCATTTCCTGATCGGTGAGGCGATCTATTCCGGCCTTGATTCGGCGGTCCGCACGATGCGCGCCGCGATGGAGCGTGGCCGCAGCCGGATCGGAGCCACCCCATGATTCTCGGCATCGGATCGGATATTTCCGACGCGCGCCGCATCGCCAAAGTGCTGGAACGTCACGGCGACCGTTTCATCGACCGCGTCTTTACGCCGGTCGAGCGGGCAAAGGCCGAGAAGCGGCGGAACCGGGTCGAGACTTACGCCAAGCGCTTTGCCGCCAAAGAGGCCTGCGCCAAAGCGCTGGGTACGGGGCTGCGCGCGGGCGTGTGGTGGCGCGACATGGGCGTCGTCAATCTGCCGTCGGGCCGACCGACACTGGAACTGACCGGCGGGGCCAAGCGCCGCCTGCAGGCGATCACGCCGAAGGGCTATGAAGCGCGGATTGATCTCACCATAACCGACGAAGGCCCCATGGCGCATGCCTTCGTTGTGATTTCGGCCGTCGCCATCGCGGGCGGCTAGGCTACATTCTTAGCGGTTGTTGGTTTCCTTGCTTCGTCGCCGCCCAATCATCACGGGTTCGCCTAATATGTCGGGAAACCGGCGGTAAGAGTATGGTATTTCTAAAGAAAATTAAGTCCGCCGAAGCTGCGGCCAAATCCCGCCTGCAATTGCTTGTAGGTGTCCCAGAGGCTACAAGATCGCTGGCGGGCGCTTCCGATGCGAGATGACGGGCCGATGAGCGTGGAGACAGAATCCAAGCGAAACGAGGGTGGATTTGCTGAAACAGTTCGCGTGGTCGTCCAGGCCCTCATTATCGCACTGGTCATCCGCACGTTTCTGTTTCAGCCGTTCAATATTCCGTCCGGCTCGATGATCCCGACGCTTCTGGTCGGCGATTACCTGTTCGTCTCCAAATATTCGTACGGCTACACGCACTACTCGTTTCCGTTCTCGCCGCCGGTCTATTCCGGTCGCGTGTTCGCCAGCGATCCGCAGCGCGGCGATGTCGTCGTGTTCCGCCTGCCGAAAGACGACTCCATCGATTACATCAAGCGCGTTATCGGCTTGCCCGGCGACAAGATTCAGATGATCGACGGCGTGTTGAACATCAACGGCCAGCCGGTGCCGCGCGAGCGCGTCGACGATTTCATTACCGATGAGGATGGCGTCGTCGAGCGCGTCAAACAATATCGCGAGACGCTGCCCAACGGCGTGAGCTACGATACGCTAGATCTCACCGACAACGGTTTTTACGACAACACGCCGGTCTATACCGTGCCGCCCGGGCACTATTTTATGATGGGCGACAATCGCGACAATTCGACGGATAGCCGGGTTCTGAGTCAGGTCGGCTATGTGCCGTTCGACAACCTGATCGGCAAGGCGCAGATTATTTTCTTCTCCATTCGCGACGACGCGCACGCCTGGGAAGTCTGGCGTTGGCCGTGGGCGGTGCGGTGGGAGCGGCTGTTCAAGCTGGTGAGATGAGTGGCCGCAAGAAAGCCAAATCGCTAGTCGCGCGCAAAGAGGCGCCGCAACCGGCGGCCGCGCGGGCTGACGGCGCGTCCGCCGCGAAAGAGCCCCGCCGCCGCAAGCGCAGCGCCACCCCGCTCGAAGATCGCATCGGTTATCGTTTCTCCGACGGCACGTTGCTCGACTGCGCGCTGACCCACATTTCTGCGTTGAAAGGCGCGCGCAATCGCGCCGGCAGCTATCAGCGGCTCGAATTTCTCGGCGACCACGTGCTCGGTCTCGTCGTGTCCGACATGCTGTACCGGTCCTATCCGAAGGCTGACGAGGGCGAGCTGTCGCGACGGCTTGCCGATCTGGTGCGCAAGGAGACCTGCGCCGAGATCGCGCGCGCGATCGAACTCGGCCCCGCCATCCGGGTCGGCTCTTCGGAAGCCAATGCCGGCGCCCGCACGCGGCTCGCCATTCTGGCCGATGTCTGCGAGGCGGTGATCGGCGCGGTTTATCTCGACGGCGGCTACAAGGCGGCGGTCGAACTGGTCGAGCGGCTGTGGCAGCAGCGCATGCAGGCCACGGTGCAGCCGCTGCGCGATCCCAAGACCGTATTACAGGAATGGGCGCAGGCGCGCGGCCTGCCGACGCCGGCCTATCGTGAGATCGCCCGTTCCGGTCCCGATCACGATCCGGAATTCCGCGTCGCTGTGCAGCTTCCGGCTTTCGCTCCAGCCGAGGGCTCCGGGCGCTCCAAGCGCGCGGCGGAGCAGGCCGCGGCGTCCGCCATGCTGGTTCGCGAAGGCGTCGAGCGAACGCGCCGTCATGGATGAGCCGGCGCAATCGCCCGCGCCGGCGACGCGCTGCGGCTTTGTCGCGCTTATCGGCGCGCCCAATGCCGGCAAATCGACGCTGATCAATGCGCTGGTCGGCACCAAAGTGTCGATCGTGACGCCGAAGGTGCAGACCACGCGCACGCTCATTCGCGGCATTGCGATCGAGGGCACAGCGCAACTTATCTTTGTCGATACGCCCGGCATTTTCGCGCCGCGGCGACGGCTCGATCGCGCCATGGTCGGCACCGCCTGGGGTTCGACGCAGGACGCCGATCTCGTCGCACTGTTGGTCGATGCCAAAAAAGGCCTCACCGAGAACGAAGACGCGATCCTGCGCACGCTCGCCGATATCCGTCCGCCGAAAGTGCTCGTGCTCAACAAGGTCGATCTGATCGACAAGCGGGCGCTGCTGGTGCTGACCGAAAAGCTCAATGAGCGTACGACGTTCGCCACGACTTTCATGGTCTCGGCGCTGTCGGGTGACGGCGTCGGCGATCTCAAGACCTGGTTCGCCGGCCATGTTCCGCCCGGGCCCTGGCTCTATCCCGAAGACCAGATCTCCGACGCGCCGCTGCGGCAGCTCGCCGCTGAAATCACGCGGGAGAAGCTCTATCTAAGGCTGCATCAGGAATTGCCGTATCAGTCTACGGTCGAGACCGACGTGTGGAAGGAATTGCGCGACGGCTCGGTGCGCATCGAGCAGACCATCTATGTCGAGCGCGAGAGCCAGCGCAAAATCGTGCTCGGCAAAGCCGGCCAGGCGATCAAGGCGATCGGCGCCGCGGCGCGCGCCGACATCGCGGAAGCCGTCGAGCACCCGGTGCATCTGTTCCTGCACGTCAAAGTGCGGGAAGGGTGGGGCGACGATCCGGAGCGTTATCGCGAAATGGGATTGGAATTCCCGAAAGAATAGACGTGCGCCTAAGAACGCGTCACAGAGCGCGCCAAGGAATTTAGCGACGCCAAGGAATTTAGCGACGCAATGGAATGGACCGACGACAGCATCGTGCTCGGCGTCAAGCGCCATGGCGAGACCAGCGTCATTCTCGAACTGATGACGCACGGCCACGGCCGGCATATGGGCCTGGTCCGCGGCGGCGCGAGCGCGCGCCAGCGCGGGGTGCTGCAGCCGGGCAATGCGCTGCGCGCAACATGGCGGGCGCGGCTCGACGAGCATCTCGGCAATTATACCGTCGAGGGCCTTAATCTGCGCGCGGCGGGATTCCTGCCCGCGGCGCATGCCGTTCATGGCGTGACACATCTTGCCGCTCTGTGCCGCTTGCTTGCCGAGCGCGAGCCGCATGCCGCGATCTATGACGCTCTCGAAACCATCCTCGACCATCTCGGCGATCCGCACGTTGCGGCGCCGATGATCGCCCGCTTCGAGCTCGACTTTCTCGCCGAGCTCGGCTTCGGTCTCGATCTGTCGTCGTGTGCGGCAACCGGCGCGACCGCAGATCTGATTTACGTGTCGCCGAAGTCGGGCCGCGCCGTGTCGCGCGACGCCGG
The DNA here is from genome assembly GCA_049677525.1 of Xanthobacteraceae bacterium. Lineage (GTDB taxonomy): Bacteria > Pseudomonadota > Alphaproteobacteria > Rhizobiales > Xanthobacteraceae > BOG-931. The sequence goes on from JBAUCK010000223.1 coordinate 24,709, forward strand.
CGAGGCCTATCGCGACCGGCTGCTGCGGCTGCCGGCGTTTCTGCACTCGGACGTCGAGCCGGAATCGGCGAGCGATCTCGCAGACGCGTTTTCACTCACCGGCTTTTTTCTGGACCGTCACGCTTTCAGTCCCCGCGGCCTGCCTTTGCCGGAGGCGCGCGCGCACTTCGTGACGGCGCTGTCGCGCGTGACGCAATAGCTGGAGCGCAATCGCTTCAAATTCAAGCGATTGACGCTCCAGCGTTCAGGCGAGAGCCGCGCCTAGATTACCAGCGGCGCCAGCCCCAATGCCGGTGCCAGCCCCAATAGGGATGGCCCCAATACGGGCCGCCCCACACACGCGGCGGCAGCCGTAATAGCCGCAGACAATCGCGGTCTTTTGGACCAGGCCGGAGTTGGCGGCAGTGTCGGCGGATGTCGCGAGCCCGAGCTGGGTCGGTGCCGCCGTCGGCATCGCAGCGGCCTCATTCGCGGTCGCTCCGATCGACAAGACAGCCGCAACAGCCGCGGCTGCCAACATAGTCTTACGCATGCTAATCCTCCGTCATGTTCCGGCGCGAACCGAGGGAGCGTACGTCGGTGCCCGCAATGATCCTAGTGAACTCGTTGATCTTGCGGGATTAATTATGTTTCATTTTGCGCCGGCCGTTATTCATTGCGCGTTCAGATGACGTAATCCGGTAGGGCCGCAGATCTGAATTGTGATCCGCGCCGAAGCCGCATTGCGCGGGCCATTTTGCTAGTATGAAAGTGATTCCGATATTCGAGTCGGCAGGCGCCGATGCATGTGGCTTGGAACATGCGCTCTCGCTCTGCCACTGAGAGACAAACGCAACCATCATGAACAAGAAGATCAATCCTCCCGAACCGAGCGGCGTGCAGGAGATCGCGCTGCGCGAGGCGCTTGAAGAGCGGTATCTCGCCTACGCGCTTTCCACCATCATGCATCGCGCGCTGCCCGATGCGCGGGACGGGCTCAAGCCCGTGCACCGGCGCATTCTCTACGGCATGCGGCTCTTGCGGCTCGATCCGGGCTCGACGTTCAAAAAGTCGGCGAAGATCGTCGGCGACGTCATGGGTAACTTCCATCCGCATGGCGACCAGGCGATCTACGACGCGCTCGTCCGCCTGGCGCAGGATTTCTCCTCGCGCTATCCGCTGGTCGACGGCCAAGGCAATTTCGGCAATATCGACGGCGATAATGCCGCGGCCTATCGCTACACCGAAGCACGCCTGACCGAAGTGGCGCGGCTTCTGCTCGATGGCATCGACGAAGACGCCGTCGACTTCCGGCCGAATTACGACGGCATGTCGCAGGAACCGGTAGTGCTGCCGGCGGCATTCCCGAACCTGCTCGCCAACGGCGCGCAAGGCATTGCGGTCGGCATGGCGACCTCGATTCCGCCGCACAATGTCGCCGAACTGTGTGATGCCGCGCTCTATCTGATTGAGCAGCCGAACGCGCGCACCAAGACGCTATTGAAATTCATCCCGGGTCCCGATTTTCCGACCGGTGGCCTCATCGTCGATCCACCGGAAACTATCGCGGAAGCCTATGCGATCGGCCGTGGCTCGTTTCGCCTGCGCGCACGCTGGAAGACTGAGGAGACCGGCCGCGGCACCTATCAGATCATCGTCACCGAGATTCCGTGGCAGGTGCAGAAGATGCGGTTGGTCGAGCGCATCGCCGAACTGATGAACGAGAAGAAGCTGCCGCTCCTTGCCGACATGCGCGACGAATCCGCCGAAGACGTGCGCCTCGTCTTCGAGCCGCGTTCGCGCTCGGTCGACCCGGCGCTGTTGATGGAAAGCCTGTTCAAGCTCACCGAGCTCGAGAGCCGCGTGCCGCTGAACATGAACGTGCTGGTGCGCGGTCGGATTCCGAAAGTCATCGGCCTTGCCGAAGCGATCAGCGAATGGCTCACGCATCGCCGCGACGTGCTGCTGCGCCGTTCACGTTATCGGCTGGCGCAGATCGAGCATCGCATCGAAGTCTTGGGCGGCTATCTTGTCGCCTATCTCAACCTCGACAAGGTCATCAAGATTATCCGTACCGAAGATGAGCCCAAGCCAGTCTTGATCAAGACCTTCAGGCTCACCGACGTGCAGGCCGAAGCGATCCTCAATATGCGGCTGCGCAATCTGCGCAAGCTCGAGGAAATGGAGATCCGCAAGGAAGACAAGGATCTGCGCGCCGAGAAGAAGTCGCTGGAGGAGTTGCTCAGCTCGGAAAAGCAGCAGTGGAAGAAGATCGGTGAGCAGATCCGCGAGGTGCGCGACGCGTTCGGACCGAAGACACCGCTCGGCAAGCGCCGCACCGGTTTTGCGAAGGCGCCCGCGCATGACGAGGCCGCGATCGAGGAGGCCTTGGTCGAGCGCGAGCCGATCACCGTCGTGGTCTCGGAAAAAGGCTGGATCCGCGCTTTGCGCGGGCATGTCGCCGATCTGTCCAGCCTGGCATTCAAGGCCGACGATGGGCTTAAGCTTGCTTTCTCCGCCGAGACGACGTCGAAGCTTCTGGTTTTTGCGACCAACGGCCGCTTCTACACCATCGACGCGTCGAAATTGCCCGGCGGGCGCGGCCATGGCGAACCGATCCGGCTGTTCGCGGATCTCGAACAAGAGGCGGATATCGTCACCGTCTTCCGCTATCAGGGCGGCCGTAAGCTGATCGTCGCCAGCAAACAGGGGACGGGATTCATCGTTCCGGAGGACGAGTGCCTTGGCAATACGCGCAAGGGCAAACAGGTGCTCAATGTGAAGCCGCCCGACGAGGCGCGCGCGCTCGCCGCGGTCGACGGCGAGTTCGTCGCCACCATCGGCGAGAACCGCAAAATGGTGATTTTCGCCCGCGATCAGGTGCCGGAAATGACGCGCGGGCGCGGCGTGCGCTTGCAGCACTACAAAGACGGCGGCCTGTCCGACATCAAGACTTTCGAAGTGGAGACCGGATTGCGCTGGACCGATTCCGCGGACCGCAGCTTCTCGCTGACGCTCAAGGAGCTCTCCGACTGGCGCGGTAATCGCGCCGATGCCGGCCGGCTTGCGCCCAAGGGCTTTCCGAAGACCAACAAGTTCGACGGCGCATCAGGCCGCGTCGGCAACGGCAAGGACGCCGACGAAGACTAGGGTTTGCGGCAAAGACACGAATTCGTCGTCGACGCGGCGTGAATTCCGCGGCGGCCCTGAGGTCGACTATAATCGCCTTCACCAAGACGGTTGCGCCGGCATGACTTTTTCGCCGGGTAATTTTTCGCGATCTCGACCGATACCGATCAAGATCGCGTACGGGAATGTAGGGCGGAAAGCGATGATATTGGGCAGTCGCACTTGGTCGAACTGGCGAAGCTGGCTGCGGCTTCTCAGCGCGCTGACGATGCTGACGTTCGTCATCTGCCATCTCACCGCGCATTGCTTTCTGCTGATTTCCTTCGACGATGCGGAAACGGCGCGCCGCATTCTGATGTATCCGTGGCGCGGCTGGACCGGCACGATCGTCCTGTCGACCGCGTTTCTCATTCATTACACCAATGCGCTGTGGTCAATTTACGTGCGCCGCTCGCTGCGGTTGAAGCCGTGGGAATGGACGCAGCTCGCGCTCGGCCTGTGCATTCCCGTGCTGCTGACGTCACACGTGGTGGCGACGCGCATTTCCGAGCACGTGCTCGACACGACGACCTATTACAACACCGTGTTCATCGCGCAGTGGGTGATCGATCCCTGGTTCTCTGCGGTGCAGATGCTTGCCATTGTCACGGTGTGGACCCATGCCTGTATCGGCATCAACTATTGGCTGCGCGTGCGGACCTGGTATCCGAAATGGCGGCCGTTCCTATTCACTTATGCCTTGCTGCTGCCGACGCTGGCGCTTGCCGGCTACGTCACCGGCGGCAATCAGGTGCTGCGCGAGGCGAAGGATCATGATTTCGTCGAATCAGCGCTCGCCGATGCAAACCTGACCGACGAAAATAGAGCCGCGATCGACCATATGGCCGATATCGGCTGGATCCTCTGCTTCACGCTGCCGCTGCTGCCGTTCGCCGGACGCGGGCTCCGCGACTGGTACCATCGCAGTCAGCGTCCGCCCATTCTGGCGCATGCCAGCGGGTGCAGCATGCGGATCCTGCCCGGCGCGACTGTGCTCGAGACGCTGCGCGCCAACGGCGTCGCGCATGCTTCGGTCTGCGGGGGCAGGGCGCGCTGCACGACATGCCGGATCATGGTCACCAAGGGCCTTGACGATTTGCCGCCGCCATCGACCTTGGAAGCCAAGGCGCTGTCACGCATCGGCGCGGCTGAAGGGACGCGGCTGGCCTGTCAGATTCGTCCCACCTCCGACATCGCCGTGATGCCGCTTCTGGGGGCCGATGCCAGCGCCGCGGACGGTGCGACGCGCGGCGGGCTCGAGGGCAGCGAGCGCTTGGTTACGGTCGTCTTCGTCGATCTGCGCGGCTCGACCACTTTGGGCGAAGCCCGGCTGCCTTACGACGTGTTGTTCATCCTCAACCAGTTCTTCTATGAGATGACGCGGGCGCTGGTCGAAACCAACGGACACTATTCGCAATTCACCGGCGACGGGCTGATGGCGCTTTACGGCCTTCACGCCGCCAATCCGAAGACCGGCGCGGCGGATGCGCTGCGCGGCGCGCGTGCAATGCTGCAGCGGCTCGATGCGCTTAATCTCGCGCTGCGCACCGATTTGCGCGAACCGCTGCGTATCGGCATCGGCATTCACTATAGTGAAGCCATCGTCGGCGCGATGGGTCCGCCGCATTCGCAGATCATCACCGCGATCGGCGACACCGTGAATACCTGCGCGCGGCTCGAAAGCCTGTGCAAGGACTATCAATGCACGGTGGTCGTCTCGCGCCAGGCGGCGGAAGCCGCAGGCGTGAAGCTCGACGGCTGCGAACTGCATCAGGCGCCAGTGAAGGGCCGCAACGAGCCGGTGCAGTTCTACGCACTACAATCGCTCGCGGAAGTTCAGGTCTAGATTTCTTTTGTTTGAGCATGATCTTTTCCGAAAACCGGCTTCCACTTTTCGGGATCATGCTCTGGTTTCCAGCAAGCAAGATTTAAGGCACGGCGATGTGCCAGACGCTGTTGACGCCATCGCCGGTCACGTCGCCGGGCTTGCTGTCCTTGTTCCAGCCATAGAGCGGCTTGTTCTTGTAGGCCCATTGCTTGCGGCCGTCGCTGCGGGTGATCAGGGAAAAATCGCCCGACGCGCTGGCGTCGGTGGTTGCGATCAGCGGCAGCCAGAGATTGGCGCATTGGCCGTTGCAATTCGACTTGCCCTTGCTGTCGTTGTCGAACGTGTAGAGCGTCATGCCGTCGCCGTTGACGAGCGCTTTGCCTTTCGCGGTATCGGCGCTGGTCGCCGGCGCGCTTTGCGCCAGAGCCGCGCCCGCGACGAAAACGAAAAAGCCGGCAATGAGGCCCGCCCGGTTGGATCTCGGCATAATCTGCTCCCCCGCTGTTCCGCGACGACTTGCTCTACGAGCTACTCTACTCTTGCCCAGCCTTCCGGCATCAGCCGTTCTTGCGGCAAGAAGCGGCCCTTGTAATCCATCTTGCGCGAGCCGCGCACCCAATAGCCGAGATAGACATAGGACAGGCCCATGCGTCGCGCGCGCGAAATATGGTCGAGCACCATCAACGTGCCGAGCGAGCGCGCGGAGAGGTCGGGCTCGAAGAACGAATAGACCATGGACAGGCCGTCGCCGAGCACGTCGGTGAGCGCCATGGCGACGAGTTCGCCGCTCTCGCGCAGCCGGTATTCGATGATCCGCGTCTCGATATGGCTGTCCTCGACCATCATCGCATAGTCGAGCACCGTCATGTCGGCCATGCCGCCGTCGCGGTGACGCGAATCGAGATAGGCGCGGAAGATTGCGTATTGCTCCGAGGTCGGCACCGCGATCCGCATGTCGCTGACAACGTCGGCATTGCGGCGGGCAATGCGGCGCATGCTTTGCGAGGGACGAAAATCCTTGGCGACCACGCGCACCGAGACGCAGGAGCGGCAGCCTTCGCAAGCCGGCCGATAGGCGATGGACTGGCTGCGGCGGAAGCCGCCTTGGGTGAGAATATTGTTGAGTTCGGGCGCGCGCTCGCCGACCAGATGCGTAAAGACCTTCCGCTCCTCCTTGCCGCCGAGATAGGGGCAGGGCGAGGGGGCGGTGAGGTAGAACTGCGGTGTGTCGCGCGGATGCTGGGTCACAGCGGCTCAAATGGTAACATTAGATCATTGTCGTTTCGACGTTGCGATAAGGCCGGAACCGATTCCGGCCGCCACTTAAGATTGCCAGAGCGGCGGCTTGCGGCAAAGGCCCATTTCGCAGCCTGCGGCAGCGTGGAATCTAGCGGTCGGTATGCGCGCGCAGCAATGCCGCCCGCGTCGCATTGTTTATGACAACGGTGCCGACCAGGAAGTCATGCAGCAGACGACCGCGCGCGTTGAAGAAGCCGACCACAAGAATCAGCGGCGTCAGCACGCTGACGCTGACCCAATAGACGATGGCGTGAACCGCGCCGAGCAGAAAATAACTCGGCGCGCCGTACCAGGTGCGCATCTCGATTTCCATGGCGCGCATGCCGATGGTGGCGGAAGCCGGGCCGCCCAGCGTCGTGCCGTAGTAGAACAGCGCCCATACCACCGCGACCGGCGACATCAGCCCATAGAGCGCCCAGCCGAGCCCGAGCGTTACAATGCCGAAGACGAAAATGAACACCCAGGCGATGATCAGCGGTATGGCGAGGATGACGACATCGATGACAAAGGCGACAAAGCGGCGCACCAAGACGCCGTCGAATAATTCGGGATTGGCGGCAGGATTATAGGCGTGCGGCTTGATCTCGACGCCGATGCCGAGGCGCCCCGTGGCGGAATTCGGGCCGGAGAATGGGCCAGAGACTGGATCTGTCATCTTGTGCCTGCCTGTATAATGCCATCGAGATGGCAAGCGACTTTGGCCAAAGCAAGAGTTTTTGCCGCGGCAAGACGTAATTTGCCTGCAAATGCCGGAGAATTCGTTTGAAGATCACGCTTGCCGATATCGAGGCCGCCCAGCGCATCATCGCCGGTCACGTGCTCAAGACGCCGCTTCTGCCGGCGCCGCCGCTGTCGGCGCTCACGCGCGCCGAGGTCTATGTCAAATACGAGAATTTGCAGGTCACCAATTCCTTCAAGGAGCGCGGCGCCTGCGTGAAGCTCGCTGCGCTGTCGGATGAAGAGCGGCGCCGCGGCGTCATCGCCATGTCCGCTGGCAATCATGCGCAGGCCGTGGCCTATCATGCGCGGCGGCTTGCGATCGGCGCAACGATCGTCATGCCGGTGACGACGCCTTACGTGAAGGTGAAAGCGACCGAAGCGCTCGGCGCCAATGTCGTGCTCGACGGCGAAACCGTGATGGAAGCGCAAGCCCGCGCCGATGCGATTGCCGTCGCGCAGAACCTGGTCTGGGTCCATCCCTATAACGATCCGCATATCATCGCCGGGCAGGGCACGCTGGCGCTCGAAATGCTCGCCGAGCAGCCGGACCTCGACGTTCTGATCGTACCGATCGGCGGCGGCGGTTTGATCTCGGGCAGCGCCATCGCCGGACGCGCCAAAAAGCCGTCGATCGAGATCGTCGGCGTCGAAACCACGCTCTATCCGTCGATGTGGAATGCGATCCACGGCGGCAATCGTCCGTGCGGCGGCGCGACGCTCGCCGAAGGCATCGCCGTGACCAAAGCCGGCGGCTTGACGGTGCCGATCGTGCGTGAAATCGTCAGCGACATCGTGCTGGTCGAAGAGGTGCTGATCGAGCGCGCGGTCAATGCGTTTTTGACTTTGCAGAAGACCATGGCCGAAGGGGCAGGCGCCGCCGGTTTGGCGGCGATGCTAGCCGCGCCTGAACGCTTTGCCGGCCGCAAGGTCGGCCTGATCCTGTGCGGCGGCAATATCGATCCGCGCATCCTCGCTTCCATCGTGGTGCGCGAGCTCGAACGCGAGAACCGCATCGTGTCGTTTCGTCTCGCCGTTCCCGACCGGCCCGGCGTTCTCGGCCAGATCACAAGCCAGATCGGCGAGCTCGGCGCCAATATTCTCGGCGTCGAGCATCACCGGCTGTTTCTCGACGTGCCGGCCAAGGGCGCCAAGCTCGATGTCACCATGGAGACGCGCGACAGCGCGCATGCCGAGGAGATTTTCCGCGCGCTCGCGGCCGAGGGCTATCAGCCGGTACGGATGGAAGGCGGCACGGCGCTCGGATAGCGAAGACCTCATGCAGCGCCGCGGGGTCATAGGCCGGGTAGGGCGTTTCGACCGGCGCCGGCTCGGGCGCGGAGGCCGGACGGGCGCGCGGCAGCGGTACGCTTACGGGCGTCAGGCCGGCTACCGGCATGGCGTTGGAGGCCAGCTTGATATTGGTTGACGCAACCACTTTAGGCCGATGCGGCGGCAGCGGAATCTTGCCGTGGAGCGGCGCGCCGGCCGGCAGATTGTCGGCATTGTCCACCGTGGCCTGCTCGAGGGAGGCGATCGTGTCGGTCGGCGGCGAGCTTGGATTGAATGCCGTCGGCGCGGGCCAGGCCGGCATGGCAGGAGCGGACGGAGCGGCAGGAGCGATAGTAGCACGCGCCGCTTTCAGCGCCGGCTGCGGCGCCACATTGGCGGGCGCAATGCTGGCGGGGGCAATGCCTGGCGGCGCCGCAACGGTGGCAGGCGCCGCACCGGTGCTCGCGCCGGTATTGGGGTTGGCCGCGGCAAAGGGCGGCGGCAGGACGGCAGAAAGTGGAGCCGGCTGCGGGGCCGGGGTCGCCGCAGCAGCCGGATCGCTCGGCTTCTTGATCTCGAGCGAGGGGGCGCGTGCGTCGGTCGCGGTTGTGATGTTGACGGTCTGGACGGCGACTTGCACGTTTTGCGATTGGACGTTCTGCGGCGCGGGCGGCGCGGTAGCCGCGGCGATCGGGCGGAAGGTCGGGATCTGCGGCGGGGCGATATAGGCGCGGACGAAAGCGGTGATGGTCCACAAAACCACAGGCACCGCGATGATCACCGCCACCAGGACGATGATCCGCTGCAAGATCGGCCTGTATAGCCGAAGATGGTCGTCATGCTCACGCATTACATCCGCCTCGATCTGTTCGCGGGCGGCAGCGGTAGGCATTGTGCTGTTAAGTCTCGCCGCCTCCGTCAGCTCTCCCCAACAACTTCGCTGCGACTCGTGGTGCGAAATAGGTTAGCACGCCATCCGCTCCGGCGCGCTTGAAAGCGATCAGGCTCTCGATCATGGCCTTGTCGCCATCGAGCCAGCCGTTGCCGGCGGCGGCCATGATCATCGAATATTCCCCGGACACTTGATAGGCGAAGGTCGGCATGCCGAAGGCATTTTTCACCCGCTGCAGAATGTCCAGATAAGGCAGTCCCGGCTTGACCATGATCATGTCGGCGCCTTCGGCGAGGTCGAGTTCCACTTCGCGCAGCGCCTCGTCGGTATTGGCCGGGTCCATCTGATAAGTTCGCTTGTCACCGACCAGCGTGGCGTTGGAACCGATCGCATCGCGGAATGGCCCGTAGAAGGCCGACGCATATTTGGCCGCATAGGCCATGATCTGGACATCGTGAAAGCCCGCGGCATCGAGGCCTGAACGGATCGCGCCGACCCGGCCATCCATCATGTCTGACGGCGCGATGATGTCGCAGCCGGCTTCGGCTTCGACCAAAGCCTGCTTGACGAGAACCGCGACGGTCTCGTCGTTGAGAATGACGCCGTCGCGCAGCAGCCCGTCATGACCGTGGCTGGTATAGGGATCGAGCGCGACATCGCAGAGCACGCCGATCTCCGGCACTTCTTTCTTGATGGCGCGGATGGCGCGGCAAACCAGATTGTCGGCGTTGAGCGCTTCCGAACCCGTCGCGTCGCGCCGGCCGGGCTCGGTGTAAGGAAACAGCGCGATGCAGGGGATGGTCAGCTTCGCCGCGTGCTCTGCCGCGCGCACCGCTTCGTCGACCGAGAGCCGCTCGACGCCGGGCATCGAAGCGACCGGCTGGCGGGCCTTGCTGCCGTCGACAACGAACAGCGGCCAGATCAGGTCGTCGGTGGTGAGCACGTTTTCGCACACCAGCCGCCGCGACCATTCGGCCCGGCGGTTGCGGCGCGGGCGGATCGGCAGATCGAGCCTCTCGGCTAGGGCGCCGGTTTCGAGCGGCACCACTTTGTCGCACGCCTCTAGCCGCTCCATGGCTGTCCATTCCATGGTTGCCCGCTCTATGGGCTGGCCGAATTTGATGGCCATTTCGAGCTCCAAACCCTCACAGATTCAAACAGTTCTAAGCTGACTTTACTCCTTCCAAAGCGGACTCGCCACTTGCTCCCCCTTGCCGCAAGTGCAGGTGTTAACAACCAAAATCGCGGGGGACTCCCGGCCGGTTTAGCGGCGGCGTTGACGGGCATTTGCCGGCCCTCTATCGCTGCCGCATGAGCGATCAATCCCAGCGCCGGCCGACCCGGCCGAGCGACATGCTGGAGCCGGTGCGGGTCGGAAAGGGTGCCGGTCGAGGTACTTGGACCGAATTGCTCGTCCTGTTTCTGCGCATCATGGCCGGCATATCGTTTATCATGGGCCTCTATCACTGGTCGCAGGTTTGCGGCATCGGAGTGAGCGCCGACCAGTCTTTCGAGAGCCACAGCATCGCCTGGCAGACGGCGACCGTGTTCTTTGCCGTGCTCGATCTGGTCGCCGCGGTCGGCCTGTGGCTCGCGGCCGCCTGGGGCGCAGTGGTCTGGCTCACCTCGGTGGTGTCGATGGCGGCGGTCGAATTGTTCTTTCCCAATGTCTATGGCAGCAGCGTGTTTATCATTCTGGTCGAGCTCACGCTGCTCGGCATGTATCTCTATCTCGCCATCATGTCGGCGCGCGAACACGCGTAACGCTAAAATCGCGGCGGCTCTCCTTTGTAAGCCTGCGTAATGATATCGGACATCTCGTCCTTGGTGACCGGCCGCGGATGTTTGATCTTCGCCGCCATCACGACTTCGACGGCCTTGGCGATATCCTTCTCCTGCATGCCGAGATCCTTGAGCCCGGTCGGCAGCCCGAGCCGCACATTGAGATCGTAGAGCCCGCGCGCGGCATCGTTCACGCCGAGCGCGCGCTTGATGCGCGTCATGGCCTCAGGCGCTGCGCCGGCGTTAAAGCCGATGGCGTAGGGCGTGGCGATGGCGTGGGCCTGCGCGTGTTCGAGGTTGAACCATTGCCGCACCCGTTGCGCGACGGCGTGCTCGAGCCCGACCTCGGCGCGGAAATTCGCCGCGAGCCAGGCGCCGTATTGAACGTCGGTGCGCGCCGCGAGGTCGCGCGGATGATCGACCACGCGCGGCAGAGCAGAACCGAGCAGCCGGATGCCTTCTTCGGCGAGCGTCTGCACCACCGGATTGGTGTCGGCGCCGTAAAAGGTCTCAACCGCATGCGCCATGGCGTTCATGCCGCTTGCGGCGGAGACGTGGGCCGGCAGGTCGAGCGTCAGTTCGGGATCGTAGATCGCGGTGGCGGGAAGTGCCTCCGGCCCGTTGCCGGAAATGCGGTTCTCGGCAACGCCGATATACCAGCGCGCCGCCATCTCCGAGCCGGAATAGGTGGTGACGACGGCGATGTAGGGCAGTTTCGTCATGGCGGCCGCGGCTTTGGCAAGCCCGATCGGCGAGCCGCCGCCGACCACGATGAAGCCGTCGGCATCGAGCCGTTTCAATTCGGCAAGGATGTGCTCGAACGCCTCGCGCGGCATGGTTTGCCCGCCGGTGTCGCAGAAGCCAACGACGCGCTTGGCGACCGGCGCGACGACGGCCTTGGCGAATTCGGTGCGCGTCTTCGAACACAAGACGACAATGCGCGAGAATTTGTGCCGGTCGGCCTCCGCGCGCAGCGCCTTGGCCGCGCCCGGCCCGAGCACAACGCGCACCGGGTCGGAGTGATAGGTGAATGTGGTGGTCATTTCGGTTTCCTGATGAGCGGCTTTCCTAGCGCAACGCTCGCTGCGCGTCATCCTGAGGTGC
>JBAUCK010000224.1:0-11326 GCA_049677525.1 Xanthobacteraceae bacterium
CCTCAGAAAGAGGCCAACGGCGCGCCGCCGCCGAGCAACAGCGGCATGCTCAACGGCGCGCAGCCCGTGGTGCCGACCGGTTCGTTCAGTAACCGCTGGGGATTCCAGTAGTCAGGGATCAGCGATCAGGTATCAGCTGGCTTGTGCCTTCCTGATCCCTGATGGCTGATACCTGATGTCTGTTACGCGTATCTTCCGTGGCAATGCTTGAATTTCTTGCCTGAGCCGCAGGGACAGGCCTCGTTGCGGCCGACCTTGCCCCAGCTTTGCGGATCCTGCGGATTGCGCCGCGCCGCCGTCGCCGTGCGCGGCGGGATCGCGTTGGCAGGGCCGCTATAGGACGAGCCGCCAAACGGCGCACCGGCAGGCGGCGCAGAACCGGCGCCGGCGGGCGCGCCGGCGCTCGCGGCAGGACCGATACCGTGACGCGCCAGCGTTTCGGCGCCGGCCAGCGCCAGCGCCATTTCGTCCTCGCCGGTGGTCGGATCGACCTTATGGGCTTCCATCACCGGCAGCGCCGGCTGTTGCGCCGGCTGCTGCGCGACGATTTCGACGCGCATCAATTGCGCGGTCACGTCCTCGCGCAAGCCGTGGCTCATGTTCTCGAACAGGCTGAACGCTTCCGCCTTGTATTCGTTGAGCGGATCGCGCTGGCCGTAGCCGCGCAGTCCGATCACCTGGCGCAGATGATCGAGCATGACGAGATGCTCGCGCCACAGATGATCGAGCGTCTGCAACAGGATCGACTTCTCGACGTAGCGGATGACGTCGGCGCCCCATTGCGCCACCTTCGCCGCCATATGCTCGTCGGCGCGGCGTTCGACGCGGGCGAAGATTTCCTCGTCGGCGATGCCTTCTTCCTTGGCCCATTCGTCAACCGGCAGATCGAGGCCGAGCACGCGCTTGAGCTCCTCACGCAAGCCCACGGTGTCCCATTGCTCCGGATAGGCATTCTCCGGCACATGCCTGGCGACGAGTTCGTCGATCGCGGTGTGGCGCATATCGGCGATGACATCGCCGACGGTGTCGTCCTGCATCCATTCGACGCGCTGGTCGAAGATGACCTTGCGCTGGTCGTTCATGACATCGTCGTATTTGAGGATGTTCTTGCGGATATCGAAGTTGCGCGCCTCGACCTTCTGCTGCGCTTTTTCCAGCGCCTTGTTGATCCAGGGATGGATGATGGCCTCGTTCTCCTTGAGGCCGAGCTTGGTCAGCATCCCGTCGAGCTTGTCGGTGCCGAAGATGCGCATCAGATCGTCTTCGAGCGACAGGAAGAACTTGGAATGGCCCGGATCGCCCTGGCGTCCGGAGCGGCCGCGCAGCTGATTGTCGATGCGGCGGCTCTCGTGCCGCTCGGTGCCGAGCACATAGAGGCCGCCTGCGGCGAGCGCCTTTTCCTTCAAGCGCGCGACCTGGGCGCGGATTTCGGCGGCCTGCGCGCTCTTGTCCCGCTCATGCTGATCGGCGATATCGGCCAGTTCCTGGCGGATGCGCATATCGGCATTGCCGCCGAGCTGAATATCGGTGCCGCGACCGGCCATGTTGGTCGCAATCGTGATGGCGCCCGGCACGCCGGCCTGTGAGATGATCTGCGCTTCCTGCTCGTGATAGCGGGCATTGAGCACGGCGAACACTTTCGGCTTGGCGCCGCCTTCACTGCCCGAATAGAGCGGGGCGAAGGCGTTGGGATCGGAAAAGTCGTGCTGCTCCCAGCCGCTCTTGCGCAGCGTCTCGGCGAGCTGTTCGGATTTCTCGATCGATGTGGTGCCGACCAGCACCGGCTGGCCGCGCTCCTTGCAGTCCTCGATCAGCGCCAGAATGGCGCGGAATTTCTCCGCCGAGGTGCGGTACACCTCGTCGTCGTCGTCGAGGCGGACCATCGGCCGGTTGGTCGGGATTTCCAGAACTTCGAGATTGTAGATGTCCTGAAACTCGTCGGCCTCGGTCGCCGCCGTGCCGGTCATGCCGCCGAGCTTTTTGTACATGCGGAAATAGTTCTGGAAGGTGATCGAGGCGAGCGTCTGGTTTTCCGGCTGGATCGGCTGATGCTCCTTGGCCTCGAGCGCCTGATGCAGCCCTTCCGAATAGCGCCGGCCCGGCATCATGCGGCCGGTGAACTCGTCGATAATGATGACCTCGCCGTTGCGGACGATATAGTCCTTGTCGCGCTGGAACAGCTTGTGCGCGCGTAGGGCCTGATTGATGTGGTGGACGACGGAGACGTTCTCGACGTCGTAGAGCGAATCCGACTTGAGCTGGCCGGCGTCGCGCAGCGTGCTCTCCATCTTCTCCATGCCGGATTCGGTGAGATTGACGGTGCGCTGCTTCTCGTCGAGTTCGTAATCGTCCTTGGCGAGCTTGGGAATATAGGCGTCGATCGTGTTGTAGAAGTCGGAGCGGTCGTCGAGCGGGCCGGAAATGATCAGCGGCGTGCGCGCCTCGTCGACCAGGATGGAGTCGACTTCGTCGACGATGGCATAGGCGTGGCCGCGCTGGACCATGTCCTCGAGCCGGTACTTCATGTTGTCGCGCAGATAATCGAAGCCGAGCTCGTTATTGGTGCCGTAGGTAACATCGCAGTCGTATTGCTTCTTGCGCTCGACATCGTCGAGGCCGTGCACGATGACGCCGACCGTCAGGCCCAAGAACCGGTAGATCTGGCCCATCCATTCGGAGTCGCGCTTGGCGAGATAGTCGTTGACGGTGACGACGTGAACGCCGCTCGCGGTGAGCGCATTGAGATAGACCGGCAGCGTCGCAACCAGCGTCTTGCCTTCGCCGGTCTTCATCTCGGCGATGCGGCCTTCATGCAGCACCATGCCGCCGATAAGCTGAACGTCGAAATGCCGCTGGCCGAGCGCGCGCTTGCCCGCCTCGCGGACGGTGGCGAAAGCCGGCACCAGAATGTCGTCAATGGTGGCGCCTGCGGCGAGCTGCTTCTTGAATTCGTCGGTGCGAGCGCGGAGCGCTTCGTCGGACAGCGCCTCCAGCTCCTGTTCCAGCGCATTGATCTCTTCGACGCGCGGCCGATAGGATCGGATGCGACGATCGTTGGAGGAACCGAACAGCTTGCGGGCGACAGCGCCGATCATCGCATCAACATCCTTCTAACGGGCTCTCGCCACCGACCTTAAGCTCTGTTTGTGATGAGGCACGATCTTGGCGGAAAACCGGTTCCCATTACCCCGGCATCGTCCCCAACCCGGCATCGTCCCATGTCCCGCATTATTGGGTCCGCGGGCACCGGTCCCAACCAGCCGGAAATGCGGCGCTATTGGGCCTCTGCAGGGCGGCTGAACGTCCCTAACGCTGGCCGAGAGATAGGAGGGGGTCGATTTTTTGTCAATGCAAAGGCCCATATTCACGTGCTCGTTAGGCCGCGCCCCCGAATCTGCCATTGCCAAGAACAATTGATTCGGCGAGTGTCCGCGCCGATCCGGGACCGCAGGCCTGGATCCGGCACCCTAAATTAACCGGCGACTTTCCCGCCGTGCCCAGAGGATCGCGTTTATGGCCCCCATCCGTTCGTCCGTTGCCCGCGCACTCGGCGCGCTCGCGCTTGCCGCTATCCTGGCCGGATCAACTACCCCGCTGCGCGCGCAGGACAAGGATCCGGTGGTAGCCCGGGCCAATGGCGTCGACATCCGCCAGAGCGACCTTACGCTCGCCGAGGACGAGGTCGGCGCCAACATGCCGCAAATGGGACCCGACCAGAAGCGCGATTACCTCGTTACCTATCTCGCCGACGTCATCGTACTGGCTCAGGCAGCCGAGCAGCAGAAGCTCGCCGACCGCGACGACGTCAAGCATCGCCTCCAGTTCGAACGCAGCAAGGTGCTGATGGAAACATTGCTGCAGGACGCCGGCACCGCCGCCGTCACCGACGATGCCATGCACAAGGTCTATGACGACGCCGTCAAGCAGATGCCGAGCGAGCAGGAAGTGCATGCGCGCCACATCCTCGTCGCCACCGAGGACGAAGCCAAGGCGATCGAAGACCAGTTGAAGAAGGGCGCGGACTTCGCCGCACTGGCCAAGGAGAAGTCGAAGGACCCCGGCGCCGCCGACGGCGGCGATCTTGGCTATTTCACCAAGGACCAGATGGTGCCGGAATTCGCCGACGTCGCGTTCAAGCTCGACAAAGGAGAGATTTCCGATCCGGTGCATACGCAATTCGGCTGGCACATAATCAAAGTGGAAGACAAGCGCACCAAGCCGACGCCGACCTTCGACGAAGTCAAAGGCCAGCTTGAGAATTATGTCGCGCATCGCGCCCAGGCCGATCTGGTGTCGAAGCTGCGGAGCGCCGCCAATATCGAGCGCCTCGACCAGCCCCCGCCGCCCGCGGCCGCCGATCCGTCGAAGCTCAACCCCGCCGCACCGGCGAAGAAATAATCGGCGACACGAAGACACTGTAGTTATAAATATGTCTTCGACTATTTCCCCACTCGCGCCCAAAACCGCTCCCGACATGCCGGAAATCGGAGGCGTGCGTCTCGCGACAGCCGCCGCCGGTATCCGCTACAAGGACCGCACCGATGTGCTGCTCGTCGTATTCGACGAAGGCACTAGCGTCGCCGGCGTGTTCACGCGCTCGAAATGCCCTTCGGCGCCGGTCGAATGGTGTCGCGCCAGGCTGAAAGGCGCACGGGCACGCGCACTTGTCGTCAATTCCGGCAATGCCAATGCCTTCACCGGCAAGAACGGCCGCGACGCCTGCGCCTTTACTGCGAAAGTCGCAGCGGCTGCGGTGGGCTGCAAAACATCCGAAGTGTTCCTAGCTTCGACCGGCGTCATCGGCGAGCCATTGCCGGCGCAGGCGTTCGACGGCGTGATGACCAAGCTCGAAGAAGAGGCCACCGCCAGCGGCTATATGGACGCAGCCAAAGCGATCATGACCACGGATACGTTTCCGAAGGTTGCGACCGCCCGCACCCGCATCGCCGGCACCGAGGTCACGATCAACGGCTTTGCCAAGGGCGCCGGCATGATCGCGCCCGACATGGCGACGATGCTGTCGTTCGTCTTCACCGATGCGCCGATCGCGGCGCCGGTGCTGCAGACGCTGCTGCACGAAGGCGTCGTCGACACGTTCAACGCCGTCACCATCGACGGCGACACCTCGACGTCGGATACGCTCTTGGCCTTTGCCACGGGGGTGGCGAAAGCGCCACGCATCACCCGTGCCAGCGATCCGCGTCTCGTGCCGTTTCGCAAGGCCTTCAATGCGCTCCTTGCCAACCTGTCCGAGCAAGTGGCGCGCGACGGCGAAGGCGCGCGGAAGCTTCTCGAAGTCGTCGTCGAAGGCGCGGTGTCGAAAGCCTCGGCGCGCCGCGTCGCGATGTCGATTGCCAATTCGCCGCTGGTGAAGACAGCGATCGCCGGCGAGGACGCCAATTGGGGCCGCGTCGTCATGGCAGTCGGCAAAGCCGGCGAGCCCGCCGACCGCGACAAGCTGTCGATCTGGTTCGGCGGCATCCGCGTCGCCCACAGGGGCGAGCGCGACTTCGCTTACGACGAAGTCGAAGTCTCCGCGGTAATGAAGCGGCCCGAAATCACGCTCAAAGTCGCGCTCGGGCTGGGCAAAGGCCGCGACCGCGTGCTGACCTGCGACCTGACCAAAGAATATGTCGCGATCAACGGCGATTATCGCAGCTAGGCAAATGGCCGCGGATCTCCGCCATATCCGCGCGCCGGTCCTCGACATCGCCTACGAGGACTACGGGCCGGCCGATGGCGCGCCGGTCTTTCTGATGCACGGCTGGCCTTACGACCCGCGCTGTTACGACAAGGTTGTGCGGCCGCTCGTCGAAGCCGGTTGCCACGTGATCGCGCCTTATCTGCGCGGCTTCGGCGCGACGCGGTTTCTTTCGCCGGATACGCCGCGCTCGGGCCAGCAGGCGGCGCTCGGCAACGATCTGCGCGAATTGATGGATGCGTTGTCGGTCGAACGCGCGGTCCTCGCCGGCTACGACTGGGGCGGCCGCGCGGCCTGCATCGTCGCGGCTTTGTGGCCCCAGCGCGTGCGCGGCCTCGTCACCGGCAACGGCTACAATATCCAGAACATTCCGGCGTCGAATAATCCCGCTGCGCCGGAGCAGGAGCGCCGTTACTGGTACCAGTATTATTTTCACACTGAACGGGCGCGCGCCCGGCTTGAAACCAATCGCCGCGGCTTCTGCCGCCTGCTGTGGGAATTATAGTCGCCGCATTGGGCCTTCGACGACGCGACGTTCGAACGGAGCGCCGTTTCGTTCGACAATCCGGATTTCGTCGCGGTCACGATCCAGTCCTACCGGCATCGCTATGGCAATGCGCCGGGCGATCCGGCGCTGGAGCCGATCGAAGCCGAGCTCGCCGCGCAACCAAGGATCGGCGTGCCGACAATCATCCTGCAAGGCGACGCCGACGGCGTGCAGCCGGCAGACGCGTTCGAAAAGCTCGACGCCAATTTCACCGGGCCGCATCAGCGGCGGCGGCTGCCGAAGATCGGGCATAACTTGCCGCAGGAAGCGCCGCGCGCCTTTGCCGAAGCAATTCTCGCATTGGTCCGCGGGTAGCTTTCCGTTAACCAATACGGCGAAAGCGGCTATCTGTACGATCAGTTTGAACCCGCATTTGCTATCAGTTGCTTAGATTAAGGACAGATCTTGAGCGTCAAACAAGTCGTGAGCGTCAAAACTGTTCTGGTCGCCGCTTGCGCCCTCATTGATGCCGACGGTCGCGTGCTGCTCGCACAACGCCCGGAGGGCAAATCGATGGCGGGCCTCTGGGAGTTTCCCGGCGGCAAGGTCGAGACCGGCGAACGGCCGGAGCAAAGCCTGATCCGCGAACTGAGGGAGGAATTGGGTATCGCCGTCAAGGAAGAGTGTTTCGCGCCGCTGACATTCGCGAGCCATCTCTATCCTGACTTCCATTTGCTGATGCCGCTCTATGTCTGCCGGCGCTGGGACGGCTTCGTCGCGCCGCTCGAAGGGCAACAGCTCAAATGGGTGAAACCGGGCGAATTACGCAATTATCCGATGCCGCCCGCCGACGAACCTCTGATTTCGCATCTGACGACGCTGTTGTGATCGTAACGCCAGAACTCAGAACGACAATGTTCAAAACCAAAAATTTCACGATCGCCGAGGTCGTCACGACCGCTTCACGCTTCATGCGCGACGAGCGCGGCGCCACCGCCATCGAATATGCGATTATTGCGCGGTATTGCCGTGGCCATTGTCGCTTCGGTGACGAGCCTCGGCTCCAGCGTCAAAGGCATGTTCACCAGCGTATCGACGGCCCTCAAATAAGAGAGCTTTTCGCTCGAGCATGATCTTGTCTGAAAGCCGGTTCCCACTTTTCGGGATCATGCTCTAGCTCCCCGGCTTCTCACCCGCCGGGATTTCCTGCGCGCCGAGCGCGTCCGCAAGCCGCGTCTTGGCCGAGCCGGGCTTAAGCGGCTGCCGCTGATCCGGATGCGGCGCCCAGCCCGACAGCCAAACGATCTCGAAAGTCGCCCGCAGCCGCCCGTCGGGATCGGCGAAGCGTTCCGCATAGATTTCGGCCATGCGCAACAGCGTCGAACGGCGCAGTGGCGTGCGGCGGCGCGCCAGGAGTGCATTGGTCGCACCCATGCGGCGCAAATCGTACATCAGGTCGAACGCATTGTCGTATCTGACCGTGATGCGATCGACATCGGTGACCGGCAGCGCGAAGCCGGCACGCTGCAGCAACGCGCCGAGCTCGCGCAGGTCGGCAAAGGGCGCAACGCGCGGCGAGGCGCCGCCCTCGATTTCGCTCTCAGCCGCGGCAAAGGACTGCCGCAGCTCAGTGAGCGTCTCGCCGCCCAACAGGGCGGCAAGAAACAATCCGTCGGGCTTCAGGGCACGGCGAATTTGCACCAGCACACCCGGCAGATCGTTGACGAATTGCAGCGCCAGGCCCGAGACGACGAGATCGAGCGAGGCTTCGCGAAACGGCAAAGTCTCCTCGTCGGCGGCAACACGTGTTGGTGCCGGCGTCGCCGTCGCCGTCGCATCCAACGCGGCATCCGATCTGATGACCGTGCCGATCGTCGGCAGGCGCGTCAACGCCGTCCGCACCACATCAGTCGGCGTGCCAAGATCGGCGGCGACATCGAAGCGGCGCAGTACGGCGGCAAGCCGTTCGGCAAATTCATCGGCCACACGGTCGAGCAAGAATGTGACCGGACCCAATTGCGCGGCGCGCCGCCGCCGCGCGCGAATAAGCGCGCGGTCAAAAAGCACCGGACCTGATGCTGCCGGCTCATCGGGCATGTTGGTCACGCGTTTGCAGCAGCCACAGTTCTAGCCACATAGCTTCCCACGTGGCTTTGCCGCGAACGATGACATCGCAGCCGCGCGGCGGTAACCTGAACCTATGCTGCCGTCATTGAGCATCGCCATTCCCAATCCGATCAGACGCGCCGCCGGCGCGGTGCGCGGCGTAATGCGCTCGGCGCCCGATCTTGCTCTGCCGCAACTCTGCCCCGCCTGCCGTGAGACGGTTGAGGGCCGCCGCCTGTGCGCATCGTGCTGGTCGAAACTCTCGTTCATCACCCGCCCCTATTGCGAGCGGCTCGGCATTCCCTTCGTGTATGACCCGGGCCCGGGCATCCTGTCCATGGAAGCCATCGCCGACCGGCCGTCCTATAACCGCGCCCACGCCGCGGTGCGCTTCGACGAGATATCGCGCTGAAATATGGCGACCGGCTCGACCTCGCGCCGATGATGGGACGCTGGGTCGCACAAGCCGGGCACGAGCTTCTGGCCGACGCCGATGCGCCGGTGCCGCTGCACTGGCGGCGGCAATGGGCGCGGCGCTTCAACCAATCGACCATGCTGGCGGCAACGATTTCCGCCGCAAGCGGCGTGCCCATTGCCGCCGGCGCGCTCAAGCGGGTCAAAGCTACCGTGCAGCAAGTCGGCCTGTCGCGGGCCGAGCGCGGCGACAATATCCAAGGCGCATTTCGTGTGCCGGAGACGGGCAACGCCGCGGTCGCCGGTCGCCGCCTGGTTCTGGTCGATGATGTGCTGACGTCCGGCGCCACGGTCGAAGGTTGCGCACGCGCCCCGCTGCGGGCCGGCGCCACCAATGTCGATGTGCTGATTTTTGCCAGGGTTGCCGAGCCCGGGCGAACGTCCATATAAGTGTAAGAAATTTGACAGAAATTACACCTCACCATGGCAAAGATCGACATCTACACTACCCCGTACTGCCCGTATTGTGCCGACGCCAAGGACCTGCTCACCCGCAGGGGCGTTGAATTCCACGAGATCAACGGAGGCGGAAACCGCGAGGTCCGCAAGGAAATGATCGCCCGCGCCAACGGCCGCTCCACCTTTCCGCAGATCTTCATCGGCGCGACCCATGTCGGCGGCTGCGACGATCTTTATGCGCTCGATGAGGCCGGCAAGCTCGACCCGCTGCTCGCCGAGGTCAAAGAATCATGAACGATTCGACCTTCAAGGTCGGCCTGATTCAGATGCGGTCGGGCCTCGATCCGCAGGCCAATCTCGCCGCGGCTCTGGCGCTGATCGACGAGGCCAAGCGCGCCGGCGCCGATTATGTGCTGACGCCTGAGATGACCAACATCTTGGCCCTCAAGCGCGAGCAATTATTTGCGTCGATCGTCGCCGAAGAGCAGGACCCGACGCTTGCGACCTTACGCGAAGTCGCGCGCAAAACGTCGACGTTCATTCATATCGGCTCGCTCGCCATCAAGGCGTCGCCGGACAAGGCTGCAAACCGCTCGTTCCTGATCGACCGCAAGGGTGACATCGCCGCGCGCTACGACAAGATCCATATGTTCGACGTCGATCTGGCCGGCGGCGAAAGCTATCGCGAGTCCAACAATTATCGCGCCGGCGATCTGGCCGTGATCGGCGACTTGCCGTGGGGCCGGCTCGGCTTGACGGTGTGCTACGATCTGCGTTTCCCGGCGCTCTATCGCGCGCTCGCCGAAGCCGGCGCGTCGTTCCTCGCCATTCCGTCGGCCTTCACCAAGCAGACCGGCGAAGCGCATTGGCATGTCTTGCAGCGGGCACGCGCCATCGAGAACGGCTGCTTCGTGTTCGCCGCCGCGCAAGGCGGCCGCCATGAGAACGGCCGCGACACGTTCGGCCATTCGCTCATCGTCGATCCGTGGGGCCGCATCCTCGCCGAAGGTGGCACCGAGCCCGGCGTCGTCATGGCCGAAGTTGATCCGGCGGAAGTTGCCGCCGCGCGCGGCAAGGTGCCGTCGCTGCGTCACGGCCGGCGTTTCGAACTGGTCGAGCCGATGGCCGAATTGACTTACTTGCACGCCGTGCGGGACCCGACATGATCCGTTACGCGCTCAATTGCGACCGGGGCCACGTGTTCGAGAGCTGGTTCCAGAATTCCGCCGCCTACGACAAGCAGGCCAAGCGTTCGCTCGTGACTTGCCCGGTCTGCGGCTCGGCCAAGATCAAAAAGGCGATCATGGCGCCGCGCGTGTCGGCAAGCGCCGCAGACGACGAGATCGCCGCGCCGCGATTGCCCACACCGCCGCAAGCTCCTTCGCCGCAAGCGCCTTCGTCGCAAGCTCTTGCGACGCAAGCCAAACCGCCGGCCGCCGCCAACACATCGGTCGGGATGATATCGGCGCCGGAGCAGGAACTGCGGCAGAAGCTCAAGGAAATCCGCGACCACATCACCAAGAACGCGAACTATGTCGGCACGCGCTTTCCCGAAGAGGCGCGCAAGATCCATTACGGCGAGACCGAGCACCGCTCGATCTACGGCGAAGCTTCACCCGACGAAGCCAAGGAATTGTTCGAAGAAGGCATCGAATTTCATCCGCTGCCGATTCTTCCCGACGATCAGAACTAACCTTTTGCCAGCCGGAAAATTAACGCTCGGGCTTTGCCGCGGTGACGAGATAATTCACGTCCGTATCCGCCGAGAGTTGCCAGCGGTCGGCGAGCAGATTGTAGATTACGCCGGCCTGATCGGTGACATGCAGCCCGCTCTGCGCGATGGCGATTTCAAGCTCATTGGGCGTGACGAACTTGTCCCACTGATGGGTACCGCGCGGCAGCCAGCGCAAGATATATTCGGCGCCGACAATTGCGAGCGCGAAGCTCTTGACGGTGCGGTTGAGCGTCGCGACGAACATCAGGCCGCCGGGCTTCACCATCTCGGCCGCCACATCGATGAACAGGCCGACATCGGTGACGTGCTCGACCACCTCCATGGCAAGAACAATGTCAAAGCTTTCGCCGGCCGCCTCCAGCGCCTCGGCGGTGGTGGCGCGATAATCGATTGTGAGCCCGGAGTGTTCGGCGTGGTGCTTGGG
>JBAUCK010000225.1:0-4271 GCA_049677525.1 Xanthobacteraceae bacterium
ATGAGGCCAAACATGGAATCGACGATTAATCGAGATACGCAACGTTCGCGCGATCCATTGTGGATCGACAGGCTTCATATCAAGAACGTCGACGAAGCGAGCGCACTTGCCCAAGCAATCGTCGACACGGTCCGCGATCCTCTGCTTGTCCTCGACAAGAACCTGCATGTTGTGACTGCGAACCGCTCTTTCTATCAGACGTTCGGCATGACCCCTCAGGATGTTCGCGATCGCCCGCTTTATGGCCTCGGCGACGGCCAGTGGGATATCCCCGAGCTGCGACTGTTGCTGGTCGACGTCGCGCCGCAGCACGCCGTGATGCAGGCTTACGAAGTCGAGCGAGATTTTCCCAATATCGGGCGGCGCACGATGCTCTTGAATGCGCGCGAGGTGTTCAACCACAGGAATGCCGAAAAGCTAATTCTCCTCGCGATCGAAGACATCACCGAGCGATGTGACGCCGAACGGCGGACAGCGGAACTGCTGCGGCAGAAGGAGACGCTGTTGCAGGAGATGCAGCATCGCGTCGCCAACAGCCTGCAGATCATCGCGAGCGTGCTCCTGCTCAAGATGCAGTCGGTCCACTCGGAGGAGACGCGGCTGCATCTTCGCGACGCGCATCAGCGCGTCATGTCGGTGGCGACCGTGCAGCAGCAACTCCAAGCCTCGGGCCACGGCGAGCCGATCGAGGTCGGACCCTATCTGTCCAGGCTATGCGACACCCTGGGTGCGTCCATGATTGGCGACCGACAGCCGATCTCCCTGAAAGTGGAGGCCGATCCCGGCACGGCGGAATCCGACGAATTGGTCAGCATTGGGCTGATTACGACTGAACTCGTGATCAATGCGCTGAAGCACGGATTCCCGATTGGCGTCGAGGGCTGCGAAATATTGGTCAGATACGATGTCGATGAATGTAACTGGCGTTTATCGGTGTCTGACAATGGCATCGGCGTGCAGACGGACGGAGGCGCCCGCGGACGTACCGGTTTGGGAACCACAATCGTCGAAGCGCTCGCGCGTCAGCTCAAGGCTTCCGTCGAGATAACCCGTCTATCGCCGGGAATGGTCGTATCGATCGTCCACGTCGCGCAACAGCCCTGAGGCTACGCACCGTCATGCCAGCGGAGATCAGACCATGCCGATAGAACTCATCATCGTTGTCGTCCTCATTATTTTCCTGCTCGGCGGTTTCGGTGGCCGCTTTGGCGGCTACGGTTACGGCCACGGACATGGTGGTGTCGGCGTCATCGGCACCGTCTTGATCATCGTTGTGGCTCTGGTGCTGCTTGGGCAGAACTGAAGTGAGAGCCGTTGCACCAAAGCGACCTCGAATAATCAAACAAGTATGTTGGGTAACCGCATGACGCTAACAAACGGTATTTTCAGGTTCGTGGAGAGAGCATTGTGGATTTACATCGCGGAAGCGGTGCTGATTCTGGCGCTGATTTTTATGATTCACGCTTTCACGTAAGCAAGCTGCCCTTTCCGGGGCAATCGATCAACGCGTCATCGCAAAAAGAGGCTTCACATGTTCAGCACAAAACAATATCGCGCGAAGGCGGCCGAATACGGAACTCGCAGCAAAAAAGCCACCGATCCCAGCCAGGTTCGCGAATACAAAGAGTCGAGTGACAGCTTTGGCTCGCTTGCTGAAAATGAAGAATGGCTCGCTGACAAGGTCAATAAGACGCTTCAACCGCCAGACCAAAAACGATCCATTCCCGCCGCTCTCGCCGCGGAAGAGGAGCATGTTCTTCGATGCCTCGGCGCTTCGGTCATCATGCAGTGGAACACGATTCCCGCCAAACTCCAGCGTGAGCTCTTTGACACCGCCGGATCGATGGGTGAGCTGTTAGCGACGACGGAGCTGAGAGGACAAATCGCCAGGTTCTTGCATAAGCATAAGGACGACGGCCCGGCGCCGCCCAAGGGCCAGCAACCCGGGCAAAAGCCGGGGCAGCAGCAGACGCAGCAGCCTGGCCAGGACGCAAACAAAATCTGATTTCTCGCTTGCTAAAAGCGGAGCTCTCCAAGACAGGGAAGTATTTCGGCATGACGACACCTATCGCGCTCGTCGAAGATGGCCCCGGCTTGTACAGATTCACGTTTGCTTCCAAGCGCGGAGAGGTTTCCGGTCGCGTGACAGTGGGTATCGAAGGCCCACCGGACAAGCCGTCGGATTACGATAATGACCAAGCGGCCAGAAATCAGATTCTGGCCCTCTCGAGGGAATTCGCGGAGGCGTGCGGAGAATGAGCTCCACAGACATCGCAAACCCTGAAGCGTTCGATTATGGCGCCAACGCCGAACTGTTCTCGTCGAGAAACAGTACTGGCCGCCAGCAACCGCTCGCCTACCGGCGTTTTACGTCCGCCGCGGAGGCCCTCCGCTTTGCTATCGAGGACCTTGCGCCGCGGTTCTTTGTTGGCGCTTATCTCCAGGTCGAGGAATCAAGATACCAAGGCGACGAAATCCGTCGCTTGTACGCTAGCTCACACTATCCCCTGCCCCGAAGGGTAGCAGAGGATCCGATCATATGATCGCGCGCGCGCTCAACAAAACCGTCGTGTTCAGCAAGCCCTTTCTGTTAAAGGGCGTCGATCGCATGCTGCCGGCCGGAGATTATCGGGTCGTAACCGATGAAGAATTGATCGAAGGACTTTCCTTTCCGGTCTACCGGCGAGTTTCGACCATGATTTTCGTGCCGGCGACGCAGGGAGCGTCGGCGATCGAGATGGTCACGATCGATCCGCTCGATCTTCGGGGCGCCCTGGATAGAGACGCCGCACCATGATCCGACAGCGCAAGGATGCATTCATTTGACCGTTCTCGATGTGTGGCACACAACCATGTACCGTTATCGCCGTGCCGTTCGGCTCGGCGATCACCGGCTGATGCTGCGCCCGCGCGACAGCCACGATCTTCGGCTCATCGAAACCAATCTGAAGCTTTCGCCGGCGGCAACGATACGCTGGAGTCACGATGTATTCGGCAATTCCATAGCCGTCGCTTCGTTCACGGAGCCAACGACCGAGCTGCGAATTGAAAGTTATCTGCGTCTGGAGACGTTTGCGCAAAAACGTCCGGCGTTTCAGATCACTGCGGAAGCCGAGACCTATCCATTCATCTATTCGGCGGACGATCGTATCGACTTGGGACGGCTGCTCGACCGTCAGTATCCAGATCCCGCCGACCGGGTCGGGTCATGGGCGCGCGGTTTCGTGCGCAGCAACCCGACCAATACCCTGGCGCTGCTCGCAGACCTGAACAGCGGCGTTGGCGCATGGATCTCCTATCAGAGCCGCGAAACCGAGGGGACACAGACCCCGGTAGAGACCTTAAACCGCCGCTGGGGATCGTGCCGCGATTTCGCGGTGCTCTTCATTGAGGCGGCCCGCTGTCTCGGCTTTGGCGCCCGGGTCGTATCCGGCTATCTGTATAATCCCTTGAGCACGGCAAGCGGCGCCGGAACGACCCACGCGTGGGCCGATATCTATGTTCCAGGCTCCGGTTGGATCGCGTATGACCCGACCAACGGCACCATCGACAGCAGCGACTTGATTCGCGTTGCGGTCACCCGCGACATCAGTCAGGCAATTCCGGTCGCCGGCAATTTTGTCGGCACTTCCGATAGCTATCTGGGTATGACCGTTGACGTCACCGTAACACCGGAACGCAGCGGAGCCCGCAAAAGCGCCGTCCGATGATCTACACGTCGGCATCGATTCCGCCCTCACATCGGCGACGGCGGGCGGTGCTGCGAACTTCGTCACACATACGGTAGGAGCGAGCATGAAGCCGGAACACCAGGAGCGCCGAAAGATCATCCGTGAGTGGATGGCCCTGCCGCAAGACAAGCGCCGGACCGCGGCGCAAGTCGAGGCCTTCGCCAGGAAGACGATGGGACGAATTGCGTTCAGGCCGGATCCCTATCGGCAGATTGTGAGCTGGGTCCAGCCCCGCGCCGGCAAGCAATGAACCGGCGAAAACAAGCTTGGCCGCCGCGGCACTCGCTGCATTCACTTCCATCGCGCGACCCGGAGCCATGACTCACAGCTTGAGCCGCAAAAGATACCCAAGCGCCGCCGTCCCCATAAAAAAGGCCCCGGCCGGGGCTATGGGGCTTTGATGGCGAGGCTTCTATCCCGGGGCGGTGAACAAGCCCGTCCCGGGTCGTCAGAAGAAGATTGTTCTTAGTCCTGGTCTATTTGTTGCCGGACTAAGCTAGCACCACAGCCCGAGCGCCCAGCTATGACCGTGGTCTCGAC
>JBAUCK010000226.1:0-5125 GCA_049677525.1 Xanthobacteraceae bacterium
CCCGACGGCGCGTAGAGCGTGGTCAGCGCGATGCCGGCGACGGCGGTCGGCAGCGCGAACGGAATGTCGACGATGGCATCGAGCAGGCGGCGGCCGGGAAAGCGATAACGCACCACGGCCCAGACCAACGTCGACGCCATCGCCGACCGTGGGCTGATCGCGCCGGATTGGCAGACGCGGCTGCCGAACAATTCCACACCCTATACGTCGACGCTCCTGCCGGTGTGGGCCTTGTATTTGACGGCAAAGGCGTCGTTGAGATGCGCGTAGAGTTCGCGCGTCGGGTCGTAGGACGCGTTCAAGAGGCTGATATCGGCGGCCTGCGCCGAACCGGCCAGCGTGGCCGCGACAGCCAAGCTCAAAATTGTTGCTTTCATCGTTGTCTCCGTCCGCCCTTGGTGCCTTGATGAACTCGCGGCGATCCGAGCCGTTCCTGACCGGTTCCTGGGCCGCTTTCCTGGGCCGCCAGTCGCAGCGCTATATGCGTATTCTTGATAGATAAACTAAACAATAGGCGCCCAAAGATGCGGATAGGCGGGGAATATTTCATGCCTGTTTGGGAGGGGGTTTAGACGAAAAGTGTCGCCGCTTGCGGCGGCGACACTTCTTACCTGCGCGCGTTATTTATGTGCATCATTGGGGCGCGGGAAATCCAACCGCCGGAACCGGCGCGAAAGGCGCCGGTTCTAGCCGGTCGGCGGCGCGATCTCGTCGAGGCTCTTCTGCTTCGCCTCCGGGCCGAGTTGCGTGACTGCGACCGCGGCGATCACCAGGACGACGGCGAGCGATACGAACACCGCCGTTAGCCCGAAACTGGTGCGGATCAGGAGAATCGCCGGCACGATGCCGGCGGTCGCGAGCCGGCCGACGCCCGCGGCCCAGCCGAAGCCGGACGCGCGCGCATTGGTCGGGAACACTTCCGACGCGAAGATCTGCGCCGCATTGCCGGCGACCTGAACGAAAAAGATCATAACAAAGCCCGCCGCCAACAACTCCATGTCGGTCGAGGCATTGGCGAAGGCGACGGCCATGATGCCGGCGCCGATGAAGGCACAGACCGAGGTGATCTTCCGCCCGAATCTGTCGAGCGTGTACATCATGCAGATGCTGGCGCAGGGCACCGCGAGATTCATCATCAGGGTGTATTGCAACGACTTGGTGATGGTGAAGCCCTTGTCGGTCATGATGCCGGGCAGCCACGAGCCAAGACCGATGGCGACGCCGAAGAACGCCGAGAAGCAGATCATGCCGGCGACGACGCGGCGCGGATATTGTCTGAACACGACGGCGAACGGATCGCTCTTGGTGTCGCTCGCCGCATCCGTCGTCAGCGGCTCTTTGGGCCCGTCGATGCCGAGCTTGGTCAGCACGTCGAGCGCTTCCTTACCTTTGCCGTGCGTCGACAGATAGCGCGGCGATTCCGGCAGCGCGAAACGCAGCACCCAGACGATCAGCGCGCCAGCGCCGAAGCATACCCACACGCCGCGCCAGCCGATCTGATCGCGGAACGCCAGCACGAACAGCGTCGAGATCGGCCACACGCAGGCGCCACCGACGAAGTGAATGATGGCGAGGATGCGGCCGCGAATGGCCTTGGGCGAATATTCGCCAGCATAAGAGAACGCGAGCGGCTGTTCGGCGCCCAATCCAAGACCGGCGATGAAGCGGCAGATGACAAGGACCGTGATATTCGGGGCGAACGCGCCCAGTATGGTGAAGATGCCGAACAGGAGGAGATTGAACTGATAGACGAAGCGGCGGCCGAAGCGGTCGCTGAATTCACCTTGGGCTATGGTGCCGACGAACATGCCTAAGGTGGTCATGCTCACGATCAGCGCAAAACCTGGCCCGTCGGCGAAGCCGGACGCCCTCATGTCGGGGAACAGCGAGCCTTGGACGATGTAATCGATGACGTCGAAGAAATATCCCGCGGCGATCAGTGAAATGATCTTGATATGAAGCGGCGAGATTTTCGCTTCATCCAAGGCTTTGCCGACGAAACTTTCAATGGTTTGCGTTTCGCGACCTTGCGCGCCGCCGATTTGCGCTGTCGTAACAGTCGCCATGTAGCCTCCCCGTGATGCCCCGGCCGCTTGTGCGGCTCTGCAACGGATGAGTGTGGGAGGGCGGCCTCCCACTGTCAATGCGGCTTGAACGGTATCTTGTCTGCGCGTTTCCGCGAAAGCGCCAGAACGGTTAATTCCGGCGCGCCGCATAAGGGATCGCCGTCATCACCGCCCTTCGAACTGCAAGATATAAAGCCCGGCGTTCGAATCCGTCACATACACCACGCCTTCCTTGTCGACAAAACAATCGCAGGACTGGACGATTTGCGGCCGGTTCGGGCGCGGATCGTACATGCGCTCGGGGTTCGGCGGCACGTAATAGCCGACCTCGCGCGGCGCGAATGGATTTTTGATGTCGTAGACGCGCACGCCGGCGTTGTGCAGCGTGGCAAAAATATATTGTGAGCTGACAAAGGCGCCCGGCCGGTTTTCCCAGAGATTATGCGGGCCGAAATTACCGCCCTTCTTGCAGTAATCCGCCTCGTCCGGCACCGGCATGGTGCCGATGCTCACCGGGTTAGCCGGCTCGCGCACGTCAAATACCCAGATGTAGCGGAGCCCGAGCTTGCAATCGGCGAAATTGGCCTCGTCGGCAACGACCAGGAGATTGCGGTCCGGCAGCGGCAAAGGCGAATGGGTGCCGCCGCCGAACGGCGGATCCCAGTTGCGGTAGGACACCATTTTCGGTTTGGCCGGATCGCTGACATCGACAATCGCCAGGCCGCCATCGCGCCAGGCGCTATAGGCGAGATTGCCGGCGACCAGCGCGTGATGCAGCGCATAACGCCTGCCCTTGGCCCAGGTCGGCGTTTCACCTCCTCCGGTCCACATGCCGGGCAACCAGAATTTGCCGACCATTTCCGGCTTGGTCGGCTCCTTCATGTCGACGATGACGAGGATGTGGTCGGAATATTCCGGCAGATGCACCGAGACATAGGCGTAGCGTTCGCCGACATACCAGATGCGATGCGGGCCCAAGCCGCCCATCGGCAGAAACGCGATCTCGCGCGGCGCTTCGGGCTTGGAAATATCATAGACGCGAAGCCCGCTGGTGAATTTTTGGCCTTTTAACGCGTCGCCGGATGTGCCGGTGAAGTAGGATTCTTGCGTGACCTGCATGGTCCAAACGCTCGGCCCATTGACGGCAAGAAGCAGGTCGCCGTGCGTCTGCAAATGATGCGCCCGCGTATTCGGCGGACAGGGCATGAACTGTACCGGTGCAGGCTTGGTCGGATCGTGCACGTCGATGACGGTGATGCCGTTGGAAAAGCCATGGCCGATATAGGCGTAGCCGCGATGGACCATGAGCTGCACGCCGTCGCCGCGCCCGCCCTGGTCGCTATGGCCGAGGAATTTGATGTTGCGTGACGCGACGGCGTTCATGAACGGTCCTCCCTATTTTACGTCATCGTAGCCGTCATGGCCGTGCTTGTCCCGCCTGCGTGGCCGAAGCCCCTTTGGCACGGCGTAGGCCAAGCCATGCACACGCCTTTATCTTTTGCGCGGCAAGACGCGGATGCCCGCGACAAATGCAGCCATGACGGGTTAAACTCCTCGCGACATCAAGGGAAGAAACGATGGCGAGCGAAACTAACTCACACGGCCTGATCGCGGTCGACAAGATGGGCGCGAAGGTTCTGTTCCTCAATCCCAAGACTTATGAAACTGAAGTCGTGCTCGACGGCTTCAAGCGCACCGTGCACGAATTGCTGGTGGTGCCGGCGACCGACGGCCAACCCGCAATGGCTTATGTGCCGATCTTCGGCGACGGCATTCACGGCCGCAATCCCAATCCGCAGCACGAATTGTGCGTGTTCGATCTCAACAAGCGCGCCCAGGTCGCGACCATCGACCTTTATCCCTATATCGCCCCGCATACGCTCAAGCTCGGGCCCGACGGCTTCATCTACATTACATGTGAGAACTCGGCCGTGGTGGCGGTGGTCGACCGCAAGACCAACAAAGTCGTGGAAGCGATCGACTCCGGCTCGACCAACGGCCACCGCCTGATCATCGCGGCCGACGGCCAGCGCCTCTACACCGAGAACGAGGAAGACGGCGCGGTTTCGGTCATTGATCTGCCGAAGCGTAAATTGCTCGGCAAGATCAAGACGCCGCGCCCGCTCGCCGGGATCGCGATTTCACCCGACGGCGGCACCGTGATCGCGGTCGACGACGCGCAGCCGACTTTGTTTCTGCTCGACACGCAGGCCGGCAAGGTCCGCAAGGAGATCGTGCTCAAGGACGTGCCGAAGGCGGCGCAGATCGCGCGTTACGCGCCGGACAACAGCCTGATCGGCGTGACCAGCCTCAACAGCGACACCGTGAGCCTGATCGATCCGTCGTTCAAACAGCAGACCGCGATCAAAGTCGGCTCGCAGCCGATGGACATGGCCTTCCACGGCGACGAACTGTTCGTCGCCTGCCAGGGCGACGGTTCGGTACATATCGTCGACATCCCGAACAAGCGGCACAAAGGAAGCTTTAAGGCGGGAACCGGCTGCGAGTCGCTCGGCTTTTTTTAGGGACGCCCGCGCAAATCGGATGCAGCGACGATGCGCTGATGACGGCGTGCGAATCAGCTTCGGGCCAGCTGACACTTGGCGGCGGCAGCTTCCCGGCGTTCCTGTTCGTTTAGCTGCATCAAAAGCACGAGCAGCTCGTGTGACAATTTCTGCGGCGGCTTGTAGCGCTCACGCAGTGCTTCGCCGATCATCTGCTGCATGATCCGGTGCGGGGTGATCGGTTCGTCAGCGCGATGGTCGACGCAACTTTCGTCCGTCATTTGAGGATGATCGGTCTTGAGCGCTCTCAAATGATTGGCAAACGGGAATCTGGTTCCCGGTCGGTGGCAAACGTCAGCGCTTTCGCGGCCGAGAGCGGCAAACACGCGGCACAATTTTGCCCAAAGTAGGCGAGACGCGGCGAATGATCTCGCTTATGATGCCGGCGAAGTGGCCCATAGCGGGCCGGGGCTACGGAGTAGGAATATGTTTCGTAAGGCTTTTTCGGCCAATTTGGCCAGCTCTCTGGTGGGTGTGGCAGCTCTCGTCGCGGTG
>JBAUCK010000227.1:0-35805 GCA_049677525.1 Xanthobacteraceae bacterium
GCCGCGGCGTAGCCGAGTTCGCGATAGGGCGGAAACCGTCCCCAGTTCTTGTCGCCGGCGCTGAGCAGATCGAACAGGATCGCCGCCGGCACGATCGGCACGCGTGCGGTGCGCACAACGAAGCCGCGGTTCTGCTCCTTCAGCCAGGCCTGCACGCCGGACGCGGCATCGAGCCCGAAGGCCGAGCCGCCCGACAGCGTGATGGCATCGATGCCTTCGACAGTCTGCGCCGGATCGAGCAGCGCGGTTTCCCGCGTGCCGGGCCCGCCGCCGCGCAGGTCGATCGAGGCGACCGCGGGTGCGTCGAAAATCACGGCGGTCGCGCCGGAGCCAAGGCGGGCGTCTTCGGCATGGCCGACACGGATTCCGGGGATATCGGTGATCAGATTGCGCATAGACCATCTTAGCCTTTCTTCGCGGCCGTCGCCTTTGGATTGCTGCATTGCGCCTACCTCGCAATGACGTGACCCGGCAGTGAGCGGCAACGGCCTTGCCAGCGCCATCTCTGCCGGTGCATTTCTGCGCCCATGAATGTCACCGTCGCCGCCGCGCTGGTCGCAGGCATGCTGAGCTTCTTGTCGCCCTGCGTGTTGCCGCTGGTGCCGCCTTATCTCGTCTATCTCACCGGCACTTCGATCGAACGGCTGGCCGATGCCGAGCCGCAAACGCGGGTGAAGCGCGAAACCATCATCGCGGCGCTCTTGTTCGTGCTCGGCTTCTCCACGGTGTTCGTCGCGCTCGGCGCCGGTGCCAGCGCCGTCGGCGCTTTGCTGCGCGCCTATTCGAGTGAGCTCGCGATCGTCGCTGGCATCGCCATCATCGTCATGGGTCTGCACTTCTTAGGCCTGACGCCGATCGCCTGGCTGATGCGCGAGAAGCGGATGGAAATGGCCAAGCCGGTCGGCCTGTGGGGCGCCTACGCGATGGGGCTTGCCTTCGCGTTCGGGTGGACGCCGTGCATCGGCCCGATCCTCGCCGCGATCCTCGCGGTCGCGGCGTCCGAAGCGACCGTGGTCAAAGGCGCCGGCATGCTCGCGGTCTATTCGTTGGGGCTGGGCGTGCCGTTTCTGCTCGCTGCGTTCGCGGTCGGGCCGTTCGCCGCTTTTCTCACCCGCTTCAAAGGGCATCTCGGCCAGGTCGAAAAGGCGATGGGCGGTCTTCTGGTATTGACCGGGATCGCGTTTTTGACCGGCACGGTGAGCGAAGTCAGCTATTGGCTGCTCGATGCGTTTCCGGCGCTCGGCAAGATCGGCTAGCGTGGCCCTGGGGGGACCGACCTCTGATGGAGATCATGATGCTAAATCGTCGCAAAGTCGCGACTGCAGGGCTCCTCTTCGCAGGAGGTTTCGTTGAGCCCGTCCTTGCCCAATCGAACGCGTCGCCGCAATCGCTCGCAGAGCGGTTCGCGGCAACATTGAGTGCACACGATATCGATGGCTTCGCAGCGCTTTTCGCCGACGACTATGTCAATCATCAAGTCAGCGCAGCTGCGCCACCGCCGCCTGCGAATGTCAGCCCAAAACAAGGAACCGTCGCGTTTTTCAATGCGCGGTTGATTGGGCTGCCGGATCTAAAAGTAGCGATTGAAGCAATGGTAGCCGACAAGGACCACGTTGCGGCAAGCTTCGTCTATACTGGCACGCACAATGGTGTCTATTTCGGGGTCGCGCCAACCGGCAAGACGTTACGCTTTACTTCCTGCGATATTTTCCGCGTGCAAGGCGATCATATCGCGAAGCATTGGGGCATGGGCGACATCGCCGGCGTACTGGCGCAATTGCGCGGCTGATCGCGCAAGAGGCCCGCTGCCCAGAGAAGTCGGCTGTCGGCTCAACGGCCGCGCCGCCACTCTACATCTTTGTGCAGTCCGAATTCGGGCACTGCACGTAAGTGACCCGTCCGCTCGGATCCTTCTTCCACAGATACATGACGTAATCGAGCTTGGTGAGGTCGCCCTTCTTGTCGAACGACAAGGGGCCGAGCACGGTCTTGAACACCATGCCGGAATGCATCTTGTCGGCGACTTTCTTCGGATCGAGCGATTGGGCGGCTTCGGCCGCTTGTTTGAAGACCTGCACGCCGGCATAGCTGTAAAGCGTATAGGCCTCCGGCTCGAAATTCTTGGCGCGGAATTCCGCGACCACGGCCTTGGCGTCGGGATTGAGGCGCGGATCGGGACCATAGGTCATCAGCGAGCCTTCGACGCCCGGCCCGCCGACCGAGGCGAATTCGTCCGAGGTAATGCCGTCGCCGCCCATCAGCGGCGCGGTGACGCCCTGGTCGCGCATCTGCCGCACGATCAATCCGCCTTCGGTATAGAGGCCGCCGAAATAGACGAGGTCGGCGCCGGATTGTTTGATCTTCGACACCAGCGCTGAATAATCCTTCTCGCCGGTATTGATGCCTTCATAGAGCGCTTCGGTCATGCCGCCGGCATTGATGGCTTTTTTGGTCTGGTCGGCGAGGCCCTTGCCGTAGGTGGTCTTGTCGTGGACCACCGCGATCTTCTTGCCCTTGAAGTGAGCGAGAATGTAGTCGCCGGCGACCCTGCCTTGCTGATCGTCGCGACCGCAATCGCGGAAGATGTTCCACATGCCGCGCTCGGTCACCATCGGATTGGTCGAGGCCGGCGTAATCTCGAGGATGCCGTTCTCCTGATAGACTTCCGAGGCCGGCATGGTGACGCCGGAATTGTAGTGGCCGATGACGAATTTCACGCCAGAGCCGGCGAAATTATTGGCGACCGATACGCCCTGCTTCGGATCGGAGACGTCGTCGCCGTAAACCGCGACGAGCTTCTGGCCCAATATGCCGCCCGCGGCATTGATGTCGGTAACGGCCTGGTCGACGCCGTTCTTCATCTGCGCGCCGGTGGCGGCGCTCGGCCCGGTGATCGGTCCGCCCATGCCGATCTTGACCTGCGCCTGCGAAGCGCCCGGGCTGGCGAAAGCAAAGACAAGCGCGACGCCGTGCGCGAGGCCGAGCGTGGTGATCCTGTTCATTCGTTTTCCCCTCGTAATGACCAGATAGGTGTTGGCCCGAAGTTTACGTCAGGCCCGCCTGCGGCGCCAGCGCAACAAGCCCGCAGGCTCCATCAGCCAGCGATATTGCGTAACCATCTGCGCGGCGCGCCAGGCCTGAAAACCCAGAAGGCCGAAGGCGATGCAGAAGGCGGTATCGACCAGGTAATAATGGAGCGACACCAGCGTGCCGTTGAACATGCTGAAATGGATGAAGCGCACGGCGATGCTGAGGATGAAGCCATAGGCGACAACCTGCCACATCGGCCGCCATGTCGCCGCAATCGCGCGCCCGGCGAGCGCGGAGGCGCCGCCGCCGAGCACGACGGTGACGATGATAAAAATCCAAAGCGCATTCTCGTCGAGCAATTGGACGATCATCCGCTATCCCGTTTCTCTGCCGCCTTCGAGATAGGCGGACTTGATCTCCGGCCGCGCCAACAGCTCGCTGCCGGTGCCCGACAGCGTGATCAGGCCATTGACCATGACATAGCCGCGGTGCGCGAGCATCAGCGCGTGATAGGCGTTTTGCTCCACCAGAAAGACGGTGAGGCCGGTTTCGGCGTTGAGCTTCTTGATGGCATCGAAGATCTGCCGCACGACGAGCGGAGCGAGGCCGAGTGAAGGCTCGTCGAGCAATAGCAGCCGCGGGCGCGCCATCAGCGCGCGTGCAATCGCCAGCATCTGCTGTTCGCCGCCAGACAGCGTGCCGCCGCGCTGGGCGAGGCGCTGCTGCAGGCGGGGAAACAGCGCCAGCACGCGATCGAGGTCGGCTGAGAATTCCGACGCATCGGCGGTGATCGCGCCCATCTGCAGATTTTCGAGCACTGTCATGCGCGGGAAAATGCGCCGGCCTTCGGGCGACTGCGCCAAGCGCAAATGCGCGATCTCGTGTGTCGGCAGTTGCGTGATGTCGCGGCCGGCAAATGCGATGGCGCCTTCGCTGGCGTGCGGATTGCCGCAAATCGTCATCATCAAGGTCGACTTGCCGGCGCCGTTGGCGCCGATCAAAGTGACGATCTCGCCTTCATTGACGTCGAGGTCGATGCCCTTGAGCGCCATGACACGGCCGTAGAATGTTTTGGCGCCGCGCACCGACAACAGCGGGGACGACGAACTCATAGTCCGACCTCGGCCTCGACTTTGGCGACATCCTTGTCGGCAACGCCGAGATAGGCGGCAATGACTTTGGTGTCATCGCGGATTTGCGCCGGCGTGCCGTCGGCGATCTTGACGCCGTAATCGAGCACGACGACGCGGTCGGAAATTTCCATGACCACCGACATGTCGTGCTCGATGAGCAGGATCGAGGCGGCATCCTGGTCGCGGATCGAGAGCAGCAGCGCATTGAGGGCGGCGCTCTCGCGCGGATTAAGGCCGGCCGCCGGCTCGTCGAGGCACAGCAGAACCGGATCGGTGCACATCGCGCGCGCGATTTCCAGCCGGCGCTGATCGCCATAGGGCAGGTCGCCCGCCGGATCGTCGGCGCGGGGCAGAAGACTGATACGGTCGAGCCAATGCCGCGCCTTGTCGATCGCCGCGCGCTCGGCGACGCGATAGGACGGAATGCCGAAAATGCCCAGCAGCGTATAGCCGGACGCGAGCATCAGACGGTTGTGCTGGGCAACGAGCAGGTTTTCCAGCACCGTCATGCCGGGGAACAGCCGGATGTTCTGAAAGGTGCGCGCCACGCCTGCGGCGTCGGCGACCAGAAAGTCCGGCATGCGCTCAAGCGCAAACAGCGCGCCGTCCGGCTTTTTGATGCTGCGTCGGCCGCTCTCGGTGAGCGCATCGATGTCGTTCCACAGAGCGGGCGGGCCATGGCACAGGCCGATGCGGCCGGTATGCGGCTTGTAGAAGCCGGTGATGCAGTTGAACACCGTGGTTTTGCCGGCGCCGTTCGGGCCGATCAGCGCTGTGATTTCGCCCTCGCGCGCCTGGAAGGACAAATCGTCAATGGCGAGGAGACCGCCGAAGCGCATCGTCAGATGCTCGACGGAGAGCAGCGTGTCGCCGCGCGCCGCCATTAGCCAGCACCTTCCGTAAAATGGCCCTGGTTGACGAAATCGGCGGCGATGCTCTTGCGCTCCTTCAGGAACACCGACGGCGTGCGCCGCGTGATCAGGCCGCGCGGACGCCAGCGCATCATCAGCACCATGCCGAGCCCGAACAGCAGCATGCGATATTGCGTCGGATCGAAGTCGTGCCCGAAAATGCTTTTCAGGAAATCGAGCTGGCGCAGAATCTCGGTGCCGCCGATCATGACGATCGCGGCGATGGCGACGCCCATCTGGCTGCCCATACCGCCGAGCACGACGATCGCCAGGATCGTCGCCGATTCCAGGAAGGTGAACGATTCCGGCGAAATAAAACCTTGTCGCGCGGCGAAGAACGAGCCGGCAAAGCCCGCAAACATCGCGCCGATGGCAAAGGCGGTGAGCTTGGTATTGGTGGTGTTGATGCCGAGCGCGCGGCAGGCGATCTCGTCCTCGCGCAAAGCTTCCCAGGCGCGCCCGACCGGCAGCCTTCGCAGCCGCACGGTGACGAAGGCGGTCAGCAGCGCCAGCGCCAGGATCAGATAGTATAAAAAGACAGTGCGGTAGATCGGATAGAATTCGAGACCAAACCGAGCGGCAAAACCGTCGTCATCGGCGTTGAACGGAATGCCGAAAAAAGTCGGCCGCGGGATGCCGCTGATGCCGGCATAGCCGTTGGTCAGCGCCACAAAATTGATCAGCACCATGCGGATGATCTCGCCGAAGGCGAGCGTGACGATGGCGAGGTAATCCCCGCGCAGCCGCAGCACCGGGAAGCCGAGCAACAAGCCCCAGAACGAGGCGAGACAACCGGCGAGCGGCAGTAAGATCCAGAACGACAGCCCGAAGGTCTTGGCAAGCAGCGCATAGGAATAGGCGCCGACGGCGTAGAAGGCGACGTAGCCGAGATCGAGCAGGCCGGCGAGGCCGACGACGATATTGAGGCCCCAGCCGAGCATCACATAGATCAGAATCTGGATGCCGAAATTGTCGATCCAAGTTACTGCGCCGGCGCGGCCGTTCACCGCGAGCACGATCATGGGGTAGACGATGACAAAGCCGATGGCGAAAGGGACAAACCAGGCGCCGGCGATCGCCCACCAGTCGAAGCGCGCCGGGCGCGCGGCGACAACCGGCTGCGCCGCGCGTCGTTCGAGCCACGGTGAAATGGAACACGCGTAAGCCAGCCGACCGACACCGATGCAAGCGGTCAGCGCCAGGAGCAGCGGAAAGCGCGTCTGCAGGATCAGGACGTTGCGCACGTCGGTGACGGTCTGGAAGCCGACCAGCGGCAGCAACAGCCCAAAGGCGACAAGGGTCGTGAAGCCGGCGTCCTTGAGTGCAGCGACGCCGTCGAAGCGCCGGCCCGGCGCGGCGCCGACCATATTGGACGTTTCCGACATCAGACCTTCTCGACGTCCGGCCGGCCGAACAGGCCTTGCGGCAGGAAGATCAGCGTGATGGCCAGAACGGAAAAGGCCGCGACGTCTTTGTAGTCGATGGAGACGTAGCCGGACCACATAACCTCGATCAGGCCGACGAGTAATCCGCCGACCACCGCGCCCGGCAACGAGCCGATGCCGCCGAGCACGGCGGCGGTGAAAGCTTTGACGCCGGGGATGAAGCCGTCGGAAAAACTGAGCACGCCGTAATTCATCAAATACAGGGTGCCGGCAATGGCGGCGAGCGCGGCCGCGATGACAAAGGTCATGGCAACCGTGCGGTTGACATCGACGCCGACCAACGCGGCCATTTTCTGATCCTGCTCGCAGGCGCGCATATTACGGCCGAGAGACGTCTTGGCGACGACGTACCAGAACACGACCAAAAGCGCGGCGGTCACGCCCCAGATGATGAGCTGCTTATAGGACAGCGCGACCGAAAAGCCGCCGCCGTTGAGCAAAGTGAAATCGCCGCGCACCATCGGCGGGATTGATTTGTTGCGCGGGCCCTGCGCGACCTGGACGAAATTCGACAGGAAGATCGACATGCCGATCGCCGAGATCAGCGGCGCCAGGCGAAACGAGCCGCGCAGCGGCCGATAGGCGACACGCTCGATGGTCCAGTTCACCAAAGCGGTGAACAGCATGGAGACGATCAGCACGATGAACAGCGCGAGCGCGATCGAGGTGATGCCGAGCCATGTCGTCAGGATCAGGAAGGCGATCAGCGCGATGAAGGCCGACACCATGAACACGTCGCCATGGGCGAAGTTCACCATGCCGATGATGCCGTAGACCATCGTATAGCCGATGGCGATCAGGCCATAGATCGAACCGAGCGTGATGCCGTTGATGAGCTGCTGGACGAAATAGTCCATGCGTCCGCGCGCCTTTCGATTCCCGGCAAATTCCCCGCGAAAACTCTAACAGGGGCACGGAGCAGCGGCAACGCTAGGACGGCTTAGCCGCCGGCAAGAACCAATGCGTGGGCTCGTAAACATGCAGGGCTGTCCGGTTTTAGGGTCAAAGCGGACATCTCGACGTGATCGGGCCGCGGCAGTTATCGACCCAAGCGGCCAATCGCTAGACCGACTCAGATTGAGCGCGAACTCAAAATCCCATGCCCAAAACGAGTTCTAAGGCACACCCAACTGTGGCTTGACGCATAATTGGGCACCTGCAAGCATTGCCTCACGTCGGATAGGGATCATGACTCGCGCGCGAGCCCTCATTGCGTTTCTGGTTACGTTGTCGCTTGTGGTCGTACCCGGAAGCGTCGGCGCGTCGGCCGCGAGCATGGGGTCAATCGCCGCGTCCGGGGTTTCCGACTGCGGCGCACCCTGTCCAATGGCCAATCAGGCCGACATGATGGCCGGCATGACGATGCCTGGCGGTTGTAACGGTATGACCGGCAAGAGTTTGCCCACGACGCCGTCCGCCTG
Organism: Xanthobacteraceae bacterium; assembly: GCA_049677525.1. GTDB lineage: Bacteria > Pseudomonadota > Alphaproteobacteria > Rhizobiales > Xanthobacteraceae > BOG-931. The sequence goes on from JBAUCK010000227.1 coordinate 7,941, forward strand.
CGCTGTTTTCTGCAGCGGATTCGTAGCTCGGCCTGCGAGCTCCGTTGTTTTGATCCTGAAAGCGGCTGTGACGCTACCGAGTCCTGTCCTTGAGGCGTTTTAACAGGCCGCGCCGATCCGCCTGAGCCGTACCCCCTCGTAGCTGAATGACTGGATAGCGCTGCCGCTGCGGCCGCGATTGCGGCTGCGCGATGGCTGACGTCGCGCGGCGCGCCTGCACGATCCAACATTCATGAGCGCATGACACTGTCAGGGCGCGGATACGGAGTTACCAATGAGCAACATTCAAACCAAAACAGCGAAGAATTCGCCGCGCGATTACGCCGAGATCGGCGCGGCCTTTCTCATTGTCATCGGCGTTCTCTTTGCGCTGGGGCAGTTCAACCTTTTGCCGAAGCGTCGGCCTCTCCACGACCATGAGCTACGGCCTGGTCTTCGTCATCGGCCTCGTGGCGTCGGTATCCTCCTGCATCGCCGTTACCGTCGCCGCTAAATACAACGAAACCACGGCAAACCTCACGCCGACGCGGCGCATGAAACCGCTGATCTATTTCAACGTAGGACGGGTTCTGTCCTACACGCTGCTCGGCGGCGCAATCGGTGCGCTTGGCTCGGCGCTTACGCTTTCGCCAGCGATCAACGGCGCACTGTCGATCATCGCCAGCATAGTCATGGTTCTGCTTGGCCTTCAAATGCTCAAGCTGTTGCCGGGGTTCACACGCTTTCTGCCGACCATGCCGAAGGCCTTTGGCCACTATATTCATGATCTGGCGGAACGCGAGGCCAATGGTGGCGCTTTCGTTCTCGGCGCTGTCACCTTTTTCCTGCCGTGCGGCTTTACGCAGGCGCTTCAGCTCTATGTCCTGGCCAAAGGTAGCTTCACGGTTGGCGCGCTGACAATGCTGGCCTTCGCGCTCGGCACGTTGCCCGCGCTCGTGTCGCTGTCCGCCTTGTCGAGCTTTGCGACGGGCGGATTTCAACGCCACTCCCTCAAATTCGCCAGCGCGGCCGTCGTCATCCTTGGCCTGTTCAATATCCAAAATGGCTTGACGCTGGCGGCGACCGCCACGGGACCCACAGCAGCGGTCGCAGCGAGCAACGAAACAGCAAGCGCCCCGGCTGCGCAAACCGTTCCCGTCGTCGATGGCAAGCAGATCGTCGCGATGAAAATCGTCGGTTACCAATATCAGCCGCACACGTTCAATGTCATGCAAGGCATACCCGTAGAGTGGCGCGTCGATGCGACCGATGCCGAAGGCTGCGGCCGCATCCTCATAGCGCCGGGGGCCGGTGTACGAAAGCTTCTGTCTTCGGGCACGAACGTCATCAGCTTCACGCCGCAACAGCCCGGCGACATCCGCGTCAATTGCGCGATGGGTATGATGACGCCCGGATCGAAAATAACCGTGGTGCCCAGTGCGCAGAAAAAAGAGTCCGCCGCTGCGCCGCTCGTCCAAACGGCAGCCGCGCAGCAGTCGGTTTTTTCACCGGCGCAATCGGCGTTGATTGAGCAATTGGCCAAGGACTACATACTTGCGCATCCCGAAGTGATTCAGGATGCGCTGGCCGCACTGCAAAGCCAGCGCGACGCCGACGAAACGAAGGCACTTCAGGCGACGGTCAAAGAGCATGACGCGGAGATATTTGCATCGCCACACCAGGTCGCGCTCGGCAACCCGCATGGCAAGGTCACGCTGGTTGAGTTCTTCGACTACAACTGCCCCTATTGCAAGCGCGCGCTGTCGGACATGCTGTCCTTAATGAAGGACGACAGCGAGCTCGCCACGGCGCTGCTGCGAGGCGAGGGCATCGCGACGGTGATGATTACGGGCGATAACAGGGCAACGGCGGAAGCCATCGCCCGCGAACTCAATATCGATCAGGTGTTTGCCGAAGTGCTGCCGCAAGACAAGGCGCATCAAGTTCGGCAACTTCAGAATGACAAGAAGCGCGTCGCGTTTGTCGGCGACGGCATCAATGACGCGCCCGCGCTCGCGCAGGCCGATCTCGGCATCGCCATCGGCACGGGAACCGGCATCGCGATAGAGGCAGGGAACATCATTCTGGCCAAAGGTAGTCCGCTCAAGATCATTGAAGCGCTGCGACTGTCGCGAGTGACGTTCCGAACCATCAAGCAGAACCTCTTTTGGGCCTTTTTCTACAATCTCGCGGCGATTCCGCTTGCGGCCTTCGGCCTGCTCAACCCCATGATCGCGGCGGGAGCCATGGCGCTCTCAAGCGTGAGCGTGGTCGGCAACAGTTTGAGGATCAGGCGGCAAAAGCTTCTTTTAGCAAAGCAGTGGACATGAAGACACGAGAGCGGCGCAGCGAACCCGTCTCCTTTTTCGGTCAGTGCAGCCGCGGTCACCGGGCTCGGCTGGTTTGTTACGAAAATGGAAAACTCAGCCACCAAGAGTCCTATGTTCGCATTTTGCTCGCGGGCCACATCAACGCCTATCAGGTCACATGCCCGACATGCGGCGAAGAATACGATATCGGATTCGGGCGTGGAACGCGTGAATGAACAGCCGTGAGCGCAATGTCGCCTTCTGGCCCTTAGCGGACGCGCCAGGCGGTGGCTATCGCGGCGGCTTTTCGGGGCAAACCGGACATTGACTAACTTTCGGCCATCGAACTCAATTTATGAGTACGCGCCCTAGTAGGAACGACGGTTAGCGGTGGGCGGGCGCGGGCAGGGGGCCGAGATGGATGCCGCACTCGGTCTTGCCAAGTCCGCTCCAGCGGCCGTCGCGGATCGATCCGTCAACGGACGTCTTGTGCGTGCAAGGCACGCAGCCGATCGAGGTGTAGCCGAGCGATTCTAACGGATGCCTTGGCAATTTGGCCGTCGTGAAGATGGCGTTGAGCTCGGGCCGCGACAGGCGGGCAAGCGGATTGAATTTCAGCCGCGGACCGTCTTCCTGGACGATCGGCAGCGCCGCGCGGTCGCCACCGTGGTAGCGCTTGCGGCCGCTCATCCAGCCGTCAAAACCGGAGAGCTCAGCCGCAAGCGGGGCGACTTTGCGGATTTCGCAGCAGGCGTCGCGGTCGCGGAAGGCCAGATCGCGCTTGGGATCGCGGATCGCGAGCGCGCTCGGCGACGGTGTCACGGTGCGCACATCGGTGAGCCCGAGACGGGCGGTGAGCGCGTCACGATAGGCCAGCGTTTCTTTGAACAGCCATTGCGTGTCGAGAAACAGCACCGGCAGTGACGGATCGACTTCGGCGACGAATTTCAGCAGCACCGCGGATTCGGTGCCGAACGACGACACCACCGCCATCCGGCCGGGCGCGAAGCGGATTGCAGCCTCGACGATGTCGCGCGGGCTCGCCTGCGCAACCTCGGCCTCGAGCGCGGCAGCGTTGAACCGCCGCCGTGGCGCGGCCGCCGGTATCGTTTCCGGGTTTTCGGGGTCTATGAACATCTGTGAAATGGCCGAATTGCCGCGCTTCCTAGAAGGATTTTCTATATAAAGGGGCGCAGCAAACCCTTAAAGGGAATAGATTTTCATATCCCGTGTGAAACCAGCGGCGACGTTCTGCCCCGCGCAGCGGCGGTGGCATCAGCGTTTCGGCGCCTCAATTGGCAGCCACGCGCCGGTAAGCATTGCTCGCCCACCGGCACGGAGGTACGCCAGCGAGGACAGGGTGGGCAGGAAAAAATCTGAGGAAACGGCCGAATGAAATCCGAAGACGCGATCGGGACCAAGGGACGGCCGTTCACCGGCGCGGAATATCTCGAGAGCCTGCGCGACGGGCGCGAGGTCTATGTCTATGGCGAGCGGGTCAAGGACGTCACGACACATCCTGCCTTCCGCAATGCCGCGCGCTCGATCGCACGCCTCTACGACGCGCTGCATGACGCCAAGACCAAAGCGGTTTTGACCTCGCCGACCGATACCGGCTCCGGCGGCTATACCCACAAATTCTTTCGCGCCGCGCGCTCGCGCGAGGATCTCCTCGGCCAGCGCGATGCCATCGCGCAATGGGCGCGCATGTCCTACGGCTGGATGGGGCGTTCGCCGGATTACAAGGCGTCGCTGATGAACACGCTCGGCGCCAATTTCGACTTCTACGGCAAGTTCTCCGACAACGCCAAGGCGTGGTACCGCCGCGCCCAGGAAAACGTGCTGTTCATGAACCACGCCATTGTCAATCCGCCGGTCGATCGTTCGCGGCCGGTCGATCAGGTCAAGGACGTCTTCATCACCATCCAGAAAGACACCGATGCCGGGATCTATATATCGGGCGCCAAAGTGGTGGCGACCTCATCGGCGCTGACGCATTACAATTTCCTCGGCCAGAACGCCGCAGTGCCGTTGCACGATACTGACTTGGCGGTGATGTTCATCGCGCCGATGAGCGCGCCCGGCGTGAAACTGTTCTGCCGCACGTCTTATGAGATGACCGCGAGCGTCATGGGCACGCCGTTCGACTATCCGCTGTCGTCGCGGTTCGACGAGAACGACGCGATCTTCGTCTTCGATAATGTCTTCATCCCTTGGGAAGACGTGCTGCTGCACCGCGACCTCGAGAAGCTGAAAGTTTTTTTCCCGCAATCGGGCTTTCTCGCTGGCTATCAATTCCAGGGCTGCACGCGGCTGGCGGTGAAGCTCGATTTCATGGCCGGCGTGATCGCCAAAGCGCTGCACGCGGCGGGATCCGACGAATTTCGCGGCAATCAGGCGATGCTCGGCGAGATCATCGCCTGGCGCCATCTGTTCTGGTCCTTGACCGAGGCGATGGCGATGAATCCGACGGACTGGGTGAACGGCGCGGTATTGCCGAACTACCAATCCGGCTCGAGCTATCGGGTCTTTGCCGGCGACGCTTACGGGCGGGTCAAGGAGATCGTGGAAAAGATCGTCGCCTCGTCGCTGATCTATCTGCCATCGTCGGCCAAGGATTTCAAAAATCCGGCGATCGACCGTTACCTGGCGCGTTACGTGCGCGGCTCCTACGGCATCGACTACAAAGAGCGCATCAAAGTCATGAAGCTTTTGTGGGATGCGATCGGCACCGAATTTGGCGGCCGCCACGAGCTGTACGAACGCAATTACGCCGGCAATCACGAAGACATCCGTATTCAGGCGCTGTGGAATGCGCGCAGCACCGGCACGCTCGATCAGATGACGGCGCTCGCCGAGCAATGCATGTCGGAATACGACGAGAACGGCTGGACCGATGACACGTGGCTCGATCCCGACGATGTCGCCTATCCGGGTCTGCCCGACGCTCTCGCTGCCGATTGAGGATTGAAAGACGATGAGCTGGATCGATCAACGGCCCGACGATGCCATGGACGGCGCTTTCACCGCGGTCGGGCCGGCGCCGCTTATCAGCGTCGAGCCGCAAGCGTTTCGAGAAGCGATGAGCCGGCTCGGCGCCGCCGTGCATATCGTTACCACGGCGGGCACCGGCGGCACGACCGGCTTCACCGCGACCGCGGTTTGCTCGGTGTCGGATACGCCGGCGACGCTGCTTGTCTGTCTCAACCGCCGCAGCCAGAGCGGGCCAGTTGTGGCGCAGAACAATGTGTTCTGCGTCAACACGCTTCCCGCCAGCGACGAGAAGCTTGCCGACGTGTTCGCCGGCCGGAGCGGCGCGCAATTGCATGAACGTTTCGCGCATGGCCAATGGACCACGTTGAAGACCGGCGCGCCGGTGCTCTCTTCCGCGGTCGTCGCCTTCGACTGCCGCATCGTCGAGATCAAGGCGGTCGCGTCGCACAACGTGATTTTCGGCTCGGTCGAAGCGGTGCGGCTTGGGCCCGCGGGCTCGGCGCTGGTCTATCACGAGCGCGCTTACAAGCCCGTCTAAGTCGCTCCCTTGCCGCAACCCGGCCGTGTAAATTTCTACAGTGGTATCAAGGTGTTGGCTAGCGACAGCCGGCCAAACCGAGGAACCCCGAGCGATCTTGCGGGTTATCAACGTTGGGAGAGGGTTCACAACGGAGAACGTCCCGATGGCAAACGAACAGAATAATCAAGGCAATCGGCAACAGGGCGGACAGAATAAACCCGGCCAGCAACAGAGCGGACAGACCAAGCCCGGTCAGGAGCAGCACGGTGGCCAGAACAAGCCCGGCCAGCAGCAGCAAGGCGGTCAGCACAAGCCTGGCCAGCAGGGCGGTCAAGGCGAACACGGCGGCCGGTAACCGGTAACGTTCTCTCTTCAAGGCGGCGGCGTGCAAAGGCGCGCTGCCGCTTTTGATTATCATTTCAACAAAAACCCAAGCACCGTATCCGTATAAGCCTGCGGTTGCTCGACATTGGCAATGTGCGCGGCGTCAAGCACGGCGAGCTTGGCGCCGGGAATGTTCTTTTGAATATATTCGTTGCCTTCGAGTGGCGTCGCCGGATCGTACTTGCCGGCGATCACGAGAGTCGGCGCGGTGATCTTCGGCAACAGCGGACGATGATCCATGTCGCGCACCGCTTCGCCGCAGCCGATATAGCCGTCGAGCTTGGTGGCGACGAACATATCGTGCATCTTTTTCACTTCTTGCGGCGCGCGCTCGCGGAATCCCTTGGTGAACCAGCGCTCCATATTGGCGTCGACAATGCCCGCCAGACCCTTTTCGCGGACCATTTGCAGGCGGCCGTTCCACATCGCCTTGTCGGGGAAATAAGATGAGGTGTTGGAGAGGATCAGCTTGTTGACGCGGTTGCCGGCATTGGCGCCGAGCCACTGCCCGACCATGCCGCCCATCGACAGCCCGCACCAATTGATCTTCGCGACGCCGAGCCCGTCGAGCACCGCCAGCACGTCGCGGCCGAGCCGCTCCATCGTATAGGGGCCCTTGGGCACGCTCGATTGGCCGTGGCCGCGGCGGTCGTAGCGCAGGAGCTGGAAGTGCTTGGTGAACGGTGCCACCTGGTCGTCCCACATATGCAGATTGGTGCCGAGCGAGTTCGACAGCATCAGCACCGGCGCATTGTCCGGCCCCTCGAGTTCGGCATGGATGGTGCAACCGTCGTCGGTCTTGATATCCGGCATTGAAAATTTTCCTTACCTTGGCGGGCAATGCTAGAACTCATAGAGCATGAGCCAGAAAAGTGGAAACCGGTTTTCCGTTCAGATCATTGCTCCACTGAGATGCCCTATCCGTGCGCATGTCGCCAACCCCGATCTTCCCGCATCGCGCGAGGGTAGGCGGCGCGATAAAAAGTGACTATCTATCGGACCGGGTTTTCGGGTTTTTCGATCACGTAAGCGATCATGCCGCGCGCTAAGGAGTAACAGACAATGGCCATGACGATGAACGGCGAGATTCAGCTCGCGGCACCGATCCAGACGGTTTGGGAAAAGCTCAATGACACCGAGACGCTCAAAGCCTGCATTCCCGGCTGCGAGCAGCTCGACAAGACCGGCGAGAATGAGATGTCGGCCGTGGCCACGGTGAAGATCGGGCCGGTCAAGGCGAAGTTCAAAGGCAAGGTCACATTGTCCGATCTCGATCCGCCGAACGGCTACAAGATCAGCGGCCAGGGCGATGGCGGCGTTGCCGGTTTCGCCAAAGGCGGTGCGACGGTGAAGCTGGCGCCGAAGGATGGCGGCACGCTGTTGTCTTACAATGTCGACGCGCAGATCGGCGGCAAGCTGGCGCAGCTCGGCCAACGGCTGGTGAACGGCGCGGCCAAGAAAGTCGCCGACGATTTCTTTGAGAATTTCGCCAAGGCGGTCAATCCAGCAGCTGCATAAAGCGCGCTGGTTCGCATCAAGAAAAGTTGCGGTCGGCAAATCGGCAGTCCTCTTTTCCAGAGGACTGCCGATCAGCATTCTTCATTTCATCGCTGACGGATTACTGCTGACAGGTATGCCGCTGTCCGTCGCGGCCGACATAAGTACCGGTCGATGGATCGAAGGAGTGGAACCGCTGTGCGCAGCTGCCGCTCGCTTCGTTGCCGGTTCCGACGACTTGGCCGGTGCCGTTATATTGCGCGACGCCGGTCTGCGACGGAGCAGCGCCCGTCTGCGAGGAACCGAAACCGCCGTCATTCATGGCGCGCCCGCCTTGCTGCGCGGACGCCGGTCACGCGACAACAGCACTGCTCAGAGCGGCAAAATTACAGGAACGATCATCCGAAACCGCATGATGTTTACTCCGCGTTTATTTGATTACAGCCGTCGCGCACGTGCGCTTCCCCTGGTTGGCAAACGCAATCGGAGTTGGTCGTTCCTTCGCGCAATGCAAAGCTGATGTGCGCAATGCTTATAAGTGCAACTTTTATGGATCGGGCGCGGACGTCGCTAACGATGAGCCGCTGGCCAAACGGGAGGCGACACGCGCCGCTTTGTCGGCAGCGACACGCCGATTTTGCGCGGCGAATTGGCTTGAGGAACCGTCTTGACCGCAGCCAGAACTGCGGTTCAGAGTAATAATCGTTAAAGGGTACGAAAAACGGCGAAAACGCCCCGATTTTGCCCCCAAACTTGGCCGGTGACCGAGATTTGCCGGCGAATCGCGCCATTTGACCGGAATTTTTCGAGGAGGAAGCCACCATGGCAGCCCAAAAGGGAGCCCAGACGGTCGCCGTTTCGATGACCGTGAACGGCAAGCCCGTCACAGGCGAAATCGATGCGCGCACGTTGCTGGTGCAATTCCTGCGCGAGCATCTGCGGCTCACCGGCACGCATGTCGGCTGCGACACCTCGCAATGCGGCGCCTGTGTCGTTCACGTCAACGGCGTGGCGATCAAGTCGTGCACGGCGCTGGCGCTGGCGCTTGAAGGCGCCGATGTGCTGACCATCGAAGGTCTTGCCGCGCCGGATGGGCCGCTGCATCCGATGCAGGAGGCGTTCCGCGAAAATCACGGCTTGCAGTGCGGCTATTGCACGCCGGGTATGATCATGACCGCCGTAGATATGGTCCGCCGCAAGGGCAACGAGCTCGACGACCGCACCATCCGCGAAGAGCTCGAAGGCAACATCTGCCGTTGCACCGGCTACCACAACATCGTCAAGGCGATCGCCGCCGGCGCGCGCGCGATGAAAGGCATGAGTCCGAGCACGGGTCCGACAAGCAAGGCTGCTGAGTAACAAGAAGACTTCGTCGAGGAGCGCAACCGGGAGGCAAGGCCATGAGTGCTGCGTCATGAGTGCGACCGGGATCGGCGCCGCGGTGCGCCGCAAGGAAGATCGCCGCTTCATCACCGGCACGGGCCACTATACCGACGACATCAACCGGCCGGGCCAGGCTTTCGCATATTTCGTCCGCTCGCCGCATGCCCATGCAACGATCAAGGCGATCGACGTGAAGGCCGCGTCCGCCATGCCGGGGGTGCTCGCGGTGCTCACCGGCGCGCAACTCGCCGGCGACAAGATCGGCGATCTGATCTGCGGCTGGATGATCCATTCCAAGGACGGCTCGCCGATGAAAATGGCGGCGCATCCCGTGCTCGCCAACGGCAAAGCCTGCCATGTCGGCGATGCGGTCGCCGTCGCGATCGGTGAGACGCTGGCGCAGGCGCGCGATGCCGCGGAAAAGGTGCAAGTCGACTACGCTGTGCTGCCCGCCGTCGCCGATCCGGCCGCGGCGCAAAAGCAAGGCGCGCCGTTGATCCACGACGTCGCGCCGAAGAATACGATCTATCAATGGAGTCTCGGCGACGCCAAAGCGGCCGATGCCGCATTCAAATCCGCCAAGCACGTCACCAAGCTCGACATCGTCAACAATCGCCTGGTGCCCAACGCCATCGAGCCGCGCGCCGCGATCGGCGAATATGATTCCGGCACCGGGACGTTCACTTTGTGGAATACGACGCAGAACCCGCACGTGGCGCGGCTTGTCATCGCCGCCTTTGTCGGCATGGCGCCAGAGCACAAACTCCGCGTCATCGCGCCCGATGTCGGCGGCGGTTTCGGCTCGAAGATTTTCATCTATCCGGAAGAGGTCGTGGCGCTGTGGGCGTCAAAGCGCGTCGGCCGGCCGGTGAAATGGGTCGCCGATCGCTCGGAAGCTTTTCTCGCCGACGCGCATGGCCGCGATCACGTCACCCATGCCGAAATGGCCTTCGACGGCGACGGCAAGATTCTGGCACTGCGCGTCCGGACAATCGCCAATCTCGGCGCCTATATGTCGACCTTCTCGTCGTCGGTGCCGACTTATCTCTATGCCACGCTGCTGTCGGGTCAGTACGAGATCCCGCAAATCTACTGCGAGGTCGACGCGGTCTATACCAATACCGCGCCGGTCGACGCCTATCGCGGCGCAGGCCGCCCGGAAGCGACCTTCGTGGTCGAGCGGCTCGTCGAAGTCGGCGCCCGCGAATTGGGACAAGACCCGGCCGATCTGCGGGGCAAGAATTTCATCAACAAATTCCCGCACCAGACGCCGGTGATCATGAACTATGACGCCGGCGACTATAACGCCTCGCTGAAGAAGGCGATGGAGCTTGCCGATTACAAAGGCTTCGCCAAGCGCAAGCGTGAAGCCGCGCGCCACGGCAAGCTGCGCGGCATCGGTCTATCGACTTATATCGAGGCCTGCGGCATTGCGCCGTCGCAAGCGGTCGGCTCGCTCGGCGCCGGCGTCGGCTTATGGGAATCCGCCGAAGTGCGGGTCAATCCGACCGGCTCGGTGGAAGTGCTCACTGGCAGTCACGCGCACGGGCAGGGCCACGAGACGACCTTCGCGCAGGTTGTTTCGGAACGGCTCGGCATTCCGATCGACAATATTTCAGTCGTGCACGGCGATACCGACAAGGTGCAGTTCGGCATGGGCACCTACGGCTCGCGCTCCGGCGCCGTCGGCATGTCGGCGCTGGTCAAGGCGCTCGACAAGGTCGAAGCCAAGGCCAAGAAAGTCGCCGCCTACATGCTCGAAGCCGCCGAAGGCGACATCGAGTTCAAGGACGGCAAGTTCAGCGTCGCCGGCACCGACAAGACCGCGGCCTGGAATGACGTCACGCTCAACGCCTATATCGCGCACAAATTCTCCGGCCAGGAGCTCGAGCCCGGCCTGATGGAAGCCGCGTTCTACGATCCGATCAATTTCACATTCCCGGCCGGCTGCCATATCTGCGAAGTCGAGGTCGATACCGACACCGGCACCACCGAGATCGTGGCCTGGACGGCGGTCGACGATTTCGGCGTCGTCATCAATCCGATGATCGTCGAGGGCCAGGTCCATGGCGGCATCGCACAGGGCGTCGGCCAGGCTTTGTGCGAGGGCGCGATCTACGACAAGGACGGCCAGCTCGTGACCGGCTCGTTCATGGACTATTGCATGCCGCGCGCCGATCACCTGCCGTCGCTGAAGGTCGATACAACCGTGACCAAATGCCCGTCCAATCCGCTCGGCATCAAGGGCTGCGGCGAGGCCGGCGCGATCGCGGCGCCGGCCGCGGTCATCAACGCCATCACCGACGCCATCAGCACCGAACTGCTCGCCATGCCGGCCACGCCGCAAACGGTGTGGGCGGCGCTGCAGAAATCAGACAAGATGCCGCACGCGGCATGAGGACATTCATCTCGCTTGAGACGGCGAGAGCTTGAGATCAACGGAGGCTTGCGATGTACGCTTTCACTTTCCATCGGCCGCAGACAGTGCGGCAGGCGGCCGGTCTATTGACGAAGAATGAGGAGGCGAAACTCCTTGCCGGCGGCCAGACGCTGCTGCCGACGATGAAGCTGCGCCTCGCCGGGCCGCCGCAGATCGTCGACATGACGCTGATCGAGGGCTTGAGCGGCATCGAGCTGAGCGGCCGCTCGCTGACCGTCGGCGCCATGACCCGGCATTACGAAGTGAACGCCTCGCCGGTCGTGCAGCAAGAAGTGCCGGTGCTGGCGAAGCTCGCCGGCATGATCGGCGATCCGGCGGTGCGCCATCGCGGCACCATCGGCGGCTCGGTCGCCAACAACGATCCGAATGCCGATTATCCGGCCGCCTGCCTCGGTCTCGGCGCCACCATCATCACCAACAAGCGCCGCATCAAGGCCGACGATTTCTTCACCGGCATGTTCTCGACCGTGCTCGAGCCGACCGAGATCATCACCAAGGTGAGTTTCCCGATCCCGAAGAAAGCGGCCTATCAGAAATTCCGCAATCAGGCGTCGCGTTTCGCGCTGGTTGGCGTGTTCGTCGCCAAGCGCGGCAGCGAGATCCGCGTCGCCGTCACCGGCGCCGGCTCGAACGGCGTGTTCCGCGTGACCTCGTTCGAGGAGGCGCTGAAGAAACGCTTCTCGCCGAAATCGCTCGAAGGCATGACCATCCCGGCCGACGGCATGAATTCCGACATCCACGGCAGCGCCGAATATCGCGCCCATTTGGTCGGCGTTCTGGCCCGCCGCGCGGTGGCGGAAGCGATCGGGAAATAGGCCAAAAGCGACAGAAATGCTTGTTTGCTATATCCGCAGGATTGGTCCGGATGGCGGGACAAATCCTGCGGCGATGACTACATTGCTGGCATGACCAAGGCTGCCATGACCACGTCGCCCCGCCCGTTGCCCGCTTCCATTGATGCCACTGTCGATCTCCTCGCCGAGGGCGAATATCTGGCCGACCGCTCGCTCGGCACCGTGCTGTTTCTAGCGCTAAAAATGGGCCGGCCGATTTTCCTCGAAGGCGAGGCGGGCGTCGGCAAGACCGAGATCGCCAAGGTGCTGGCCTCGACGCTCGGGCGGCGGCTGATCCGGCTGCAATGCTACGAGGGCCTCGATGTCGCCGCTGCGGTCTATGAGTGGAATTACGCCGCGCAGATGATCGCCATCCGCGTCGCTGAGGCCGAGGGCGATCGCGACCGCACGCGGCTCGAACACGACGTGTTCTCGGAACGGTTTCTGATCAAGCGGCCGCTGTTGCAGGCGCTCGAGCCCGATACCGCCGGCGCGCCGGTGCTCCTGATCGATGAAATCGATCGCACTGATGAAGCCTTCGAAGCTTTCTTGCTTGAAGTGCTGGCCGACTTTCAGGTCACCATTCCGGAAATGGGCACGGTAAAAGCGGCACAGCCGCCGATCGTGGTCATGACCTCGAACCGCACCCGTGAAGTGCATGACGCACTCAAGCGCCGCTGTCTCTATCACTGGGTCGGCTATCCGACCGCCGAGCGTGAGCTCGCCATCGTGCGTGCCAAGGTGCCTGGCGTCAGCAAAAAACTCTCCGAGCAGGTCGTGGCTTTCGTGCAGGCGCTGCGCAAGCAGGATCTGTTCAAGTCGCCAGGCGTCGCCGAGACGCTGGATTGGGCCGGCGCTCTGTCCGAGCTCGACGCGGTCGCGCTCGATCCGGCGACCGTATCCGACACGCTCGGCGTGCTGCTGAAATACCAAGACGACATCGCCAAGCTCGAAGGCTCGAAGGTCAAGGAGCTGCTCGACGACGTGAAGTCGGAGCTGAGGGCGGCGGAGTAGATTCAACTCCGCTCGTTCCCGCGCAAGTGGGAGTCCGGTCTGGGCCTTCGCGGTGACGAGCGGTTGGGAAATCAAATGACAGAAACCAACGGCCGTCTCGCCGAGAACATCGTCTACTTCGCGCGCGCACTGCGCGCCGCCGGCATTCCGGTCGGGCCGGGCGCGGTGCTCGATGCGCTCGAAGCGGTGAAGGCGGCGGGCGTCGGCACGCGCGACGACTTTTACTGGACGCTGCATGCGGTCTTTGTGAAGCGGCACGAGCATTCGGTGCTGTTCGATCAGGCGTTCCGCATCTTCTTCCGCCGCCGTTGCTATATCGATCAGCTGATGGCGATGATGCTGCCGCAGGCGCCGCCGACCGAGCCGCATGCGCCGCAGGCCGGCGCCACGCGCGTGCATGAGGCGCTGTTCTCCGGCCTCGACGACAAGCTCAAGAAAGAACAAGAGATCGAGCTCGATGCGCGCATGACGGTGTCGGATCGCGAAATCCTGCAGCGCAAGGATTTTGCCCAGATGACGTCAGCCGAAATCGCCGCGGCAAAAGAGGCGATGAAAAAGCTCGTGATGCCGTTCGCGCAAGTGCGCACGCGCCGGCTCAAACCGCATGTGCGCGGCCATCTGATCGATATCCGCCGTACCTTGCGCGCCAGTATGAAGGGCGGCGGCGACTTCATCGATCTGCGCTTCATCGGCCCGAAATTGAAGCCGCCGCCGATCGTGGCGTTGCTCGATATATCGGGATCGATGAGCCAGTACAGCCGCATCTTCCTGCATTTCCTGCACGCGCTGACGGAAAAGCGGCGGCGCGTGAGTACGTTTTTGTTCGGCACGCGGCTCACCAATGTGACGCGCGCCTTGCGCGAGCGCGATCCCGACGACGCGCTTGCCGCCTGCTCGGCCTGCGTCGCCGACTGGTCGGGCGGTACGCGCATTGCCTCGTCGTTGCACGCCTTCAACAAGCTGTGGGCACGGCGCGTTCTCACCCAGGGCGCCATCGTGCTTCTGATCACCGACGGACTCGAACGCGACGCCGACGATACGCTCGCCTTCGAAATCGACCGGCTGCACCGCTCCTGCCGGAGCCTGGTCTGGCTCAACCCGCTGTTGCGCTTCGAGGGCTTTGAGGCGCGCGCGAGGGGCATCAAAACCATGCTGCCCTATGTCGATGAATTCCGCCCGATCCATAACCTGGAATCCATCGCCGCCCTGGTCGCCGACCTGCGGGCCGGCGGCAAGGCCGCAGACCCTAAAGCGTGGATGCAAAAGGTTGCCTGACGCCTTATATTGGCATTATATTCGATGGTATATAACGCTATGTCCGATGGGATATAGCGGTGGAAATGGAGGCAGATCATGCTCTCAAATGACAACGACATCCTCAAAGCCGCCGAGGACTGGCGCAAAAAGGGCCGCGATGTTGCGCTCGCGACCGTGGTCGAGACCTGGGGCTCGGCGCCGCGCCCGGTCGGGTCGAACCTCGTCATCGACGACGAAGGCAATTTCCTCGGCTCGGTGTCGGGCGGCTGCGTCGAAGGCGCCGTGGTCACCGAGGCGCTCGATGTGATCGAAAGCGGCCAGCCGAAAATGCTGGAATTCGGCGTTGCCGACGAAACCGCCTGGAAGGTCGGCCTATCGTGCGGCGGCAGGATCAGGGTTTTCGTCGAGAAGGTGGAGTAAGTTCACCGCCATGAAACTCGACATCCTCACTGCGTTGAATACCGAGCGCGCCGCGCGCCGCGCCGCTGTCGTCGTCACCAACGTCGAGAGCGGCCAGCAGCGCCTCGTCAAGGCGACCGACGCGCCCAAGGATGCGCTGCGCGCGGTCGTCGCCGAGCATCTGCGCACCGGCAAGAGCGGCTTGGAAGATACGGCGGAAGGCAAAGTCTTCCTCACGGTCCATGTACCGGCGCCGCAGCTCGTCATCATCGGCGCCGTGCATATCAGCCAGGCGCTGGCGCCGATCGGCAAGCTCCTCGACTACGATGTGACCATCGTCGATCCGCGCACGGCGTTCGCTTCGGCAGAGCGTTTTCCCGATTCGAAGATCGTCGCGCAATGGCCGGACGTGGCGCTGCCGCCGCTTAATGTCGATCGCTACACGGCTTTTGTCGCGCTCACGCATGATCCGAAGATCGACGATCCGGCGCTGATCCATGCGCTGGCGCGCGACTGCTTCTATATCGGCGCACTCGGCTCGCGCAAAACGCATGCCCGGCGCGTCGAACGGTTCAAGCAGCAAGGCGTGTCCGATGCCAGTGTCGCGCGCATCCACGCACCGATCGGGCTCGATATCGGCGCGGTGTCGCCGGCCGAAATCGCGGTCGCGATCATGGCGCAGATCACGGAGCGGCTGCGCGAAGAGGCGGATGCAGAACCCGCCATAAAGGCCGCGTCATGAAATTCGGTGCGGTCGCGCCCAAGAACGCCGTCGGCGCCACCGCCGTGCACACGATCCGCCAGGGATCGCTGGTGCTCAAGAAAGGCACGCTGATCGGTCCGGCTGAAGTTGCGGCGCTTGAGGACGCCGGCATCAAGGAGATTGTCGTTGCGCGGCTCGAAGCCAACGATGTCTCCGAGGACGTCGCCGCCGCCGATATCGCCAAGGCCGTGGCCGGGCAGGGCGTGCATGTCGACAGGGCTTTCACCGGCCGCGCCAATCTGTTCGCGCAATCCGCGGGCGTGCTCGTCATCGACAAGGACGCCGTTGATCGGCTCAACCGTGTCGACGAAGCGATCACCTTCGCGACGCTATCGGCCTATAAGCCGGTGGTGGCCGGCGAGATGATCGCGACGGTGAAGATCATTCCGTTCGGCGTGGCCAAATCGGCGCGCGACGCCGCGGTCGCCGGCGCCAAGTCGCCGCTGCTGCGGGTTGCGCCTTATCGCATTCGCAAGGTCGGCGTGGTGTCGACGCTGCTGCCGGGGCTTGCCGCCAAGGTGATCGACAAGACGCTGAAGATTACTGCCGAACGGCTGGCGCCTGCCGGCGCCACGATCATCGCCGAACGGCGGGTGCCACATGATCGCGCGGCCCTCGCCAAGGCGCTCGACGAAGTGCTCAAGGCCGGTGCGGAGCTCGCCATCGTATTCGGCGCCTCCGCGATCGCCGACCGCCGCGATGTCATCCCGGCGGCGCTTGAGGAAATCGGGGGCACCGTGGAGCATTTCGGCATGCCGGTCGATCCCGGCAATCTGATGATGATCGGCGCAGCCGCCGGCCGCCCAGTGATCGGTGCGCCGGGCTGTGCGCGGAGTCCGAAGGAAAACGGTTTCGACTGGGTGCTGATGCGGCTTCTCGCCGGGCTACCGGTGCCGCGCGAGGACATTACCGGGCTCGGCGTCGGCGGCTTGCTGATGGAAATCGTAACGCGGCCGCAGCCGCGCGACGAACCGCTCCCTTCCGGTCATGATTCCAGTCCTGCGATTGCCGCCATTGTGCTCGGCGCCGGCCGTTCGAGCCGCATGGGCGGTCCCAACAAGCTCCTCGCCGAGATCAAGGCCAAGCCGCTCATTCGCATGGTGGCCGAGCAGGTGCTCGCCTCGCGGGCGCGGCCGGTGCTGGTCGTCACCGGCCATCAGCGCGAGCGCGTCGAAGCGGCGCTATCGGGTCTGCCGGTGCAGTTCGTGCACAATCCACGTTTTGCCGACGGGCTCGGCACCTCGCTGAAAGCCGGCATCGCCGCGCTGCAGCCGAACATCGACGGCGCCATCGTCTGCCTCGGCGACATGCCGCAGGTCGACGCCGCCTTGATCGACCGGCTGATCGGCGCCATCGATCCGGACAAAGGCGCGCTCATCGCGGTGCCGGTGATCGAGGGCAAGCGCGGCAATCCCGCGGTGTGGTCCCGGCGCTTCTTTGCCGACCTCATGACGGTCGAAGGCGATATCGGCGCCCGCTATCTGATCGGCCGTTATGCCGAGGCCGTCGCCGAAGTGCCGGTCGACGGCACTGCAGCGCTCACCGATGTCGATACGCCGGAAGCATTTGCAGCGGTGAAGGCCGAGCTGGAAAAAACCAGGGCCGTCGCGGACGCCTAGAGCATGATCCGGAAAAGTGGAAAACCGGTTTTCCGAAAAGATCATGCTCACTCAAAATGCTAGAGCGACGATTGATTTTCAATCTGAAACAATTTCGCTCTAGCGGCCTCGGACATTCCTTTATTCACCAACTCGAAACCCTTCCCGGCTAGCGATCGCCCGGCCTTTGGGGAAGGGAAGTACATGCCGAAAATCGGGCGGTGCGTCGCCGTTATGGCGATAGGTATTGCGCTTTTGACGGCCACGATCGCCGCATTTGCGGCGCTTACGGCTATGGCTTCGATTATACGACGGAGGCCAGCGCGCGCACCGCGGCGATGCGCAAATGCTCAAGCGGCAAATACCGGATCGTCGGCACTTTGCATCGCGCCTGCGCCGCGATGTCGGTCGATGCCAAGAATCCCTGCGGCTCGTTCGGCTGGGCCATCGATTCCCATCTCGGCAAAGCCGAAAATATCTCGGTGCGCCGCTGCGCCGAATATGGCGGCCACGATTGCGTCATCCGCGCCTGGGCCTGTGACGAGAAGGGCTAGAGCAAGATCCCGAAAAGTGGAAACCGGTTTTCGGAAAAGATCATGCTCCAACGAAAAATATAGCGCGCTACGCAGCCTCGGCCTGCGGCAGCGCCGGGCGACCGCGAATGAGGTCAGCGCCTTTCTCCGCCATCATCAGCACGCAGGCGTTGATATGCGCGGAGACGAGATCCGGCATTGCCGCTGCGTCACAGACCCGCAAGCCTTCGATACCGTGCACTTTCAGATCGGAATCGACAACACCGTCTTGGCCGATCGCGCAGGTGCCGCAGGGATGGTGGGCGGTGATGACGGTCCTCTTGATCCAGGCATCGATTTCGGCATTGGTCTTTACCACGAGCCCCGGATTGATCTCTTCGTCGCGATAGGGATCCATCGCGTTCTGGAACGCGACCTCGCGTGCGCGTTTGAACCCTTCGCGCAGCGTCGGCAGATCGTTCGGCGCCGTGAAGAAACGATAGACGATGCGCGGCGGGGCCAGCGGATCGGCCGAGCCGAGCAACACTTCACCGCGGCTGTCGGGGTGCAGCAGCGTCGGCCGGATACCGAAGCCGTCGACAAAGGCGGGACGAACCAGCGGAAGCCATAGATGCGGTTTGGCCGCTGTGCCGCGGAACATGAACTCGATGTCGGGCACTGCGAGCTCGGGCCGCGTCTTGACGAAGGCGTGTAGGCCGCCCGGCACGACAGTGCCCGGGCCGCTGCCAAACAGGTAGGCGCGGATCATGCTCACTGCCATGCGGTCGAACCGCATCTCGCCGTGGAATGTGCCGGGCTGTTTGCGGCGGTAAGTCATGTAGGCGCCGAGATGGTCTTGCAGATTACGGCCGACCGGCAGATCGGCCACGGGCTTGATGCCGAATTCGCGCAGATGCGCGGCCGGGCCGATCCCGGACAGCATCAGGAGTTGCGGCGAATTGAAAGTGCCGGCGGCAAGGATCACCTCGCGGCCCGCTGCCGCATGCACAGTCGCGCCGTTCTGGACATAATCGACGCCGGTGGCGCGCGTGCCGTCGAATGTCACGCGGGTGGTCTGGGCGTTCACCGCAACGGTGAGATTCTTGCGTCCGCGCGCCGGCTTGAGGAAGGCATTTGCGGATGACGAGCGCCGGCCGTAGCGGATGGTGTATTGGCCGCGGCCGAAACCTTCCTGCTGCTTGCCGTTATAGTCCGGGTTGAACGGATAGCCGGCGGCTTCTCCCGCAGCGATCCAGGCCTCGTAGAGCGGGTCGTGCGTCCTGGCAAACTCGGTGCCGAGCGGTCCGTTGCCGCCGCGCCACGGATTGGCGCCCTTTTCGAACGTCTCGTTGCGTTGGAAGTACGGCAGCACATCGGCATAGGACCAACCGCGTGCGCCCTTTTGCGCCCAGCGGTCGTAGTCGCCGCGATTGCCGCGGGTGTAGGCCATGACGTTGATCGACGACGAGCCGCCCAAGACCTTGCCGCGCATCGCCTCGATACGGCGATTGTTGAGATTGGGCTCGGGATCGGTCTCGTAACCCCAGTCAAACATGGCGGCGTCGTGCATGCGGCCCATGCCGAGCGGAATATGAATATAGGGATGCCAATCGCGGCCGCCGGCTTCAATGAGCAGGACATTCGTGTCGCCGTCTTCGCTCAGCCGGTTTGCCAGTACGCAGCCTGCCGAGCCTGCCCCGACGATGATGTAGTCGTAACCGTTCACTGTCATTTCCACTGCCTGAATTTTCGTTTGGGGGCGATCTTTTCCGCTCTAGCCGGCGGGCTCGAAGGCGAAGGCCGCGCCCTTGCGCGTGATGTAGCCGAATCCGGGCGCGTCGACGTGGGCGCCGGCGATGGCGAAGTGCTCGCTCGCGGCCATGTCGAGGATACGCTTGCGCGACCTTACCGCCTGATCCTTGTCGAGGTCGTAGATCATGCCAGCGTCGGGATGCGAGACCTGGATGGCGGACACATGAATGACGTCGCCGAGCGCCATGAAGCCGCCGCCGGGCGCTGACAGGAGCCAACAGGTATGGCCCGGCGTGTGGCCGGGTGCGAGCACCGGTACAAAACCGAGATAGGCCTCGCTGCCGCGGACGCGGTGGATGCGGTCGAGATAAGGCTTGAGGTTGATCTTGGTGCGGGCGCGGTTGGCCTTGACCTTGTCGAGATCGCCGGCGCGGTCTGCCGCCATCCAGAAATCGGCTTCGGTCTCGTGCACCACGATCTCGGCATTGGGGTAGTGCGGATCGCCGGCATCGTCGACCAGCCCGTTGGCGTGATCGCCGTGCAAGTGCGTGATGACGATATGGGTGATGGCTTTCGGATCGATGCCCGCGGCACGCAGATTGGCCGGCAGCCTGCCGAGCGTCGGATACATTGTATTGCCGGCGCCGGCATCGATCATGATCACCTTGTCGCCGCGGCAGATGACGAAATTGTTCACCGGAATTGAAAAAGTGCCGGTGTCGTCGGTCTCGCCGACGAGCTTGTGCGCCTGCGCGGGGTCCATGTCGACGACTTTGTCGAGCGCGGTCGGCAGCGTGCCGTCGCTCAAGCCATGCACCTGCACGCCGCCGACGGTCATGCTCGGCAAACGCGTCATTTCCGATATTGCCATTTCAAAATCCTTCTTTGGTGAGCGCGATCATGCAGCCGGCGGAGATCACGACGGCCACCGAGAGCACCGCGAACGGCGCCACAAAGCCGCCCCCCGAATAGGCGAGGATATAGCCGATCATCACCGGCGACAGCGCGCCCATCATTTGCGTCAAGAGTGCGCGCACGCCTTGCGACTTGCCCATGTCGGCCGTGCCGATGACACTGTGCATCAGCATTTCGGCGCACGATATGCCGACCTGCTGCGCGCATAACGCACAGATCATCAGGATAACGCTCCATGTCGTAGAGGGCGCAAGCGCCGCGGCCATCAGGAACACCGCGGCCGATGCCCAGCCGAGACCCGCGAACGGAGCGCGGCGAAAGACGCGATCCGAGACATGGCCGATGACCAGGATGGTCGCGACTGCGAAGCCATAGATGACGAATGTCAGATAGCCGGAGGTGCTGAAGGCAAAATGTCGCGCGGTGCGCAGATAGGTCGGCAGCCAGATCGACCAGCCCCAGAAGAAGATCGCGTTGCACGAGATGGCAAGCACCATCAGCCAGAAGCGATAATTGCGCCAGACACTGCTGACGCCCTTGAGAATGCGGCCCGGCGCGTCATTGTTCTGCTCGATGGCGCCGGACTGCGCTACTTTGATCTCAGCGGCGTTGACGGCCGGGTGCTGCTCGGGTTTGTCGCGTACCAGGAACCAGATCATGGGCAAAGGCAGCGCGAGCGCGAGAAGGCCCATGGCCCAGAACTGGCCGCGCCAGCCGGTCGCAACAATCAGCCCGGTTACGATCACTCCGGTGAGCATCGGCCCGATCATGGTGCCGATCCACCAATAAGCGGTCGCTTTGCCGCGCTCGCGCAGCGCAAACCAGTTGGCCACCAAAGCGAGTGTGACAGGATAACAGGCGGCTTCGCCGATACCCAATCCGATGCGCGACGCGAGCAGCACGCCGTAGCTCTGCGACAGGGCGGACCAGAAACATGTCAGCGCCCAGATAACGAGGCTCGCCATGATGGCGTGGCGCGGTCCGTAGCGCATCACCGCCCAGCCCCATAACGGGGCCGCGAGGCTGTAAGAGATGAACATGCTGCCGGCGAGCCAGCCGAGCAGTTGGGTTTCGCCGCCAAGCTGCATCTCGCTGAGGAATTGCGGATCGGCGATGACCAGCGAGATGTTGCTCTTGTCCAGCATGGAGATGATCCAGAAGGTCAAGAGCGTCGGCGCGACGTAAGTCCAGCGCACGCGCGTTGGCACAGCCAATTCGGCCACGCCAGGACGAGTCCGGTCCTGCGGAACTGAGATAGTCATGGGGCCCCTCCCGGGATCGCCGCCTTATTGTCTTCTATCGCGTGGCGGCGAGGGATCGCTTTGTCCCGGTAAAAAGGTTACAGCCGCACCTAACCTTGTCAACGATGCGGGGCCGCGTTGATGCGATGGCTGACATGCCAAACATTCAGCTGTGCGCGTTACGCTGTCGACAGACTTTGCTGGGGTCAGGCGCGCTCCACGATCACTTCACCGGGCCGATCTGCTGCACGATCGGCGCCCATTTCTGTTGCTCGCTTTGAATGAAAGCCAGCGTCTGGGACGCCGACATGCTGCGATCATCGCGGCCGAGAGCGGCGAGCTTCTTCTTGGCCTCCGGATCGCTCATCGCCTGGATGACGTCGGCATTGACCTTCTGAATGATCGCGTCCGGCGTGCCGGGCGGCGCCATCAGCACCTGCCAGCCGACAGCTTCGAATCCCGGCAGCGTCTCGGCGACCGTCGGCAGGTCCGGCGACACCGCAAGCCGGCTTGCCGAGCCGACCGCAAGCGGCACGGCGTTGCCGGCATCCACCGCGCCGGCAATACCCGAATAGGCGTCGAGCACGAGGCCGACCCGCTTGCCCATCATGTCATTGATGATCTGCGCGGTGCCGCCGGAATAGGGCACCATCAGGAGCTTGATGCCGGCGCGGCTTTGCAGCAATTCGCCGGTGAGGTGGGTCAAGCGGCCGATGCCGTTGACGCCATAGCTCACGTCGCCGGGCTTTTGCTTGGCGAGCGCGATCAAGTCGGGGAGCGTCTTGATGCCGAGCCACGGCGCTGCGGTGATGAACATCGGCGCGCCGCCCAGATACCCGACCGGCACATAATCCTTCGGCACCTGGACCGGCAGATTGTCGGCAGCGCCGGGAAGCGTCACGAAAGCAGAAGCGGCCGCGACGCCAAACGTATAGCCGTCAGGCGACGCCGTTTCACCGCTGCGCACCGCGATGGCGCCGCCGGCGCCGGGTTGATTGATGACGACAGCCTGCTGGCCCCAGATCTTGCTCAAGCCGTCGGCGATGATCCGCACCGGCACGTCGATGGCGCTCCCGGGCGCCGAATCGGTGATGATGCGCACGGGATGCGTCGGAAAGTCCTGCGCATGCGCGGGCATAGCGACGCTGCACAGCGCCAAAGCTAGCGATGCATCAATAATCCAATGACGGCCTGCCATGTGTTCTTCTTTCCAGATGTTTTTTGTTTTAGCTGCCCGTATCGAGGCCTTGTTGCAAGCGTTTTTCGTCGAGCGCGCCCTCCCATTTCGCCATCGCAATCGTCGCGACCGTATTGCCGAGCAGGTTGGTCGGCGTGAGCCCCTGCGACATCAGGCGGTGAATGCCGAGCACCAGCGCCACGCTCGCCACCGGAATGCTGCTCTCGGCGCCGAGCGTTGCCGCCAGTACGACAAAGGCGGCGCCGGCCACGCCGGCCGCGCCCTTTGAGGTGACGAGCAAGATCAACAACAAGCCGATCTGGTGCCAGATATCGAGCGGCGTGTTGGTGGCTTGCGCCAGGAACACGGCGGCGGTCGCGAGATAAAGACAGGTGCCGTCGAGATTGAAGGAGTAGCCGGTCGGCACCACGAGCCCGACCACGCTCTTTTCGCAGCCGAGCCGCTCGAGCTTGTCGATGATGCGCGGCAGCACGGTTTCCGAGGACGTGGTGGCGATGCAGATCAGAAGCTCTTCCTTGATGTAGCGGATGAGCTTGAGAAGGCTGAAACCGCACAGCCGCGCCACCGGACCAAGCCCGATGGCGATGAAGATGATGCAGGTCGCGTAGAAGCCGAGCAACAGCTCGCCGAGCGAGGCAAGCGAGCCGATGCCGAATTTGCCGACCGTAAACGCGATGGCGCCGAAAGCGCCAAACGGCGCCGTCCACATGATGATGCCGACGATGACGAA
Source organism: Xanthobacteraceae bacterium (assembly GCA_049677525.1). Taxonomy (GTDB): domain Bacteria; phylum Pseudomonadota; class Alphaproteobacteria; order Rhizobiales; family Xanthobacteraceae; genus BOG-931. Next base: position 31,659 of record JBAUCK010000227.1, read on the forward strand.
CACCATCTTGGCGACGATCTCGATGATGTCGACCAGCGGCTTGGCGCGTTCGCCGATCCAGACCAGCGCAAGGCCGGACAGGATGGCGATGAACAGCACTTGCAGAATATTGCCGTCGGTAAAGGCGCTCACGAACGAGTTCGGAATGATGTTCATCAGAAACGGCACAGCGCCGACTTCGTGGGTGAGCTTGACGTAGGGATCGACCGCGTGCGCATCGAGCGTCGAGACGTCGATATTCATGCCGACGCCGGGCTTGAGAATGTTCACCGCGACCAGCCCGATGATCAGCGCTACGGTGGTCATCACTTCGAAATAGACGATGGCCTTGATGGCGACGCGGCCGACGCGTGCCATATCGGCCATATGCGCGATGCCGGTCACCACCGTGCAGAAGATGATCGGCGCGATCAGCATTCTGATTAATTTGATAAAGGCGTCGCCGAGCGGGCCCATCTTGGCCGCGGTGTCGGGCGCCCAGACTCCGAGCGCGATGCCGAGCGCCATGGCGATCAGCACCCAAATCCAGAGCTGGGTCCACCACGGGCTGCTTTTGCGGATTTCAGCAGGAGCTGTGGCAGTCGCGGTCACGTTGTCCTCTCGGCATAGTTCGGGCACCACCGAAGTGATCGTTAGCCGCAAGCGACTATAACGAACGCCGGGAGCCGGCAAGGGAGCAGACTGGGGAGCAGACAAGGCGTGAGAATGGCTGCGAAACCAGAAGACGAGGCGAGGGGCTCCCCGATGCGCCGGTCTGCCCTGCACCAAACGGATATGCCGGCTTCCCCGAGCCCTGTATAAAGGCCTCCGATCGCTCGGGAATCGAACAATGACAGTCACGACAACAGCCGCGCCATCAGCCCAAAAGGCTGTAATCGATGATGCCGCCACCGATTTGGCCAATCGGCGGCTTTCGATCGGCTTCATCAATTGGGCGCATGCCATCGATCACTTTGTGATCCTGATTTATCCGACCGTGGTCATCGCGCTGCAGGCGATCTATGGCGATTCCTATTCGACGCTGATCTATCTCGCGACCGCCTCCTTTGTCGCCTTCGGCCTGTTCTCGCTGCCGGCCGGCTGGCTCGGCGATCACTGGAGCCGGCGCAATATGATGACGGTGTTCTATTTCGGCGTCGGTCTGTCGCTGATCGCCGTGGCGTTGTCGCCGTCGCTGTCTGTGCTGGCTGTCGCGCTGTTCGCGCTCGGTGTATTCGCAGCGATCTATCATCCGGTCGGCACCGCGATGATCGTCGAGGCGGCGACTCAGCGCGGCCGCACGCTCGCCTTCAACGGCGTCTGCGGCAATCTCGGGGTGTCGCTTGCCGCGGGCATCACCGCGGCGCTGACGGCGCTGTTCTCATGGCGCGGCGCTTTCGCCGTGCCAGGCGTGATCTGCATCGCGACCGGCTTCGCCTATGTGGCGTTCGCGCCGAAGGAAAGCCGGCACGCGGCAGCGCGCTCGAAGTCGCCTGATGTGTCGATGTCGACGACGCTTGCCGTGGTGATCTTCGCGCTCTTCCTCCTCGTTGCGGTCAGCGCCGGGCTCGTCTTCAACACCATCTCGGTGGCGCTGCCGAAAATCGTCGACGAGCGCATCACCGGCATTTCTTTGATCGAGGTTGGCGGCCTGACCACCGCGGTGTTCCTGTGCGGCGCCGTCGCGCAGCTCACGGTGGGCCGGCTGGTCGAGCGTTTCCCGCCGCATATTCTGTTTGCGCTCCTCGCCATCATGCAGTTTTCGGGTGTGGTGTGGTCGGCCTATGCCAGCGGCGCGACGCTGCTGTTCGCGCTCGCCTTCACCATGGCGGCGGTCTATGGCCAGATCACCGTCAACGACCTGATCCTCGCCCGTTACAGCGCCGACGCCTGGCGCGCCCGCCTGTACGCGGTGCGCTACTTCGTGACTTTCATGATTTCAGGCGTCGCCGTGTCGATGATCGCGTTCCTGCACGCCCGCGGCGGCTTCGGCCTTGTGCTCAGCGTCACCGCGGTCGTGGCGCTCGGCTTCCTGATCGGGGCAATCGCGATCGCCATCCTCGCCAATGGCGTGGAAAAGGCGAGGACGAAGGCGCTGCAGCCGGCGGAATAGACACCTCCGCTTATCCCGCGAAAACGGGAATCCAAAGAGAATATCCATAAACGTGCGTCCCCGCTTTTGCGGGGACGAGCGGATGATGGACCCTGATGATGGCCTGAACGGAACCTAAGTCGCCGGGTTCCGCGCCGCGAGCGCCATGCCGATCATGGCGGTGCCGCCGAACAGCATGTTGATGCCGACCAGGAGGCCGAGCGCCCAGGTCGCCGATTCCGGCAGGCCGGCGAAAATAATTCCGGCCAGGATCAGGTCGACGATGCCGCTGAACAGCATCCAGCCCCAGCGGCTGGATAATTGCGCCTTGTGCTCGATCGCGTAGAGGATCGTGGCGACGCCTTCGACAATGAAGAAGGCGATTAGCACCAAGGTCAGCGATACCGTGCCGCTGATCGGCCAGCGGATCAGGACGATACCGGCGGCGATGCTGACCGCGGCAGACACCAGCGCCCACCAGAAGCCCGGCACGTTGCGCATCCAGAATGTGGTGACGAGCCCGACACCGCCCGAAATCAGGAACACCCAGCCGATCACCAAGGTGAAGGCCAGCGTGGCGATCTGCGGTACGACGATCGCTGCGGCGCCGAGGATCATGAGCACGATGCCCTCGAACAGAAACAGGCCCCAATGCGCATGAATGGCGTTGGCGACCGAACGCGCGATGTCCTGTTCGCTGGGAAGGCCGCTTGGGGGTCCGCTTATTGTCATAGGTAACTCCCTGCAATTGCGCCGCCGATCGAACGGCAGCCTTTTGTTTACCCTTTTGGAACGATTTTTTCGGCACAATGATTGACTGATTGCCAGTCTTGCATAAACGCGATTGAGCGCCTATGTTGGCTGTGCGACGTTGAGCTTAACGGTTCCGTCGCAAGACGGCCACGACGATCTGGGGTGACGCCGGATGAACGCGCAGCTTGACGTCCGTGGCCGTCGGCATTTTGATCCTGACATTTTGCGGGATTGAACGCTCCGCGGCGCGGTGCGGCGGTGTCCCGCGTCATGTTGCATGCGCGAAGACACTGTTGTCGGGCTGTCATGTGCATTCGATGACAGTTGTCACATCGTTTAATGGCGTGTGACACGATTGGATTGCGTGTGACATGAGCGGCGAGCGTGTCACACATCCATCGCTTATGCCCGATGACAATTCACGAAGCCGTCTTGCGGGGTGCTGGTCCGCGCCTTTAGCGTCTCGATCAACGCAGCTTTTCGATGAGAGCCATGGCTCCTGCCGGCGCGCGCACTTTGCCTTCGTGAATGACGTAAGCAAAAACGTCACGCGGCTGCGATGGAGCGGCGGTCTTGATCTTCTCCACCAGCGGCAAGTCGTGCGGTGCGCCGCCATTCGCCCATGATCGTAAGCGTCCGGCCCATTCGTCGATCTCGTGCGGCGGATAGGCCGTCATGATCGTGTCTTTGCCGCGTTGCAATCGCGCATAGACGAAGTCGCCGGTGATGTCGGCAATGTTCGGATATCGCGCATGGTCGGTGAATACGACCGGCATTTTGAATGTACGCAGCAGGTTGGTGAATTCCGGCGTCGAAAAACTGTCATGACGAGCTTCGATCACATGACGGATCGCATGACCGTCGTATCTGTCTGGTAACAATTCGAGAAAGCCGCCGAAATCGGCGAGGTCGAATTTTTTCGTCGGCGCGAACTGCCAGAGCAGGGGGCCGAGATGCTCGCCGAGCTCAGTCACGCCGGAATCGAGAAACCGATTGATGGAGTCGCCGGCCTCTTTGAGCACACGCCGGTTGGTGGCAAAGCGCGGGCCCTTGAGCGCGAAGACGAAATCGTCCGGAACTTCGCCCGCCCATTTGCGGAACGTTGCCGGCGTCTGCGAGCGGTAGAAGGTACCGTTGACCTCGATCGAGGTCAGCCTTTCGCTCGCATAGCTGAGTTCCTTCGCGTGCGCCAAGCCCTTCGGATAGAACACGCCGCGCCACGGTTCGAAGGTCCAGCCGCCAATGCCGATAAAGATGTGGCCGCCTTTCGCTTTCTCCGCAGCGTTTGCGGCAGACTTTTCCGCGCTTTTGGCGCCCGGCTTT
>JBAUCK010000228.1:0-31225 GCA_049677525.1 Xanthobacteraceae bacterium
CGGTAAGCTCGTTCCGCTGGCCGCCGCCATGCGCACGGCCCGGGCGCGGATGCCCGGGACCGTGGTCCGCGCGCGGCTATGCCGCGGTAACGACGGTCTCGTCTATGTGCTGACAGTCCTCGCCCGCGATGGCAAAGTAGCCCGCCTGACCGTCGACGCCGTGAAAGGCACGTTCGTCGGCGGTCTGTAAACATGATCCGGAAAAGTGGGTACCGGTTTTCCGATAAGATCATGCGCCACTGATCCAAGCGGAGCTTTCTTTGCGGCTTCTTGTTGTTGAAGACGATCCCGACCTTAACCGGCAGCTTGCCACGGCGTTGACCGACGCCGGCTATGTCGTCGACCGCGCCTTCGACGGCGAGGAGGGGCACTATCTCGGCGAGAGCGAGCCCTACGACGCTGTGATTCTCGATATCGGCCTGCCGAAGATGGACGGCATTTCCGTGCTCGAAGCCTGGCGGCGCTCCGGCCGCGCCGTGCCCGTGCTCATCCTTACCGCGCGCGACCGCTGGAGCGACAAGGTGCAGGGCTTCGACGCCGGCGCCGACGATTATGTGGCCAAGCCCTTTCATCTCGAAGAGGTGCTGGCGCGGGTGCGCGCGCTGCTGCGCCGTTCGGCCGGCCACGCCAAGAGCGAATTCACCTGCGGGCCGGTCCGCCTTGATACCCGAACTGGCCGGGTCGCTGTGGACGGCAATCCGGTCAAGCTCACCTCGCACGAATACCGGCTGTTGTCTTACCTGATGCACCATACCGGCCGCGTGGTGTCGCGCACCGAACTGGTCGAGCATCTCTACGATCAGGATTTCGACCGCGACTCCAACACCATCGAAGTCTTCGTCGGGCGCATCCGCAAGAAACTCGGCGTCGACGTCATCCAAACCGTGCGCGGTCTCGGCTATCTGTTGACGCCGCCTGATGCGCGCTAATTCGCTCGCGGTTCGCCTGTTCCTCTGGGCCACCGCCTGGACGGTGGTCATTCTCATCATCACCGGCATCGCGCTGTCGACGCTTTATCGTCACGCGGTCGAGCGCGCCTTCGACCGCCGTCTCGACGTCTATCTGCGCACGCTGGTGGCCGATGTCGCTTCGCCGGAGGAGGGCGGCGAGAAATTCCCGCAGTCGATTGGCGAGCCTTTGTTCGAATTGCCGCTGTCGGGCTGGTACTGGCAGGTCACGCGGCTCGACACCAAAACGCCGGAAGTGCATTCCTCGCGCTCGCTGTGGGATTCAAATCTGCCGCGGCTGCCTGATGGTCACTCGGCGAGCGCCGCCGAATACCGGCAGGGCTATGCGCAGGGACCGGAAGAACAGAACCTGCGCATCGTCGAGCGCAATATCGATCTCGGCGGCGACGGCCGTTATTTGATCTCGGTCGCCGGCGACGCGTCGGAGATCGACGACGAGACCAACAGTTTCGACCGTGCCATTGGCATGACCTTTGCCGCGCTCACTGTGGCGCTGCTACTCACCACGGCGCTGCAAGTGCGCTTCGGGCTCGCGCCGCTCAAGCGCATCACCGACAGCTTGGCCGAGATCCGCTCCGGCCGCGCCGAGCGGCTGCAAGGCGAGTTCCCGGTCGAGATCGCGCCGCTGGCGCGCGAAACCAATGCGCTGATCGAGGCAAATCGGGAAATCGTCGAACGCGCCCGCACCCATGTCGGCAATCTGGCGCATGCGCTGAAAACGCCGCTTTCGGTCATCGTCAACGAGGCCGCCGCCCGCGGCAACGATCCGCTGGCGCATAAGGTCTTGGAGCAAACCGACATCATGCGCGACCAGGTGGCGCGCCAGCTCGAACGGGCGCGGCTTGCGGCGCGGTCGAGCGTCATCGGCACGCTGGTGGAAATCCCGCCGGTGGTGACGGCCTTGGCGCGCACCATGGAGAAGCTCTATCGCGCCCGCGACATTGCCATCGACGTCGACGTGCCCAAGGACGCGCGTTTCCGCGGCGAGCAGCAGGATCTCGAGGAGATGATCGGCAACCTCGTCGACAATAGCTGCAAATGGGCGCAGTCGCGGGTCGCCATCGAGGTCTTGGCGGACCAGCCGGCGGCCGGCAACGGCAAGAGCCGCGTGCGCATCATTGTCGACGACGACGGGCCGGGCCTTTCGCCCGCCGAACGCGAGCAGGTGTCGCAGCGCGGCCAGCGCCTCGACGAGACCAAGCCGGGCTCGGGCCTTGGTCTCTCGATCGTGATCGAGCTCGCGAGCCTCTATGGCGGCGTGCTCACGCTCGGCACCGCGCCGATCGGCGGCTTGCGCGCGGAGCTGGCGCTGCCGGGCGGTTAAGCCTTTCGGCGAGGATGACGCAGGCGCACCCGATATGTAGTCTTATCCGCAAGCTCCGTCGGACAGAACGGCCTCACCAGGGAGGAATTTTATGCAGTTGTCTCGCCGTCGGCTGCTTGCGAGCGGCACTTCGATCGCTCTGACCGGTGTTGTGGGTGCGTCAATGATTGCGGCGCCTTGGTTGGCGCGCGCCCAGTCGGCGCAATGGACCTACAAATACGCCAACAATCTTCCCGACAGCCATCCGATGAATGTCCGCGCCCGCGAAATGGCGGCCGCGATCAAGGACCAGACCGGCGGCCGTTTCGATCTGCAGATTTTCCCGTCGAGCCAGCTTGGCTCTGATACCGACACGCTGAGCCAGATCCGTTCCGGCGGCGTCGAGTTCTTCACGCTTTCGGGACTTATTCTGGCGACGCTCGTTCCCGCCGCTTCGATCAACGGCCTGGGCTTTGCGTTTCCGAGCTATGACGCGGTGTGGCGGGCGATGGACGGCGATCTCGGCGCTTATGTGCGCGGGCAGATCGCCAAGTCAGGGCTCATCGCCATGGAGAAGATCTGGGACAACGGCTTCCGGCAGACCACGACATCGACCAAGCCGATCGTGGCGCCGGACGATTTCAAAGGCGTGAAGCTACGCGTGCCGCCGTCGCCGCTGTGGACCTCGATGTTCAAGGCGCTCGATGCCGCGCCGGCCTCGATCAATTTCAATGAAGTCTATTCGGCGCTGCAGACCAAGATCGTCGACGGAGAGGAAAATCCGCTGGCGATCATTTCGACGGCAAAGCTCTACGAGGTGCAGAAATACTGTTCGCTGACCAATCATATGTGGGACGGTTTCTGGTTCCTTGCGAACCAGCGCGCCTGGGAGGCGCTACCGCCCGACGTGCGCGACATCGTCGCCAAGAACGTCAACACCGCCGGCCTGAAAGAGCGCGAGGATGTCGCCGAGCTCAGCGCGACCCTGCAGCAGAGTCTCGCCGCCAAGGGCCTTGCTTTCAACCGGCCCGATCCGGCGCCGTTCCGCGACAAGCTTCGCGCCGCCGGCTTCTATACCGAATGGAAGGGCAAATACGGCGATGAGGCCTGGACCATTCTGGAGAAATCCACCGGCAAGCTGGCGTGACCGCTGGTGAGCACGCTGCAAACGGTATCCTTTGCCAAAGAGAGCGGGGCAGCTTCGCGCTCTTTCGGCGCGGCGGTTGAGTCTTCGCTCGGCGCCTTCGTTGAAATCTTGGCGGCGGGTCTGGTCGGCGCCGAAATTCTGATCCTGTTCGGCGGCGTGGTGTCGCGTTATGCGTTCGACCGGCCGCTGGTCTGGTCGGACGAACTCGCCTCCACGTTGTTCCTGTGGCTGGCGATGCTCGGCGCGGTCATTGCGTTCCGCCGCGACGAGCATATGCGCATGACGGCTTGCGTCGCCATGCTGCCGCGGCACTGGCGCGCCGCGCTCGATACATTTGCGACCGGCGCGGCGCTTGCCTTCCTTTTGCTCATCGCCTGGCCGACGTATCAGTACGCGCTTTATCAACTGCCGATCACGACCTCGGCGCTTGAAATCACCGATACCTGGCGGGCTGCCGCCATGCCCGTCGGCATTGCGCTGATGATCGTCTTTGCGGTGCTGCGGCTGGCGAGGACCGGCTCGCTCTCGATGTTGCTATTGTCGCTCGGCGCGGCTGCCGCCATCGTCGCGCTGTTCTGGGCCGTGGGGCCGGTGTTTCTCAAGCTCGGCAATCTCAATCTTCTGATCTTTTTCGTCGGCGTTGTTGCGGCGGCGGTCTTTGCCGGTGTGCCGATCGCGTTTGCGTTTGGACTTGCGATTTTCGGCTATCTCGCGCTCGGCACGCACACGCCGCTGTTGGTTCTGGTCGGCCGTATGGACGAGGGCATGAGCCATCTCATTCTTCTCGCCGTGCCGCTCTTCGTCTTTCTCGGCCTGCTCATCGAAATGACCGGCATGGCGGCCGCCATGGTGGCGTTCCTGGCGAGCCTCTTGGGTCACGTGCGCGGCGGAATGCACTATGTGCTGGTGGCAGCGATGTATCTCGTCTCCGGCATTTCCGGCTCGAAAGCCGCCGACATGGCCGCCGTCGCGCCGGTGCTGTTTCCGGAAATGAAGGCGCGCGGCGCCAAGCCCGGCGACTTGGTCGCGCTGTTGTCGGCAACCGGCGCGCAGACCGAAACCATTCCGCCGAGTCTTGTTCTCATCACCATCGGCTCGGTGACCGGCGTCTCTATCGCGGCTTTGTTCACCGGCGGACTACTGCCCGGCGTCGTGCTGGCCTTTCTGTTGTGCCTTGTCGTGCATTGGCGCTATCGCCACGCGGCGACCGAACAATCCGGCCGCGCGAGCAAACGCGACATCGCGCGCGCTTTCTTCATCGCGCTGCCGGCGCTGCTGCTGCCGTTCCTGATCCGGGCCGCCGTGGTCGAAGGCGTCGCCACCGCAACCGAAGTCTCCACCATCGGCATCGCTTATTCCGCGATTGCCGGCCTTCTCATCTATCACCGTTTCGATTGGTCGGCGCTGCGCCCGATGCTGGTCTCGACCGCCTGCCTGTCGGGGGCAATTCTCTTCATCATCGGCACGGCGACCGGCATGGCATGGGGCCTGACGCAGTCCGGCTTCTCGCGCACCTTGGCGGCGGCGATGATTGGCTTGCCCGGAGGCGCCGCGACGTTCATGGCGGCGTCGATCGTGGCCTTTGTCGTGCTCGGCTCGGTGCTCGAAGGTATTCCAGCTATTGTTTTGTTCGGGCCGCTGTTGTTTCCGATTGCCAAGGCGGTCGGCATCCACGAAGTGCATTACGCAATGGTCGTCATTCTGGCGATGGGTATCGGCCTGTTCGCGCCGCCCTTCGGCGTCGGCTATTACGCCGCCTGCGCCATCGGTCGCGTCGAGCCAGCCGAAGGCATGCGGCCGATCTTGGCCTATATGCTGGCGCTGGTGATCGGCACGGCGATCGTCGCCGCCGTGCCGTGGATTTCGATCGGGTTCTTGCGGTAGCGGGCGTCACGGATGAGCGCGGGCGTTCCCAAAGGCGGTGTCGCTCCCTCGTCAAAGCGCGTGATGAATCTCGCGCATGAGCGCTTCGGGTGTGGAGACGTCGGGCTTGGGCGCGCCCTTGCGTATGGCAATGCCGATGCCGGTGCGCGCGAGATCGGTGCGGCCCGGAAATACCTTGCCTTGTTTGATCAGATCGTCGATCGCATCGCTGTCGATGATGATCACGTCGGCTGGCTTGCCGTCGATGAATTGACGAGCGACGCGGCCGGATGGTCCATAGTTTATGCTGACGGCGTTCCCGGACTCATGCTCGAAAGTCGGCACAAGTTCGGCCATCGCCGTCTCCATCGTGGTCGTGATCGACGCATGAAGCTCGTTCGCTCGGGCTGTGCTCATACCGACGATCACCCCGACGATCACGACGAGTGCCAGCGCAAATGCGCGCATGACGTTTCTCCTCTTCCTCAGTCGAGTGTGACATGCGCCGAGGTGATGACATTCTTCCATAGCTCTGTCTCCCGATGAAAATAGGTGACGGTCGCCTGCGGCGTGCCGCCGACCGGCTCGGCCTGAAGATTGGCGAGATTTTTCAGGATGGTTTGATCGTGCAAGGCCTCGTTGACGTCGGCGTTGATCTTGTTGACGATTGCCCGCGATGTGCCCGGCGGCGCAACGATCGCGTACCAGGCCGCGGCGGCGAAGCCGGGCAGGGTCTCGGCGATGGTCGGTAAGTCGGGCAAGCTCGCCATGCGCTGCGGCGATGCCACGGCGATGAGTTTCAGCCTGCCGGCTTTGATCAACTGCATCGAGACGCCGAGATTGTCGAACATGCAATCGACGCTGCCGGCGGCGAGATCGTTCAACGCCGGCGCCGAGCCGCGATAGGGCACGTTCTGCAATTTCACCTTCGCCATCATCTGAAACAGTTCGGAGGTCAGATGCGACGTGGTGCCGTTGCCCTGGGTGGCGTCGGTGACCTTGCCGGGATTGGCCTGCGCATAAGCGATGAAATCCTTCACCGTGGCGGCGGCGATTTTGTCCGGATTGACCACGAGCGCATTCGGCACACGTCCGATCACGACAATGGGCACGAACTGCGTCGGATCGAAACCGAGCTGCGGATAGAGATTTTGATTGATGACCAAAGGCGGCGGCGGCGCCGACAACAGTGTGTAGCCGTCGGGGTCCGACTTGGCGACGAATTCGGCGCCGATATTGCCGCCGGCCCCGGTGCGATTTTCGATGACCACCGGCTGTCCCCATTTGCGCGACAGCCACTCGGCGATGATGCGCGGCACGACGTCCGCGGTGCCGCCGGCGGGGAAGGGCACCACGATTTTGACCGGATGCGATGGATAGTCGTCGGCGCACGCCGCACGGGCAAGGACGCCGGCAAGCACCAGAGTCAAAGCTGCAATTTTTATCGGGCCACGCAGACAGCCGGCGGCGCCGTATTTTGCGATGGTCATCTTGTTGTCCGTGAGCGTTTCCGGTGCGGAACTTAGCCAAATCGCCGCGGGGTCGCCAGGGCGCGGCGTGGCGGAACCGCCGCGCCGGAGATTTGCCCAAATAAAACCTTTTGCTGTCTTTCTAGCTTGTGGGCCGGGCGCCGGGCTGCCGCGCGCCGTCAGGGGAAATATGTCAGCAAAGATCGCGATCGCAACGGCGCTGATCGGCGTGAGCCTTGCCGCGTGCGCGGCCAATTCCGGGCCCAAGGAGGCCGGCGGTACGGCCGCGGGTGCGGTCGCCGGCGGCGTCATCGGCAATGCGATCGGCGGCAGCGCCGGCAACCGGCTCGCCGGTACGGTGATCGGCGCCGCGGTCGGTGGTCTGATCGGCAATCGGATTGGAGCGTCGCTCGACGACGAGGACAGGCGGCGCGCTTACGCCGCGCAAATGCAGGCGCTCGAAGCCGGCCCGTCAGGCGCGCCGGTGGCGTGGCGCAATCCCGACGATGGGCGTTACGGCAATGTCGTGCCGGGGCCCGCATATCAGGCCAACAGCGCCACATGCCGGCAATATACCGAGACTCTTTTTATCGATGGCAGTCCGCAGACCGCGCGCGGCACGGCCTGTCGCAATCCCGACGGCACGTGGACCGCAATAGAATAACGGACGGCAATAGAATAACGGCGACAGGGCGCACCGCTGCATCGCCGGCACAGATGTGCCGCTGTTGCGCAGGTGTCGTCGTTGCGTGAATTATGTCATGCTCTGATCTTCTGTCGCGGGGCGGAGGACTTCGTTTTCAAGACATTTTGGGAGAATCTGAAAATGCGTGCAGCGCATTTGGCATTCACGGTCATATTGTTGACAGGCATCTCCGGTGGCTTGGCTGCCTGCGGCAAAGGCCCGCAAGGTGACACCGGCCCGGCCGGCCCGCAGGGCCCCAAGGGCGATGTCGGCGCGGTGGGTCCTGCCGGCCCAGCCGGTCCGGCCGGAACTGCGGGTCCGCAAGGTCCGGCTGGCCCGCCCAGCCCCAGCGTCAGGGTCGTCAAGTCAGATTGCACATCCGGCTGCACGGTGCAGTGCCAGGAAAACGAAATCCTGGTCACCGCCTATTGCGGGCCGACGCGAAATGCCGCGCAAATGCTCGGCGAACGCGGCGCGTCATGCGGCCCTGTTGCCAGCCCGGCCAACGCGCCGCTGGTCGCGGTTTGTGTCGCAGCGCCCCAATAAATTGGTCAGGGGTAAGCGGCGCCAAGATTCGGCGCCGCCTCCTCAACCCGTTTTATGTAACGGCGCCGCGCCTTTGGCCGAATTCGGCCGATTAGCCTATGTGCGTCTTGATTGCCGATATTCTGCGTAACCCCTTCTTAAGCGCCCGCCGCTTAGAACCGTAACTGTCAGTTCAGCACGGTAATCTGGCTATGACGAGCGATGGACAGTCCGTCGAACGGCTGCGGGAGTATCTCCGGACGCTCACGCCGGAGGCGCGGTCGATGCTCGTCCAGGAGCTCGAGCGCAATCTGTTGCGTGGCGAGCAGAGCGCCGGCAATGATCTGATCTTGCAGGAACTCCGCCGCACCATCCGGGCCGACGCCCAGGAGGTGCCTCGCATCGGCGACGCGGCGCGCATGCTCTTCACGCCGCTCGAGCCGTTTCTGATCGACAGCCGCGCCGACCATAAGCGCATCGGCCGCATCGCGCGCGTCTCGCTCGAGCCGATCTGGGGATGGATCGGCCGCGATCTTATCCCCGCGGAGGTGAAGGCGCTCGGCGAGGACATCAATCGCGCCTTGCTGACGACCGCAACCGCGCCGATCAACTGGTCCCCACGCTGCATGATCACGCGATCCGGCGCATCCGCGACGCCATCGCCGAAGTCAACGGCGACGAGAAATCGCGCCGCCGGCTTGCCGTCCAGGTCGGCACGCCGCGCGCCATCGAAGATCTCAACACGATCGTCACTATCCTGTCGCTGCGCGAATTGCTGGCCGATTTGGCGCGGCGCCTGCCGAGCCAGTTCCGCGTCTTCGAACGCGAACAGATCGAGCCGCTTTGGACGCTGCTCGATGCGGCGACCACACAGGGCACTTTGGACCGGCTCGGCGCGCGCAAAGCCGACGCCTTCGTCTATTGCCTGATCCTGGTGATGAACAGGCTTGCCGCGCCGTGGCAACTCGTGCGCATCGCGACGCGCGCGGCGGAGAGCGACGACACTTCGCGCGTCGCCGAGTCGCCTTATGCCGCCGCCGTCAATATCGTGCTCGGCGAAGCCGAGAACGTGACCGCCGAATTACGCGCCGAGATCAAAGTCGGGCATCCGGTCGCGTCCATGCTCAAGAACATTCACGACACGGCGCGCGAGATACGTTCGGAAATAAACGTATCATTCGACTCGCCGTGGAGCCGGCAATTGACGGCGGTCCGCGACGACGTGTCCGCCTTGCTGAAGACGGAAATCGAGACCACGCCGGGCAGCGTGAGGCGTCTATTGCGGCCGCGCCTGAACAAGGACATTGCCCCGGGTTCGGTGCTCGATCCGCTCGACGTTCAAGAGGTCGGGACGCGGGTCGAATTTGTCAGCATCTGTCGCCATCACGCCGCCGAGCTCGCGACCAGCGAAGTGACCACGCGCGCCTTTTCGGAACTGACGCAGATCCTCGAGACCGGCACCAAGATGCTGCTCGAATTCACTGCGCCGGGCGGCGACGGCGACCGGCGTTCCGGCAGTCGCAGTCGAGGCCGCGATCCGCTTCTGCCGCCCGATTTTCGGCGCCGAATATTCGGGCCTTCTGGCCAAGGCCGCCGAGGTCGCGGTGCAGGCCGTGCCCCCTCCCGCCGAGCGCAAAACGGCGCGGGCGTGAGCCGCTCTTATTGGCGCAAGCGCCCAATTGCCGCGCTCGGGTTCCCATTGCAGCCGTATTCGCGCCGTGATGTATAACCGGCCCGCGCGGGCTGCGGTCGTTGGCTTCGGCTATCGCGCTTCGCCGGCCGCGTCCTTAAGCGCGTAACCAAGCCGTTTTGCCCCGATTTTGATGTCTTGATGCGAGCCTCGAAACGATGATGCTTTGGCTCATTTTCGCCCTGATGACCGTCGCGGCCGTTTGCGCGGTGCTGTGGCCGCTTGGGCGCGGGCGCGACGCGACCGGCGGCGGCAGCGACCGGCTCGTTTATCAGGATCAGCTTCTCGAGATCGAGCGCGACCGGGCTGCCGGTCTGATCGGCGTGGCGGAAGCGGAATCGGCCCGCGTCGAGATTTCGCGCCGCCTGCTGGCGGCGGCGGATGCTGAAAGCTCGGCACAGGCTGCGCCATCGGCACCGCGATTTGCCGTCCGCCATCGCGCCGCGGCCGTGGTGGCTGCCGTACTCTTGCCCGTGGTCGGGCTCGGCCTCTATGTGACGCTTGGTTCGCCGGACATTCCGAGCCAATCGGCTTTCGCCCGCGTCGACACGCCGATCGGATCGCAATCGATCGGAAGCCTGGTCGGCCAAGTCGAGGCGCATCTTGCCACCAATCCCAATGACGGCGCCGGCTGGGAAGTGCTGGCGCCGGTCTATATGCGGCTCGGCCGCTTCAATGACGCGACGGAGGCCTGGCGCAAGACCATCGCGCTCAACGGCGACAATGCAACGCGCGAAGCCGCGTTTGGCGAAGCGCTGGTCGCCGCCGCCAATGGCGTCGTCACCGACGCGGCGCTGACCGCTTTTCAGCATGCGGTCGCCGCCGATCCGCACGAGCCCAAGGCCAGTTATTTCCTCGGCCTCGCCGACGAGCAGGCCGGCAAACATGACGTCGCCGCGACGAAATGGCGCGCGCTGCTCGACGGCGCGCCGCAGGATGCGCCGTGGGCCGATTTTGTGCGGACGGCTTTGGCGCGCATCACGGCGACGCCGGATTCTGCCCAGGGGCAGAGTCAAAGCGCGGGTGAGGGCTCCAATCAGGGTGCAAGTCAGCTTGCAAGTAAGGGCCCAAGCGCGGCCGAGGTTGCGGCGAGCGGAAATCTCAATGCCGAGCAGCGCGCCGACATGGCGCGCGGCATGGTGCAGCGCCTGGCTGATCGCCTGCACAGCGGCGGCGGGACGGTGGACGAGTGGCTGCGCCTCGTGCAGGCTTACGCCGTGCTTGGTGATCGCGACAAGGCCAAGGGCGCCGTCGCCGATGCCAAGCGCGCGCTGGCGAACCACCCCGATGCGATCAAGCAGCTCGACGAACTCGCCAAGCAACTGAGTTTGAACGGCTGATGGCAGCGGCTTCGAAAGCAACAAGGCAAGATTCATGACACGCAGGCAACGGCGCCTCGTTCTGATCGGCTCTGGCGTTGCCGTGCTCGGCGTCGCGGTCGCGCTGATGCTCAACGCCTTCCGCGACTCCATCGTGTTCTTCAATTCGCCGAGCGACGTGGTGGAACGTCATGTCGGGCCTGGCACACGCATTCGCCTCGGCGGCCTGGTCAAGGACGGCAGCCTGGTGCGCAGCGGCGGCCTCGCCGTGCGTTTCGAAGTCACCGACGGCAAGAGCGAGATCCCGGTCGCCTATCAGGGTGTGCTGCCCGATCTGTTCCGCGAAGGGCAGGGCGTCATCGCCGAAGGCGCGCTCAACAGTTCCGGTGTTTTCACTGCCGACACTATCCTTGCCAAACACGACGAGACCTATATGCCCAAAGAGGTCGCCGACGCGCTGAAGAAGTCGGGGCATTGGAAGGACGACTACGGCAAGCAGGCCAGCGACGGCAACAAAGGCGGGACCGCAAAATGAGGCGAGGGCGCAGTTCATGATTCCCGAGCTCGGCCATTACGCCTTGATACTGGCGCTGGGGCTTGCCCTCATTCAGGGCACGATGCCGATTGTCGGCACGCGCAGCGACGATGTCGCGCTGATGAGCATGGCGGCGCCGGCGGCGCTCGCGCAGTTCTTCTTCGTTGCGATGGCGTTCGGCGCGCTGGCTTATTGCTACGTCACTTCGGATTTCTCGGTGGTCAATGTTTACGAGAATTCGAATTCGCAAATGCCGCTGATCTATCGCTTCGCCAGCGTCTGGGGCAATCATGAAGGCTCCATGATGCTGTGGGTGTCGATCCTGACTTTCTTCGGCGCCCTGGTCGCTCTATTCGGCACCAATCTGCCGCTGGTGCTCAAGGCCAATGCGCTTGCGGTTCAGGCCTGGATCGCGGCGGCGTTTCACCTCTTTATCCTGATCACCTCAAATCCGTTTCTGCGCATCGCCGACGCGCCGCTCGAAGGCCAGGATCTCAATCCGATCCTCCAAGACCCCGGCCTCGCCTTCCATCCGCCGATGCTCTATCTCGGTTATGTCGGCTTCTCGATTGCGTTCTCCTTCGCCATCGCCGCCCTGATCGAAGGCCGGATCGACGCGGCCTGGGCGCGCTGGGTGCGGCCCTGGGTGCTCGGCGCCTGGATGTGCCTGACGCTCGGCATCGCCGGCGGGTCCTATTGGGCCTATTACGAGCTCGGCTGGGGCGGTTTCTGGTTCTGGGATCCGGTCGAGAACGCGTCGCTGATGCCGTGGCTCGCCGGCACCGCTCTGCTGCATTCCGCCGTGGTCATGGAAAAGCGCGGCGCGCTGAAAGTATGGACCATTCTGCTCGCCATCCTTGCTTTCTCACTGTCGCTGATCGGCACGTTCCTGGTGCGCTCTGGCATGCTCACGTCGGTGCATGCCTTTGCCACCGATCCGGCGCGCGGCGTCTTCATTCTTGCCATTCTGATTATCTTCATAGGCGGGGCGCTCGCGCTCTTTGCCTGGCGCGCGCCGCTGCTCAGGCAGGGCGGCCTGTTCTCGCCGATCTCGCGCGAAGGCGCGCTGGTGTTCAACAATCTGTTCCTGACCACCGCCTGTGCAACCGTGCTGGTCGGCACGCTCTATCCGCTAGCGCTGCAGGCGCTCACCGGCGACAAGATTTCCGTCGGGCCGCCGTTTTTCGACGCAACCTTCGGTCCGCTGTTTATTCCGCTGACGCTGGCGATGCCGTTCGGTCCGCTGCTAGGCTGGAAGCGCGGCGATATTCTCGGTGCGGCGCAACGGCTTTTGGTGGCGGCGATCCTGGCGGGACTGGGAATTGTCGCGGCTTTCGCACTCGAACATGGCGGTCCGGTGCTGGCGCCATTCGGCGTCGGCATCGCCGTCTTCGTCATGATAGGCGCCGTCACCGACATTGCCGAACGCACCATGATCATACGCGTGCCGTTCCGCGCCGCGCTGCAGCGCGCGCTTGGATTGCCGCGCTCGGCCTGGGGCACGGCGTTTGCGCATTTCGGCATTGGAATGACGCTGCTCGGCATTGTCAGCGTCACCGCCTGGGGCGTCGAACGCATCGTCGAAGTCAAGCCGGGCGAGACGCTTGAGATTTCGCACTATCGGGCGACATTCAATGGCCTGTTCCAGCGGCCGGGTCCGAACTATCGCGATGTCGTCGGGTTGTTCACCATTCACCGCGCCTCCGGCGAATATCTCGGCAATATGGAGCCGAGCCGCCGCACTTTCCCGTCGCGCGACGAAGTGACGACCGAGGCGGCGTTGATGACGCGCGGCTTCAGCCAGCTTTATCTGTCGCTCGGCGATCCGGGCAAGGACGGCTCCGTTGCGGTGCGGCTCTATTACAAGCCGCATGTTCTGATGATCTGGCTTGGTGCAGGCTTCATGTTCATCGGCGGCGCATTGTCGCTGTCTGATCGGCGGCTGCGTGTCGGCGCGCCCCGGCCGGCCAAAGCTAAGCTCGCGGCCGCGGCGCAACCGGCGGAGTAGGGTGCGGTGAAAACGAGCGGCATCAGACGCGTCGCGATCAAATATCTGCAGGCTGCGATGCTGGTCGTCGCGCTGTCGCCGGCGGCTTGGGCGGTTGAGCCCAATGAAATGCTGTCCGACCCGGCGCTCGAAGCGCGGGCGCGGGCTTTATCGCGAGGCTTGCGCTGTCTGGTGTGTCAGAACGAATCGATCGACGATTCGGGGGCGTCGCTGGCGCATGACATTCGGGTGTTGGTGCGCGAGCGGATCAAAGCCGGCGATACCGATCAGCAGGTGATCGACTTTCTGGTGTCGCGTTACGGCGAATTTATCCTGCTCAAGCCGCCTTTGTCTTGGCACACAGTGGTTTTGTGGGGCCTACCACCCGGCGTTTTGCTGATCGGCATCGTCGTGATGATCGTCATGGCGCGGCGGCGGGCCGAACTGCCTCCGGCTCAAGCGCTCAGCCCCGCCGAGGAAGCGCGTGTCGAGGACTTGCTGCGCGGCCAGGGGACGTCCTAGCCGGCGAGTTCCACGGCACATCGCATGTGCGCAGAGCCTATCTGCCGCATCTGGCTGCGATTAATCACACTTCGCATAAGCTGCTGTAATATAATATATTTTATTGAGAATGCGAAACATTACCAACTTTTAATGCCGCCGACAGAGCGCGGTAAGGGTTGCGGTCTCATGGTTCGACCAGGCGGGGCCAAAGCGGACTGCCCCAGTTGGGCAGTATTCGTTGCAAAACGAACAATCGATTTGGAGGCGGACATGATTGGCACTTCGATGCAATGGCGCCGGATTCGAACGGCACGGCGCCTTGCGCTTCTGACAACGGTGATCGCAGGGATCGGCGGCACTGCCTTGGTGCTGGCGCCGAATATGCCGGCCTATATCGGATCGGCGCTGGCGCAGAATTTGACCGAGAAGGTCCAGCAGCTGCCGCAGCGCCCGGTGGGTTTTGCCGACATCGTCGAGAAGGTGAAGCCGGCTGTGATCTCGGTGCGGGTCAAGATCGACCGTCCGGCCGATCAGAGCCTCAACAGTGACGACGGCGACTTGCCGTTCCCGCCCGGCTCGCCGTTCGAGCGCTTCTTCAAGCGCTTCGGCGCGCCCAACGGCGTCCCGCCGGGCGGCGGCCGTCAGATCATCACCGGCCAGGGCTCGGGCTTTTTCATCACTGCCGACGGCTATGCGGTGACCAATAATCACGTGGTGCAGAACGCCGAAAACGTTCAGGTCACCACCGATGACGGCAAGACTTACACCGCCAAGGTCATCGGCACCGATCCGAAGACCGATCTGGCCCTGATCAAGATCGACGGCAGTAATTTTCCCTTCGTGAAGCTCGCCGATACCCCGCCGCGCATCGGCGACTGGGTGCTTGCGGTCGGCAATCCGTTCGGGCTCGGCGGCACGGTGACCGCGGGTATCGTTTCGGCGCGCGGCCGCGATATCGGCGCCGGGCCTTATGACGATTTCATCCAGATCGACGCGCCGGTGAACAAGGGCAATTCCGGCGGACCCACATTTGACGTCGACGGCAATGTGATCGGCGTCAACACGGCGATCTTCTCGCCGTCCGGCGGCTCGGTCGGCATCGCCTTCGATATTCCCGCCGATACGGTGAAGAGCGTGATCGCGCAGCTGCGCGACAAAGGCAGCGTCACCCGCGGCTGGATTGGCGTCCAGATCCAGACCGTGACGCCCGATATCGCCGACAGCATGGGCCTCAAACAGGCGACGGGTGCGCTTGTCTCCGAGCCGCAGAAGAACAGCCCGGCCGCCGCCGCCGGCATCCAGAGCGGTGATGTCATCGTCTCCGTCGACGGCACGCCGATTCACGACGCCCGCGAATTGGCGCGTATGATCGGCACCATGGCGCCCGGCGCGTCGGTGAAGCTCGGCACTATCCATAGCGGTCAGGACAAGACCGTGACGCTGACGCTCGGCACGCTGCCGACCGAAAAGGTGGCGTCGAACGATCAGGAGACCCAGCGCGACACCGCCGACGCCGACGTGCCGAAGCTCGGCCTGACGCTCGCGCCTGCCGACAAGAATGCCGGCGGCGCCGGCGTTGTCGTCACCGGCGTGGCCGACGGCGGGGTTGCCGCCGAGCACGGTTTCCAGGTCGGCGACATCATTCTCGATATCGGCGGCAAGACGGTGTCGACGCCGGCGGATATCCGCAAGGGTCTCGCCGACGCCAAGACCGACGGCAAGCATACGGTTTTATTCCGCGTGAAGTCGCGCGACGGCACGCGGTTTGTCGCGCTTCCGCTGGGCAATGCGTGACGAAGCGCGAATGAGATTAACGGAGCCGGCGCAAGACTGGCGCGGGCTTCACGAGAAAGGGGCATCCGCTGGCATCCGTCGCCCCCGCTGGCGGGCGTTCCTGGGGACGGGTCGCAAGACCCGTCCCCGCCCGAATACCAACTCTGCCTCCGGCATCCGTCGCCCCCGCTGGCGGTGGAGTGGTAAGGGGGTGGCGGGCAACCGCCACCCCTTCACTATTTTGCAAGCGGTGCGGCGTGTATCATTGATGGCGATTTGGCACCTCCGGCTTTCGATTGCGACGATAGATCATGCGAATTCTCGTCATTGAGGACGACCGCGACGCGGCGGATTATCTCGTCAAGGCGTTCCGCGAGGTCGGCCATATGGCCGATCAGGCGGCCGACGGCGAGGAGGGGCTGCAGCTCGCCCTCGACGGGGAATATGACGTGCTGATCGTCGACCGGATGCTGCCCAAGCGCGACGGGCTTTCGGTCATCGCGACCTTGCGCGACAAGTCGATCGAGACGCCGGTGCTGATCCTCTCCGCGCTCGGCCAGGTCGACGACCGCGTCAAAGGCCTGCGCACCGGCGGCGACGATTATCTCGCCAAGCCCTATGCCTTTTCGGAGCTGCTGGCGCGGGTCGAGGTGCTGGCGCGGCGCCGCGGCAGCCGCGGCGAGGAAACCGTCTATCGCGTCGCCGATCTCGAACTGAACCGGCTGTCGCATGAGGTGAGCCGCGCCGGGCAGGAGGTCCAGCTGCAGCCGCGCGAATTTCGTTTGCTCGAATATCTGATGCGGCATGCCGGCCAGGTCGTGACCCGCACCATGCTGTTGGAGAATGTTTGGGATTATCATTTCGATCCGCAGACCAATGTGATCGACGTGCACATTTCGCGATTGCGCTCTAAAATCGATAAGGGCTTCGCGCAGCCGCTGCTGCATACCGTGCGCGGCGCGGGCTATATGATCCGCGAAAGTGTGCGGCAGTAAGCCCGACTTTGCCGGCAAGGATTTTGCCGCTAACGCCGGGATGTCCGGTCCGGCAGCGCCGCGGTCAGGGGAACGGAAGATCGCCGGGAGTTCGCCATGACCAGTGACCAGCGCCATGACTAGTGCGATCACGAAATACAGTTCGGGCAACGCCGCGCCGTTCATCGCCGCGCGCGAGTTGCTGTTCAAATATCGCGAGGACTATGCCTGCGCCTACTGGGAATTCCGCTGGCCGAAGCTCGACCGCTTCAATTGGGCGCTCGACTATTTCGACGTCATGGCGCGCGACAATGTGCATCCGGCGCTGTGGCTGGTCGACGAAGACGCCGGCGAAACCAAGCTCTCCTTCGCGCAATTGAGCGAGCGCTCGAACCGCATCGCCAATGCGCTGCGCGCGCTCGGCGTCCGCCGCGGCGATCGTATTCTTGTCATGCTCGGCAATGTCGTGCCGCTGTGGGAATGCATGCTCGCGGCGATGAAGCTCGGCGCCGTCATCGTGCCGGCGACGACCTTGTTGACGCGCAACGATCTCGCCGACCGTTTTGCCCGCGGGCGGGTGCGCCATGTCATCGCTGGCGCCGATGCCGCGGCCAAATTCGCCGACTTGCCGGGCGATTACACCCGCATTGTCGTCGGCAAGGAGGCGCCGGGCTGGACTCCGTTCGAGGCCGGCTATGATGCGCCGGCGGCGTTTTCGCCCGACGGCGAGACGCACGCCAACGATCCGATGTTGCTTTATTTTACGTCGGGCACCACGGCGACGCCGAAGCTTGTTCTGCATAGCCACCAGAGCTATCCGGTCGGTCACTTGTCGACGATGTATTGGATCGGCCTCGAGCCGGGCGATCTGCATCTCAACATTTCCTCGCCGGGCTGGGCCAAGCACGCCTGGAGCTGTTTCTTTTCGCCGTGGAACGCCGAAGCCGCCGTGTTCATCGTCAATCAGAAGCGCTTCAATGCCCGCGGTCTGCTCGACACGATCTCGCGCTGCGGGGTGACGACGTTCTGCGCGCCGCCGACAGTGTGGCGCATGCTCATTCAAGAGGACCTTGCGGCCTGGAAGGTCGGCTTCAGGGAACTGATCGGCGCCGGCGAGCCGCTCAATCCGGAGGTTATCGAGCGGGTCAAATCCGCCTGGGGCATCACCATCCGCGACGGCTACGGCCAGACCGAAACCACGGCGCTGGTCGGCAACACGCCCGGACAGAAGGTCAAGCCAGGCTCGATGGGCCGGCCGCTGCCGGGCTATCGTGTCGAGCTGCTCGACGCCGACGGCGCTGCGGCTGCGGAAGGCGAAGTCTGCCTGAAGCTTGACCCGCGCCCGACCGGGCTGATGCAGGGCTATCAAGCGGATGACGGCAGCGTGCGCGCGCTCGACGCTGCGGTCTATCGCACCGGCGATGTCGCTACCATCGACGACGACGGTTATCTCACCTATGTCGGCCGCGCTGATGACGTGTTCAAAGCGTCGGACTACCGCATCAGCCCGTTCGAGCTTGAAAGCGCGCTGATCGAGCATCCGGCGATCGCCGAAGCTGCCGTCGTGCCGTCGCCCGATCCGCTGCGGCTCGCGGTCCCCAAGGCCTATCTGGCGCTGGTGCCGGGGCACGCGCCGGATCGTGCCACCGCGCTCTCGATCTTTCGCCATTGCCGTACCGCGCTGGCGCCGTTCAAGCGGGTGCGGCGCATCGAATTCGCCGAACTGCCGAAGACCATTTCCGGCAAGATCCGGCGCGTCGAATTGCGGCGGGCCGAAGCCGCCAACCGGCGTGACGACAAACGCGTAGGGCTCGAATTCCGCGAAGAAGATTTCTCCGAGGACGAGCTCCAGAGTGAGAAAAGTAAATTGCGATCCGAGAGAGCCTGATACGTGTCCGCGCTCGGCAAGCTTCTCCGCACCACGGCGTTTCAGCTGACGCTCGTTTATTTGCTGATCTTCATTCTGTTCGCGGCGTCGCTGCTTGGCTATTTCGCGCTGAATACGCGCCGCCTGATCACTGAGCAGATCACGACCACGGTGAACACCGAAATCAGCGGCCTGTCCGAGCAATATGCCCAGGGCGGCATCCGGCGGCTGGTCATCGTCGTTGATCTGCGCTCGCGGCGGCCGGGATCGAGCCTTTATCTGGTGACGACGCCGACCGGCGAGGGACTCGCCGGCAATGTCGGCTCGCTCGAGCCGGGCGTGCTCGATCATCCGGGCTGGCTGGAA
The DNA here is from genome assembly GCA_049677525.1 of Xanthobacteraceae bacterium. GTDB lineage: Bacteria > Pseudomonadota > Alphaproteobacteria > Rhizobiales > Xanthobacteraceae > BOG-931. The sequence goes on from JBAUCK010000228.1 coordinate 18,976, forward strand.
ACGAGCTATCGGCGGCTTGATGCGCCGGAGGGCAGCGATCACCGCGCCCTGGTCCAGGTGGTGCAGCTGGCCGGTGGCTTTCATCTTCTGGTCGGCCGCGATCTCGAAGAGCGTGAGCGGCTGTTTGGGATCATCCAGAGTGCCGGGCAATGGTCGATCGCGCTTGTGATCGTGCTCGGCCTGATCGGCGGTTTCTTCGTCAGCCGGCGCGTGCTCAAGCGCATCGACGCCATGACCGGCACCGCGCAAACGATCATGCGCGGCGATTTGACGGGCCGCTTGCCGATCGCGGGCACCGGCGACGAGCTCGACCGGCTCGCGGAAAACGTCAACGCTATGCTCGAGCGCATCGAGGCGCTGATGCGCGGGCTGAAGGAAGTCTCCGACAATATCGCCCACGATCTGAAAACGCCGCTGACGCGGCTGCGCAATCGCTGCGAAGAGGCGCTGCGCAATCCGAGCGGCGAGAGCGGCTACCGCGCCGCGCTGGAATCGACGATCGCCGAATCCGACGATCTCATCCGCACCTTCGACGCGCTGTTGATGATCGCGCGCGCCGAATCCGGCCAGGCGCGCGACAACATGACCGAGTTCGACGCGGCGCAGATCGCCCGCGACGTTGGCGAATTGTACGAGCCCTTGGCCGAAGAGAAGGGGCTGGAATTGAAGGTCGAGGCGCCGACCGCAGCGCCGGTGCGCGGCAATCGCGAATTGGTGAGCCAGGCGCTGGCGAACCTGATCGACAATGCGATCAAATATGCCGCGCCGAACGGCAAAGCGGACGCTGTGGCGAACGGCGCCGCGAATAACGGCAGCGCCAACGGCGCGCCCACGGAAATTGTCGTCGCGGCGGGCAATGAAGGCGAGCGCATCGCGCTGAGCGTCGCCGATCACGGTCCGGGTATTCCCGAGGCTGATCGCGGCCGGGTGGTCGAGCGCTTCGTGCGGCTTGAGCAGTGCCGGTCGGCGCCGGGTTCGGGCTTGGGCTTGAGTCTCGCGTCGGCGGTGGCGCGGCTTCACGGCGGTGAATTGAAGCTCGAAGACAATCGTCCGGGCCTGCGCAGCATTATCGCTCTACCGCGTGCCGGACCCGCGGTGACGGGATGAACGGGCCTGCCGGCGGCGCGCCAAGGCAGGAGCACAGTGAGGCGGCTCTGGTGCGCCGCCTGCGTGGACCGCTGCCGGTGCCCTCTGCGCAATCCGCTATCCGGGTCGCGTCATGGCTTAAAGGTGTTACGCCCGAGACGGCGCGCACCGGTTTGACGGCGCAGATTCGCGAATACCCTCATCTATCGCAGCTGCTGGACGGCGTCGCCGAGGCGGCGCCGTTTCTCTTTGATCTTATTCAGGCCGACGCCGCGCGCTTCGTGCATCTGCTCGAGAGCGGTCCGGACGAGGCGCTTGCCGCCGTGCTTGCCGATGCGCGCGGCGCTGTGGCTGTTGCGGCCGAACAGGCCGAGGTGATGCGCATTCTTCGCTGCATGAAGGCGCATGCGGCGCTTCTGATAGCGCTTGCCGATATCGGCAATGTCTGGCCGGTGGCGCGCATCACCGCGGCGCTGACCGACGTCGCCGAGACGGCGTTGCGCGCGGCCGTGCGTTTTCTGCTGCGCGACGCCGCCAAACGCGAGAAGCTTAAGCTTGCCAATCCGGACGACCCCGAATCCGGTTGCGGCTATATCGTGCTCGCGATGGGCAAGCTCGGCGGGCATGAGCTCAATTATTCGAGCGATATCGATCTGATGGTGTTTTTTGCGCGCGGCACGGCACGCGTCGCGCCCGGTGTTGAGCCTGGCCAGTTCTATGTGCGGCTGACGCGCGATCTGGTCAAAATTCTCCAGGAACGCACGCCGGATGGCTATGTGTTCCGCGTCGATCTGCGGCTGCGGCCCGATCCGTCCTCGACCCAGGTCGCGATCTCGACCGAGGCGGCGCTGGATTATTACGAACATCGCGGCCAGAATTGGGAGCGCGCCGCCCTGATCAAGGCGCGCGCCTGCGCCGGAGATCTTGCTGCCGGCGAGAAATTCTTCGGCGAGTTGTCGCCGTTCATCTGGCGCAAATATCTCGACTTCGCGACCATCGCTCATGTCCATGAGATGAAGCGCCGGATCCAGGCCTATCGCGGCCATGGCGAGATCGCGGTCGAGGGCCACAATATCAAGCTCGGCCGCGGCGGCATCCGCGAGATCGAATTCTTCGTGCAGACTGAACAGCTCATCGCTGGCGGCCGCCATGCGCAATTGCGCGGCAGTGGCACCATTGCAACCCTCGATGCGCTGGCCAAGGAAAATTGGATCAGCCGGGAGGCGCGCGACGAGCTGGCTGCGGCTTATGATTTTTTGCGCCGCGTCGAGCACCGTTTGCAGATGATGGCCGATGAGCAGACCCACACGCTGCCCGCCAAGCCCGAGGCGCTCGAAGTCTTTGCACGGTTTCTCGGCTTCAAGGATCGCGATGATTTCGCCGCGGCGCTGGTGCGTCACATGCGCCGGGTCGAGCGGCACTATGTCAGGCTGTTCGAGCGCACGCCGGAACTATTGGCGCAGCATCTCAATCTGTCGTTTGCGACGGGCGAGGGGAACGACGGAAGCGGCGAGAGTCAGACCGAGGGCGATACACTCGATCGCCTGTCGCATATGGGCTTTCGCCAGCCGCACGAAGTCGCCGATACCGTGCGTCGCTGGCAGTCCGGCTCGTATCGGGCGCTGCGCGGCGAACAAGCGCGCGACAATCTCGCCGATCTGGTGCCGGTCATCATCGATCAGTCTGCGCGCGGGGAAAATCCCGACGCGGCTTTGGCCGTATTCGACCGCTTCCTCTCGTCCCTGCGTGCCGGCGGCCGGTTCTTTTCGCTGTTGCGGCAAAACCCGGAACTGATCCGCTTCGTCGCGCTAATCCTAAGCGTCGCGCCGCGGCTCGCCGATATTGTGGCGCTCAATCCGCATTTCATCGATCCGCTGGTCGATCCGAATTTCTTCGGCGCGGCGCCGGACGGGCAACGGCTCGAGGCGGTGCTGTCGGGCGCGCTGGGCGAAGCCCGCAGCTACGAGACCATGCTGGATGCGATCCGTCTGCTCGGCCAGGAGCACATGTTTCTGATCGGGGCGCGAATCTTGTCCGGTTCGATCACCGCTGAGCAGGCCGGCGAGGTTTTCGCCTGGCTCGCCGACGTGCTCCTGCGCACTGTTCACGTGCGGGCGGAGACCGATTTCGCCGAGACCTATGGCCGTATCCGCGGCGGCGAGAGCGCCATCGTCGCGCTGGGGCGGCTCGGCGCGCGCGAGATGACGGCAAGCTCCGATCTCGACCTCATCGTGATCTACGATTTCGATCACGATCATCCGGAATCCGACGGCGAGCGCTCGCTCTATGGCGGGCAATATTATGCCCGCTTCACCCAGCGCCTGATCAGCGCGCTCACCGCGCAGACCAATTACGGCGCGCTCTATCAGATCGATATGCGGCTGCGTCCCTCCGGCCGGTCCGGTCCGGTGGCGACGCAGATCGATGGCTTTATCAGCTATCAGGAGCGTGAGGCTTGGACCTGGGAGCACATGGCGCTGACGCGCGCCCGCGTCGTCTCCGGACCGGCGGACCTCGTCGCGCGCATCGAGACGGCGATCCACGACGTGCTCTGCCGCAAGTACGATACAAAAGCGATTGCCGATGATGTCGTGGCGATGCGGGCGGCGATCGCCAAGGAAAAGGGCGATGCCGATATCTGGGATCTCAAATATGTCGCGGGCGGGCTTGTCGATATCGAGTTCATCGCGCAATTTCTGCAGCTGACCCATGCCACGGCGACGCCGGGCATCCTCGATACATCGACGGCGCGCATGCTGGAAAAGGCGGCGCGGCTTGGCGTGCTCAAGCCCGACGATGCCGAAGTTTTGCGGCCCGCGGTGCGGCTGTTCCACGATCTGACGCAAATCCTGCGGCTGTGTCTGTCAGGTCCCTTCGATCCCAAGACCGCGAGCGCCGGCGTGCTGGCGCTGCTCGCGCGCGCGGCCGATCTGCCGGACTTCGCCGCGCTGCAGGCCCATGTCGAGGACACCCAACGCCGTGTGCGCGACTGTTTCGTGCGGATTTTGGGCAAGGCGCCGTAATCTAAGCAACCCGGCGTTCGGCCAACGGCCTGCCGTCGCCGTTGCGCGCCGCGATCCTGGCTTGCCGTGGCAGGCGGACGATGACGATGGTGCCGGTTCCGAGCGTGGAGCGGATACGCATGTCGCCGCCGTGCAATTCGACCAATGACTTGGCGATGGCGAGGCCCAGCCCGGAGCCTTGATACTTCTTGGTCAATTGACTCTCGACCTGCTCGAAGGGCCGGCCGAGCTTGCGCAGCGCGATTTTAGGAATGCCGATGCCGTTGTCTTTGATGGCGATGGTGACCGTGCCGCCGCGCTCGCGTCCATAGACCGCGACCGCGCCGCCTTCCGGGGTGAATTTCACCGCATTGGACAGGAGATTGAGCGCGATCTGCTTGAGCGCGCGCCGGTCGGCATTGACAACGAGGCCCGGCTCGATCTCGACGCTGAGATTGAGGTGTTTTTCGCCGGCGCGCGTCGAGACCACGCGCTGGCAGTCGGCGAGAATGGGCTCCACGGCCACGGCTTCGGGCGCAAGCCGGATACCGCCGGCCTCGATCTTCGACATGTCGAGGATGTCGTTGATGACGTCGAGCAGATATTCGCCGCTCTCGCGGATGTCGCGAGAATATTCGGTGTATTTGTCGGCGCCGAGCGGGCCGAACATCGCCGACTCCATGATTTCGGAGAAGCCGATAATGGCGTTGAGCGGCGTGCGCAATTCGTGGCTCATATTGGCGAGAAATTTCGATTTCGCCGCATTGGCATCCTCGGCGCGATTTTTTTCATCGGCATATTTGCCGGCGAGATCGGCGAGCTCGGCGGTCTGCACTTCGAGCGCGCGCTGCGATTTGCGCAGGTCGACAATGGTGGCGATCTGACGCTTTTCGCCTTCGACCAGTTTCTGCTCGTGCAGCTTGAGCTTGGTGATATCGGTGCCGACCGACACGTAGCCGCCGTCCTTGGTGCGGCGCTCGCTGATATGCATCCAGCGGCCGTCTTCGAGCTGCGCCTCGAAGGTGCGGGCGCCGCGTGGCTGGCCGTCTTCGTTGACCACGGTGGTGCGGATGATCGGGGTCTTGCCGGCGGCGACGATGGTTTCGTAAGACGTGCCCGAATTCACTGCGTCATCCGGCAGATGGTGCAATTGCTGAAAGTTCGAATTGCACAGCACGAGACGGTTATCGGCGTCCCACAGCACGAAGGCTTCCGGAATGGTCTCGATGGCGTCGCGCAGCCGCAGGTCGGCCGCGACCGTGCGTTCGACCAGGTTCTTCTGCTCGGTAATGTCGACGGCGATACCAATCAGATGCAGGCCGTCTTCGCCATCCTGCTGCGCCAATTCGCAGCGCGCCCGCAGCCACAGCCACTTTCCATCGGCGTGGCGCATGCGGAAGGCGTGATCGATCGACTGCACCTTGGTTTCGGCGAGCTGGCTTGCAAGCTGATAGAGATCGATGTCGTCGTGATGCACCAGCGCATTGACTTCGCCGAAAGTGAGCAGGTCGTCTTTTTTCGGCAGGCCGAGCAGGTCGTACATCGAATGCGACCAGAACACGCGGCCGCGCGCCAGGTCCCAATCCCACAAGCCGCAGCGACCGCGATTGAGCGCGGTGTCGATGCGACAGCGCACCGTGTCATGAATGATATCGGCTTCGCGGGCGCGGGTTGCCTGCCAGTGGAAGGCAAAGCCAAGGATCAGAACGACGAACCCGGTCGTGGCCGACAGCGTGACGGTCAATGCGGTGGTGGAGCGCCAGCCCGCCAGCGCGTCATCACGGCCCTGCACCACGGCAACGAGGCCGACAGGATTTTTCAAAGCGCGCACCGCAGCGAAAGCCGCGTCGCCGTCGGCGAGCATAATCTCGCGGGTTCCGGCGATTTCGCCGCTGGTGGTGAGGGGCTGCAAGGGACCGAGGACTTCAGGAAGCGACCGTCCGAGCATCTGCGGCGCGTTGGGCGTCGCGGCGATGATCGTGCCGCCGGCGTCGGCGACAAGGATGCTGCGGCGGCCGCCCGCAGCCCAGGCCGGCAGCGCCCTTGCGATGGCGTCGGAGCTGCGGACAATGTGCAGCGGCCCTTCGCGGGTCGGACGATCGAGTTCGGCGGCGAGGTGATCGGCAAGCGCTTCGATCGCCTGCGTCGCGTCGGATACCGCCTGGCGGTGATGATCGAGAACCTGCACCGCGGCGCCGATGCAGATCGTGAGCATGAACGCGACGATCAGGATCGGAACGGCGCGGCGCAGCAGCGGCTCGGCGGTGAGAAGGCGGCGATACGCGGGCTTAGCGACTGACTGCGCCAAGCCCTTGATCGAATCCGAACGTAAGGACGCACTCGCCACCCCGGCGCGCGCCATGCCCCACTCCATCGATTTGGTTTTGCCCGCACCGGAGAGAGCGGGTGCGCCGTCCCTCCGAATCACCTTTATTTGAATCGACGCGAATCGGTTTGTCGAGAGTCCGAAGTCAATATTTTAAAAGAAAGTTTCCCCAGGCTTTTGAGGCAGCGCGAAAGATTTCGCACTGCCTGGGTGGCCCGCGCACAAACTTCGCCTGTGCGATGAATCACTTGCGCGGCGCGAGCGGGCGCGGGCACTCACTGCTTCTTCAAAACGTAAACGTAATCGTTAAGATCGACTTCGACGGTCGATTGATCGACAAAGTGCCAGTCGAATTCGCAACCGGTCTCCAGAGCCTTAATTGGCGTGCCGGTAAAGCCGACCGCGGCGCCAAGCTTCTGCGGATCCTTTGACTTGTCGGAGTCATGCATCTCGCCGACCGCGCCCTGGAATAGTAGATCGGCGGTCTAGTCCGTCAATTTGTAGTGCGGGCCTTTGCAGGCAAAGACCTTTGGACCGGTTATTGCGTTCGGCGCGATGGTCACCGTCTTGCCGAGGAGCGAGTTCTTCTCGGCGACATCCGGTTTGTCGTGAGGATCGGCCCACGGCGCCACGATCGCTGAATCGAATTTCCAGGTGCAGAGGTAGAAGGTATCGGCAGCATCGGCGGGGACAGCCATCGCAAGGCCGATTGCGGCGGTCAGAAGCGTGACAAGCTTGCGCAAAGGATCCTCCAGCGAGCGGGCTCGGTCTTGGTCGCCCGCCGCTGGATCGCGGTTCAATCCTGACGCTTCAAGCCTTGCGCTTTCAATCCTCGCGCTTTAGCTGTCGGCCAGCGTACGCGCGACGATATCTTGCACATCGCGCGATAATGACGGCGTTGCCACGATGCGGCGCAATGTGGCTTCGGTGCGGCCGCGCCGTTTCGCCTCGAGTGCGCGCCAGGAGCGGAACGCGCCCATCAGGCGCGCGGCGACCTGCGGGTTCTTCGGATCGAGCGCTAGAACGAAGTCGGCGACAAAATCAAAACCCTTGCCGTCGGGGCGGTTGAACTGGGTGTGATTGACTTGCGCGAACGAGCCGATCAGCGCCCGGACGCGGTTGGGATTGGCGACCGAGAAGGCCGGATGCACGGTCAGAGCCTTGACGCGATCGAGCGTCGCGGCCTCCGGGATCGCCGCTTGCAGCGACAGCCATTTGTCGATGATCAGCGGATCGTCGGCATAACGCTTATAAAAGTCCTCGAAGGCCTGCTTGCGTTCAGGCCGGTCGTGTTGCGACAGGGTATCCAGCGCCGCCATCCGGTCGGTCATATTGTCGGCGTCGCGGTATTGGGCAAAGACGCGCGCGATGGCGTCGTCGCGTTCGGTCATGGCAAGAAGATCGAGGCAGATGTTCTTGAGCGAGCGGCGTCCAGTGCTTTGCGCGTCCGGCCGGTAGGGTCCGCTCGAAATCATCTGCTGATAGGTTTGCGCAAGCGCTTCGCCATGCCGCCCGCCGATCGCTGCGCGCAATTTGCGGCGCGCGGCAAAGACAGCGTCGGGATCGACATCGGAGCCGATTTCGCGCGCGATGTCGGCGTCGGTCGGCGGCAACAGCATGAGTGCGACAAACGCCGGTTCGAGCGCCGTATCCTTGAGCACGGCGCCGAGCGCCGCCATCAAGCCGTCGTCGTCGCGCAACGGCGTGCCTGTGCGCAGCGCGGCGACATTGGCCTTGAGCAAAGTCATCGCCAGCGATTGCACCGCCTGCCAGCGGTTGAACGGATCAGAATCATGGGCGGCGAGGAAACGCAGATCCTCGGCCTCAATCGGCAGCCCGAGCTTGATCGGCGCGGAAAAACCGCGATTGAGCGAGGGGATCGGCCGCTCGGTAACGCCCGAGAAGACGAAGCTCTGGCTCGGCTTGGTCAATTCGATGACTCCGCGCGCGAACGGCTTGCCGTCGAGCGTGAGCGGCATGTCGCTGCCGGTCTTGCCAACGAGGCCGAATGCGAGCGGGATCACCATCGGCTCTTTGTCCGGCTGACCCGGCGTCGACGGGATAGTCTGGGTGATATCGAGCCGGTAGGTCTGCGCGCGCGGATCGAAATGTGGAGCGACTTTGATGTCCGGCGTGCCGGCTTGCGAATACCAGCGCATGAATTGCGTCATGTCGCGGCCGGAGACGTCGGCGAAGCACTGCACGAATTGCTCGACGGTCGCCGCGTGGCCGTCATGGCGCGTGAAATAGAGATCCATGCCTTTGCGGAAGGTGTCGCGGCCGAGCAACGTCCTGATCATGCGGACGACTTCGGAGCCTTTCTCATAGACCGTCGACGTGTAGAAGTTGTTGATCTCGTGATAGACCTCCGGCCGCACCGGATGGGCGAGAGGGCCGGCATCTTCGACGAATTGATGCGAACGCAAGCCTCGCACATCGCTGATGCGCTCGACTGCGCGCGAGCGCTGATCGGCGGTGAATTCCTGATCGCGGAACACCGTCAGCCCTTCCTTCAGGCAGAGCTGAAACCAATCGCGGCAGGTGATGCGGTCGCCGGTCCAATTGTGAAAATATTCGTGGGCGATCACGGCCTCGATGCCGGCATAGTCGCCGTCGGTCGCCGTGGTCGGCGAAGCCAGCACGTATTTGTCGTTGAAGATGTTGAGGCCCTTGTTCTCCATCGCCCCCATATTGAAGGCGGAGACGGCGACGATCATGAAAATATCGAGATCGTATTCGCGGCCGAAGGCTTCCTCGTCCCAGCGCATCGAGCGCTTGAGGCCGTCCATGGCGTAGTCGCAGCGGTCTTCCTTGCCGGGCTCGACATAGATCGCGAGCGCGACCTTGCGCCCGGACATGGTGGTGAAGGTGTCCTTGACGCTTGCGAGAGCGCCGCCGACCAGCGCGAACAAATAAGACGGTTTGGGGAACGGGTCGTGCCAGGTCGCGAAGTGCCGCGGACTGCTGGAGTCTTTGCCCGGCACGTCGCCTTGCGCGATCAGATTGCCGTTGGCGAGCAGCACCGGAGCCTCGGCCTTGTCGGCTTCGATGCGCGTCGTGTAGACCGCCATCACGTCCGGCCGGTCGAGGAAATAAGTGATGCGGCGGAAACCTTCGGCTTCGCACTGCGTGCAGTAAGTCGCGCCGGCGCGATAGAGCCCCATGAGCTGGGTATTGCCGGTCGGATCGACCTCGGTCTCGATTTCGAGCTCGAACGCCCGGTTCGGCGGCTGCGCAATGGTCAGCTTGTCAGGCGTAGCAACGAAATTCTCGGCCGGCAGCGGCTTGCCGTCCAGCACGAGCGACTTGAGTTTGAGTTCCTCGCCGTCGAGCACGAGCGGCGCCGGCGCACCGGCTGCATTCGGCTTCAGCGTCAGCTTGGCGCGGACCGTGGTCGCCGTCGGATGCAGCGAGACGTCGAGCGCAACGGTTTCAATGAGCCAATCGGGCGAGCGGTAGTCCTTGAGGCGGACCGGGCGGGCTTCTTCTGTGCGCATGGGCCTTTGCTTAGAGGCTTTGTGGGGCAATTGAAAGACGGCGCTTCGCGGTAGTTTGATCGAGCATGGTCTTTTCGTAAAACCAGTTTCCACTTTTCCGGATCACGCTCAGCGCCGCGGCTCGGCATGGCCGATGACGCGCTGGATCGTCGGGAAGTGTTGGCGCAGCCGGTGTTCGAGCGTATCGACCAGATCATGCACGGTGCTGACCGACAGTGCCGGATCGACGCGGCAGTGGAAATTGACGATCTCGCCGTCACGGGTGTCGCGCACGCGCACGTCATGGATCTCGCCGAGATTGGGCACATCGGCGGCCAGCGCCAAGAGCGCTTCGCGCACCTCACCGAGACGCGCCGGCGTCGCCTCGCTGCCGGGAAGAATGTCGGCGGGCAGCGGCTCGATGTGGGTTTCGACCTCGACACCCGGTCCGAGCTCGTCGCGGATGGCCTCTTCGAGCCGGGTCGCGGTGTCGTGCGCCGTGGCCAGCGGCTGGATGCCGTCGACCTCGAGGTCGGCCGACACCGACAGGCGGCCCGAAATCGTCTGCACGGCAACGTGATGGATGGCGAGGCCGCGGTTGCGCGCGATCATCATGACGCGCTCCCGCACCGTCTCGTCATCGAGCGCGCGCGGCTCTGTCGTGATGGTGGTTTCTGCGGTCGGCAGCTCGGCGCGGATCGCACGCGTCAGCCGGTCCTTGATGGATGCAACGCCGTCAAGCGGCAGCGTGCGGCTCACCCCAACTCCAACGTCCACGAACAGCACCGCGCCGGCCGGACGCGCGCGCACGCGCTCGACGCTGACGATGCCGGGCACACGCCGTGTGATCGCCGCTACACGCTCGCTGACGCCGGCCGGGGCCGTATCGGTCAGCGTGTCGATGGTCCGCCGCCCAAGCCGATATCCGGCAATGCAGATGAAAACCGCAACGACCAGCGCCGCGGCGGCATCGGCCCACGGGTAGCCGAGCCTGACACCGCCGAGGCCGCACAATACCGCGATCGACGACCACATATCCGAGCTGAAATGCAGCGCATCGGCTTCGAGCGCCTCGCTCGACGTCGCCTTGGCGACGCGGCGCAGCACGCGGGCGCGGAAGAAGTCGACCACGACCGAGGCGGCGATGATGGCGAAGGCCGCGGCAGTTGCCTCGACGGCGCGGCCATGTGTGTCCATCACCCGCCGCAACGCTTCCCAGACGACGATGGCGGTGAGCACGAACAACAGCGCCGTCTCGGCAAGCGCGGTCACGCTCTCCATCTTGCCGTGGCCATATTGATGCTCGGCATCGGCCGGCTTGCCGGAAATGCGCACCGCGAAATAGGTCAAGATGGTTGCCGAAAGATCGATCAGCGAATGGCCGGCTTCGGACAGGATCGCGAGCGATCCGGTGAGAAGACCGACCACCGCCTTCGCCGCAGTCAAACCCGCGGACGCGGCGATCGAGCCGAGCGCTGCTCTTTCCTTGTCGTTCATGACGGGCCCCTGGCGGGCCAGGGGTTAGCGGGGCTGAACTGAAGCGTCAATCAGGACGGTTTTGGCGTGGCATCCCGATCGGTGATCGGGCCGGGTAGGCAGTTCTTTACCATATCCCGCTTAGGATATTCACGCATGCGTGCGCCGGTCCGGTCGATTCCACGCCCATAGTTACGACCCTTGCCTGGAGACGAACCGGCTATGTTGAATAGAATCACTGTCAGCGTCTTGCTCAAGTCGGTCATTGTGACCTTGGCTTTGGTGATGGTCGCGGTGTCGTCCTGGAGCGCATGGAGCTCGTGAAAGCGGCTTGTTTCGGCAAAACGGATCGCCACCGTCATTGAAGCATCGGCCGATATGTTCGCGGCGCTGCCCGGCCTGCGCAACGATCGCTCGATGACGGCACAGCATCTTGCAGCCGATCAGCCGGCGAAGGAGCCGTCGCCGGCGCTGGCCAAAGCGCGCGTCCCCGACCTGCCGAATATGAAAGCGGCGCTGGCCGTGCTCGAGACGGCTGATTTTCCCGAGCAGCAGAGCACCGCCTTGCGCACCGAGGTCGACAGGTTTGCTGCGCTACAGCGGGATACCGAGGCCGCGATCAAATCGCCGAAGTCGGAACGTCCCGCGGAATTGGGCGATGCCTTCGGCAAAACGGCTGTCGGGCTCCTCGTGCTGCTTGACAAGACATTGGCGCAGCTCAACCGCTAGGTGCGGCTCGAGGATGCCTATATCGACCAGCTGCTGGAGCTGAAACAGCTCGCTTGGGCGACGCGCAATGCCGCCGGCGATTGTTCGTTGATGATCAGCAACGCGCTCGGCGGGATTCCTTTGCCGCCCGATGCGCTGACCGCCTACGCTAACAA
>JBAUCK010000229.1:0-6003 GCA_049677525.1 Xanthobacteraceae bacterium
TGGTGCGCTTGAGCGTGTCGGTCGTCGTCGGCGACGGCACGCGACAGGAAACCGGCGGCGACGGCTACGGCGGCCGCGAGGGCTATGAGCGCTTCATCGCCACCGATGCTTGGCAGGGCGCGGTCGACAATGCAGTGCGTCAGGCGCTGGTCAATCTCGAAGCTGTTCCCGCACCCGCCGGCGAAATGGATGTCGTGCTAGGCCCGGGTTGGCCAGGTGTCATGTTGCACGAGGCGGTCGGCCATGGGCTCGAGGGAGATTTCAATCGCAAAAAGACTTCGGCCTTCGCCGGCTTGATGGGGCAACGCGTCGCCGCCAAAGGCGTCACCGTGCTCGACGACGGCACCATGGCGCTGCGCCGCGGCTCGCTGTCGATCGACGACGAAGGCACGCCGACCAATCGTACCATGCTGATCGAGGACGGCATTCTCATCGGCTATATGCAGGACCGCCAGAACGCGCGGCTGATGGGCATGAAGCCGACCGGCAATGGCCGGCGCGAGAGCTTTGCCTGCGTGCCGATGCCGCGCATGACCAATACTTACATGCTGGCCGGCGAGCGCGATCCGCAGGAGATCGTCGCCTCGGTGAAAGACGGCATCTATGCCACCTATTTCGGCGGCGGCCAGGTCGACATCACATCAGGCAAATATGTGTTCCAGTGCACGGAAGCTTATCGCATCGAGAACGGCAAAGTCGGCGCGCCGATCAAAGGTGCCATGCTAATCGGCAATGGGCCGACCGACCTGCACCGCATCTCCATGGTCGGCAACGACCTCAAACTCGACAACGGCATCGGCACCTGCGGCAAGAACGGCCAGGGCGTGCCGGTCGGCGTTGGGCAGCCGACTTTGCGCATCGATCGCATCACCGTGGGCGGAACCGGGGCCTAATCATCACATTTCGGAAGATCAGTTACCGCTTTCCACAGCATGCCCAAGCCATTTTGGCGACATGATCGGAAGGCGGATTAGCGCGCCGCGCGCAGGGGAATTCGCATGAGTCGCTTGTCATGAGCCGCTGGATCAAGAGCATCGCCGATATCGCCGTGATCGTCGCACTTGTCATCGCGGCGAAAACCGCCATTGCCGAGCCGTATTACGTGCCATCCGGTTCCATGGAACCGACATTGCAAATCGGCGACGAGTTGCTGGCGACCAAATTTCCGTACGGCTACAGCTCGGCCTCTTTGCCTGTATTTGTTACTTTGCCGGAATCGCAGCGCTTTCTCGGCGCGCTGCCGCAACGCGGCGATGTTGTGGTGTTCCGCTGGCCGGGCGACCGTTCGCAGATCTGGGTCAAGCGCGTCGTCGGCCTGCCCGGCGACCGCATCGAGATGAAGGACGGCCGGTTGTGGATCAACGACGCCGCGGTCGGGCTCAAGGCCGACGGCGTCGGCCAGAATGAATCCGAGGACGGTTCGCAGGAACCGGTCGAGCGATTCATCGAGACGCTGCCCGGCGACCGATCGCATACGATCTTCAAGCATGCGACCGTCGGTCAATTCGACAACACGCCCGAGATCACGGTGCCGGCGGGCCGCGTTTTCGTCATGGGCGACAATCGCGACAACTCCGCTGACAGCCGCATTCCACTCGAATGGGGCGGCGTCGGTCTGCTGCCGGTCTCCGACCTCGTCGGACGCGTCGATGCGCTGGTCGGCTCGTGGGATCTGACAGCGAAGAGCCAGCCGGTCTGGGAATGGCCAGCGGCGCTGCGGCTGTCGCGGTTCTTCACTGCGGTGAAGTAACACGTTCTTTGCGCATGATCTTATCCGAAAACCGGTCCCCCCACTTTTCGGGATCATGCGCTACCGCACCACACCTGAAATGCAGCATGGCCGGCGGCGCGGCGGCTTGATGGTTTCTTTGAGATAACAGCGCGCGGTTGCCGCGCCATAGCCCGGCCGGCGATAGGTCCAGGCCCGGCATTTGTTGTCGGCCTGGCAGGCCTCGGCGCAAGCTTTGGCGGTGGGGTCGGCGGGCGTTTCGAACGAGCGATAGTCGCCGCCGTAGCGATCGATCGAATATTCGGTCGCGCCGGCCCGCGGCTCGATCACGCCGGCGCCGTGCACGCCCGAGACGCAGCAGGTCGACGCCTTCGGTGGCACCACTTCACGCTTGAGGTGGCACATCGCTTGGCTGCCGGAATCGGGATAGGAGAAGCTCCAGGATTTGCAATTCTTGTCGCGCTCGCAGTGCGCTGCGCAGACCGCCGGATCGCCACCCGGCACCGAAGCGCTGGAATAGTCGGCTCCGGGCCGATCGTAACCGACCTGAGACAAAGCCTGTGGCACACCGCCCAGCACGCCGCCAATGACGGCCGCGAGCAGCACCGCAAAGCCGACGATCAGCGCCCGCGTCATTGCGCCAAGCTCTTCGCCTCAGCCGTCCCCCCCACAGAAGAACCCCTCCCAGTGTGAAATGCCACTGCTATTTTCGCGTCCTTGATCGGCTTTCCGGGTCGAGATTTCTCATCAGAGCATGATCTTTTCCGAAAACCGGTTGCCACTTTTCCGGATCGTGCTCTAGCCGCGAAAATGTTTAGACAATTTGAGTCCTTGGGCCTGGTAATTAGAGCCGATGCCCTGGCCGTAAAGCTGATCAGGCCGCGCCAGCATTTTCTCGTAAACGAGCCGGCCGACGATCTGGCCATGTTCGAGGATGAACGGCACTTCGCGCGACCGCACTTCGAGCACGGCCCGCGAACCTAAACCGCCCGCCCCGGCATAGCCGAAACCGGGATCGAAGAAGCCGGCGTAGTGGACACGGAATTCGCCGACCAGTGGATCGAACGGCACCATTTCCGCGGCGTAATCCGGCGGCACCTGGACCGCCTCGTTCGACGCCAAGATGTAAAACTCATCCGGATCGAGGATCAGGCTCTTGTCGGCGCGCGCTGCAATCGGCTCCCAGAAATCGGCGACCTCGTAGGCGCCGCGGCGCTCGACTTCGATGACGGCGGTATGGCGCTTGGCGCGATAGCCGACGATACCGGCATCGTTGCCGTTGCCGCGTTTGTGATGCACGCCGGACAGATCGATGCTGATGGCGACGCCGTCGCCCATCACCGCTTCGGTCCGATCAACCAGCCGCTCGCTTGCATGCAGTGCGCGGAGCGCGTCCGCGTTCAGCGCCGCTTCGCCGCGGCGCAGCCGCAACTGCGACAGCCGCGAGCCTTCGTGCACCAGCACGGGAAATGTCTTCGGACTGATCTCGGCATAGAGCGGACCGTGATAGCCGCCGGCGATGCGATCGAAGCCGCGCGTCTCGTCGGCGATGACGCGGGTGAAAACGTCAAGCCGCCCGGTCGAGCTTTTCGGATTGGCGGCGGCGGCAATGTGGGGGGGCAGCGCCAAGCTCTCGATCAGCGGCGCGATATAGACGCAGCCGGTTTCCAGCACCGCGCCCTCGGCAAGCGAGAATTCGTGGAGCTTCAATTCGGCGATACGTTGCGCCACCGTCGTGCCCGGCCCGGGCAAAAAGCTCGCAAGCACGCGATAAGCAATCGTGCCGAGCCGCAGATCGAGACTCGCCGGCTGGATCTGATCGGGTGCGAACGGATAGCGGGGCACAATCCCGCCCGCCTCCGCCAGCGCCGCGATCATGCGGTCGGGGAGAATGCCCTGAACTGCGGGGTTCGGTGCGGATGCCACGGGGAGCGATCTAACCCGATGCCCGGTTTGACGCAAAGACGCGCGCGGTCTATATAGCCGCTTATCCCGTGGTCATTTGAGCCGGCCGGCTTGCAGCCACGTAAAACAAATTGCTAAAAGGCCGGGGACGCGTGTGCCCGGCCTGAGGATTTTTCCTCCCGGCCGGGTTTATTTTTTGGCCGGTGCTTCCGGCCAAAAAATGTTGGCTATGGAGGGCCACATGTCCGCGTCCACACAAAAGACCTACCGCCCGGAAACCCGTCTGGTTCAATCGGGCACGCTGCGCTCGCCGTTCGGCGAGACTTCGGAAGCGCTCTTTCTCACCCAGGGTTACGTCTATGACAGCGCCGCCCAAGCGGAGGCGCGCTTCAAGGGTGAAGACCCCGGCTATCAATATTCCCGCTTCGCCAATCCGACCGTCGACATGTTCGAGCGCCGCATGGCGGCCTTCGAAGGCGCTGAAGCGGCGCGCGCGACAGCGACCGGCATGGCCGCGGTGACGCTGGCGCTGGTCGGTCAGGTGAAGGCCGGCGACCACGTCGTCGCCGCCAAAGCGATGTTCGGCTCCTGCCGCTATATCGTCGAAGATTATCTGCCGCGCTTCGGCGTCTCTTCGACCCTGGTCGACGGCTGCAATCTCGACGCCTGGCGCGCGGCAGTGCGGCCCAATACCAAAACGTTCTTTTTGGAAAGCCCGACCAATCCGGCGCTGGAAGTCATCGACATCGCCGAAGTGGCCAAGATCGCGCATGCGGCCGGCGCGACGCTCGTCGTCGACAACGTATTCGCGACGCCCTTATTTCAGTCGCCGCTCGCGCTCGGCGCCGACTGCGTGGTCTATTCGGCGACCAAACATATCGACGGCCAAGGCCGCTGCCTCGGCGGCGTCGTGCTCGGCTCGCAGAAATTCATCATGGACCATGTCCATATCCTGCTGCGGCAGACCGGGCCGTCGATGTCGCCGTTCAATGCCTGGGTGCTGCTCAAGGGCCTCGAAACGCTTGCGGTGCGGGTGCGGCGGCAAACCGACACCGCAGCGACGCTCGCCGTCGCGCTCGCCGAGCATCCGAAAATTCCACGCCTGATCTATCCCGGCCGCCCGGACCATCCGCAGGCCGCGGTGGCGCAAAAGCAGATGCGCGGCGGTTCGACGCTGGTCGCTTTCGAAATCGACGGCGGCAAAAAGGAGGCGTTCCGTTTTCAAGACGCGCTGAAGCTCATCCGCATCAGCAACAATCTCGGCGACGCCAAAAGCCTGATCACGCATCCGGCGACGACCACGCATCAGCGGCTGACACCGGCGCAACGTGCCGAACTCGGCATCAGCGACGGCCTGGTGCGCGTCTCCTGCGGGCTCGAACATCCCGACGATATCGTCGAGGACGTGCTCGCCGCGCTCAAGGCGGTGTAGCCGTTATTCCGGGGCGGCTCTCAAAGAGCCGAACCCGGAATCCATAATCACGATTAGTGCTTGTCTTTGCGCTTGTCTTGCACCGTACGTGGTTATGGATTCCGGATAGCCGCTCGCGGCTTCCGGAATGACGCAGAGGTGCGTTGCTTACTGCAGGCCGGGCTTAGCCGGCGCGGCGGTCAGCGCCGGATGCACCGCAGCCGAGGTGATCGGGCGGGTCGCGGCTTCGGCGATGGCGCGGGTGAGGAGCTTGGCCACGCAGCCGTAACTCCAGTCGTTCATATGCAAGTTGTCGGGCGCCACGAACGTGTCGAAAGACAGATGCTGCACTTCGCTCCAATTGCGCATGATGGCGAAGCGCTCGAACAGATCGACATTGTCGGTCTTGGCCGCGAGCGCGATCTGATCGACCATGTCGTCGGTCTCGAACTTGATGAAGACGGCTGGCGAATATTGCAGGTCCATCAGCACCACGTCGGCATTGATGGCCTTGAGCTGCGCAATGCCGTCATGCAGCAGCTCTGCGTGTTTCTCGAGCGGGCGGTCGCGCAACACCGAATTAGTGCCGACCTGCCAGATCACGAGCTGCGGCTTCTCGGCGACCACGTCCTTGGCGAAGCGCGCCATCATATCGTCGGTCTCTTCGCCGTTGACGCCGCGATTGAGCACTGTGATGTCGTGACCGGGAAAGCGCTCGCGCAGATTCGCGGCAAGCTGGCTCGGATAAGTCGCGGCCGCCGAACTCGCGCCGGCGCCCGCGGTTGACGACGAGCCGATCGCGACCACGGTGAGCGGCGCGCCATTGGCGAGACGCCGCATGGTGTGCAGCAACGGGCGATCAAGATGCGTCAACGCGGCCGGAGCATTGCACGCGACCGGCGGCGCCGCGGCGGCTGCGAGCGTTGGCACCATGGCCGCCCTGAGCACATTCGACGTC
>JBAUCK010000230.1:0-5968 GCA_049677525.1 Xanthobacteraceae bacterium
GAAACAGGCTGGCCCCTTGCTCCCGATCCCTGAAATTGGCCGTAACGCCCCTGAATTCATCACATTTCGACCCTATCTCAGTGTCCAACAGCGCAACATTGACAATGCGGGGCCGCGTCCTTAATCAACCGGCCCACACCAAGGAATAAAGCAATGAAAGTCCGCAATTCGTTGAAGTCGCTGCGGGGCCGGCACCGCGACAACCGTATCGTTCGTCGCAAGGGCCGGGCCTACGTCATCAACAAGACCCAGCGCCGCTTCAAGGCCCGCCAAGGCTAAGGAAAGCTGGCAGCAACTGCTGCTGCCCATTTCCGCCGCATTCACCCCCGAATGGACACTTTTCCGGCTTGCCGCAATGCGGCGAGGGAATAGACTTAGGCCTATGAGGTCTCTATTCCCGACCGCTTGTGTTGTTGCCGCCGTTGGCGTTTGGCTGGCGGCAGCGCCTCTGTGTCCGGCCTTGGCACAAGACCCCGAGCAATGGCTGTCGCCGCCGAACGACTTGTCGCGCGCCGGTCATGGCGAAACCTATAGTCTCGACACGCTGTTCGCCGGGCTGAAAATCGCGCCCGATGAGACAAGCGCCAAGGCGATCGAGGATCGCATCTGGTCGCTGTGGCTGGTATCGGGCAGCGACACCTGCACCTTGCTGATGACGCGCGTAAAGGATGCGACCGACGACAAGAATTACGACCTTGCCATAAAACTTCTCGATGCTGTGATCGCGATCAAGCCGAATTATGTCGAAGCCTGGAACCGGCGCGCCACCGTCTATTATCTCAAGCAGGACTACGGCCACTCGCTCGCCGATCTGCGCGAGGTGTTGGCGAAGGAGCCGCGGCACTTTGGGGCGCTGTCCGGCCTCGGCCTCATCCTGCAAGACATCGGCGACGACAAGGACGCGCTCGAAGCCTACCGCAAGGCGCTCGCCATCGACCCGCACCTCGAAAACATCCCCGAGGTTGTGAAGACGCTGACCGAAAAAGTTGAAGGCCGCCCCATCTAGCTCCGCTTGCTCTCCCCACGGTCCGGATTGCGTTGTGCGCAATCCGGGAATGCTGCGTAGATGCGCCGCCACATCCGGATTTCGCTTTGTGTAATCCGGGCTACACTGGCTGCGCGCAACGAAGAATAGTTCGGGGGGAAATGCATGGACGCCGATAAACTGACCATCCGGGAGCTCGTGGAAAACTGGGCGGTGTGGCGCGACGCGCGGCTGTGGGACCGCTTCCGCACCGTCTGGCATCCGGAAGGCCGCATGATGGCGACCTGGTTCCAGGGCACATTCGAAGAGTTCATCAAGGGCAACGACGAGGGCTGGAAGCGCGGCGTGCGCATTCTGCATTTCCTCGGCGGCTCTTCGATCGATGTCGCGGGCGATCGCGCCATCGCGCAGACCAAGATGACGATCTCGCAGCGTGCGGCGGTCGATGGCGTGATCTGCGACGTGGTTTGCACCGGCCGGTTCTATGATTTCTTCGAGAAGCGGGTCGGCCGCTGGGGACTGGTGCTCAAGCGGCTGGTCTACGAGAAGGATCGCCTCGATCCGGTCGACCCGTCGGCAAAGCTTTCGCTGGACCAGGAGCTGCTCAACAGCTTCCCTGAAGGCTACCGCCATCTCGCCTATCTGCAGAGCAAGATCGGCTACAGGGTGAAAAAGGACATGGCGGGCCTCGAAGGTCCCGATCTCAACGCGCTCTATGCCCAAGGCGCGCGCTGGCTCGCGGGTGGGGCGCTCTGACTGCAAAACATGCGAGCGTGTGAATGCATCACATGCTGACGGCCATTGTAGAACTCCTCGCCATCGGCGCCGTCGTCACCTTGATCGGCAAAATGCTGATCGCGCGGGCGCATCCGCCGCGCGGGTGCTTCGTCGATATCGGCGGCTTGCGGCAGCACGTGGTCGAGGTAGGCGTATCCGCGCAAGACACCCCGCTCGTTCTCCTTCACGGCGCCGGCTGCAATCTCGAGGACATGCGGCTGGCGCTCGGCGAACATCTTTCCGGCCGTCGGCTGATATTGATCGACCGGCCGGGACATGGCTGGAGCGAACGGCCCGGCGAGCAAGGAAGCTCGCCGCAATATCAGGCGGCAATGGTGCGTGACGTCTTGGACCGGCTTGGCGTCACACGCGCAATCGTCATCGGCCATTCCTGGGGTGGCGCGCTCGCGGTACGGCTGGCGCTCGATCATCCGCACCGCGTTGCCGGTCTCATCTTGCTGGCGCCGCCGCTCTATCCGTTCCCGCGTGGCATGACGTGGTTCTACAACATCATGGCGACGCCGATCCTTGGCCGGCTGATCGCGCATACAATGTTATTGCCGGTCGGCGCGCTATTTATCGGCGCCGGATTTTTGGGGGCGTTTCTGCCGCAAATGCCGCCGCGGCGTTATATCAAGCGCGCCGGTACGCTGTTGTCGCTGCGCCCCAAGACATTTCTGGCGAACTCGTACGACATCGCCCATCTGGAGAAAAATCTACCGCCGCAAGCCGCGCGTTACGATACGCTCGCAGTTCCGACTGTGGTCATCTCCGGCGACCGCGATTTGATCGTCGCGCCAGGGCGGCATGCGATGGCCTTTGCTAAGGCCGTGCCGGCCGCCAAGCTTGTGGTGCTGCCGGGCGTCGGCCACATGCTGCATCACGCGGCTGCGGAGCGTATTGCCGCGGAGATCGATTCGCTGACGCGGAGCAGCGGCTAGCCGGCTACTCGCCCGTCTTCTCCTCGCCGACATAGGCGACGCGCATGAAGTTTGTCGCGCCCGGCGTCCCGAGCGGGACGCCAGCGACGATGATGATACGCTGGCCGGATTTGGCGAAGCGTTCCTTGAAGGCAATGCGGCAGGCGCGCTCCACCATGTCGTCCTGGTCATGGGCGTCTTCGTCGATGACGCAATGAATGCCCCAGACGACAGAGAGCTTCCGTCCCGTGCCGTCGATCGGCGAAATCGCGACGATCGGGCAGTTCGGCCGCTCACGCGACACGCGCATGCCGGTCGAGCCGGACGAGGTCCAGCACACGATCGCCGGCAGATCGAGCGTTTCGGCGACTTGACGGGCCGCCGCCGCAATGGCGTCGGCACCTGTCGGCTCGGGCTCGGTGTGCAGCAAATGCACCGAGGGCAGATAGGCGTTGTCGTCCTCGACTTCCTCGGCGATGCGGTTCATCGTCGCGACAGCTTCGATGGGATATTGGCCGGAAGCCGATTCCGCCGACAGCATCACGGCGTCGGCGCCATCGAAGATCGCGGTGGCGACATCGGACACCTCGGCGCGCGTCGGCACCGGGCTTGCGATCATCGACTCGAGCATTTGGGTGGCGACCACGACCGGCTTGCCGGCGCGGCGGCAGGCGCGCGTCATTTCCTTCTGCACGCCGGGGACCTTTTCCAGCGGCATTTCGACGCCGAGATCGCCGCGCGCCACCATCAGCGCGTCGGCGAGTTCCAGAATATCGCCAAGCCGCGCCACCGCTTGGGGCTTCTCGATCTTGGCCATCACCGCCGCGCGCCCGCGCGTCAGCTTCTTCGCTTCGGCGATGTCCTCGGGCCGCTGGATGAACGAGAGCGCGATCCAGTCGACGCCGATGGCAAGGGCCGCTTCGAGGTCGGCGATGTCTTTAGCCGTCAGCGCGGCGAGCGGGATCACGGTATCGGGAAGGCTAACGCCTTTGCGGTTCGAGACTTTGCCGCCGATTTCGACCAGCGCGACGATACGTTGCGGCGTTACCTCGGTCGCCACCAGCCGCAGCTTGCCGTCGTCGATGAGCAGCGCGTCGCCGGCTTTGATCGCGGCGAAAATCTCCGGATGCGGCAATTGCGCGCGCTTGCTGTCGCCCGGTGCCAGGTCGGCGTCGAGAATGAAAGACTGCCCCTCGTCGATCATGGCCGCGCCGTCGGCGAAGGTGCCGAGCCGCAGCTTTGGCCCCTGTAGGTCGACCAGAATCCCGATCGGGCGATCGTGATCGGCTTCAACTGCGCGGATCGAAGTGACCAGCTCGCGCAGCCGCTCGTGATTGGTGTGGCTCATATTGATGCGAAACACGTCGGCGCCGGCCTCGAACAGCTTGCCGATCATTTCGCGGGTCCCTGAGGCCGGGCCAAGCGTGGCCACGACCTTCGTCCGCCGCTGTCGCCTCATTGCGTCTGGCCCCGCGGCAACTTGAGGGTCGGCTGCGTGGAGGTGCCGGCGGAAGAGGGCGCCACCGCGGGCATGGCGCCGGTGGGGGGCTGGGTACTCGTCGAATTGCTGCTCGTGGAATTCATCGGCGGTGGCTGCTGCGCCGGCTGCTCGGCGGATTCTGTGAGTTGCACGGTCCAGGCCCGCTGCTCGCCGGTATCGACCTCGAAAAAGCCGGTGCGGTCATAACCGCGCGCCAGACAATCGCCGATGCCGCGTATCGTGAATTCCTTGTCCCGCGTGCACATATAGGCCTGCCCCATCCATTCGCCGCCGCGGTCATAATCAATGGCGTAAACGTAATAATATCTTGCGACAAGGTTGCCCTTGAGGATGGTCTCGCAGGTGCGCGCGGGCAAATTCCACCAGCCTTCGGTGGTCCAGCCCTCGGCATCCTTATAGCCGATGGCGATCCCGATGCGGCCGGCGGTATTGTTGCAGAGCCGGAAATCGGCCGCGGCCGGGCGGGTGGATGAGGCAAGGATGAGCACGACAAGCGTGCTCAACAGCGCAGCCCCCGCTGCCAGTCTTGGTCGAATCGCCTGCCTCATTTCCCGTTCAGATTCCCCGTCACGACACCGGAGTGTCAACGACGATGGCGCGGAAATCAGTGACGTTCGTAAACGTCGGACCAGGCACGAAGAGGTCGCCGATGCCGTTGAAAAACCCCGTAGAATTGTTGTCGGCGAGAAAGGCGGCGGGATCGAGGCCGGCAGTCCTGGCCCGTATTAACGTGGTTTCGTCGATAAAGGCGCCAGCCGGGTCATCCGGGCGGCCGCGGCCGCCATCGGTTCCGTCGGTATCGGCGGCCATGGCCGCGATCCCCTTGGCCCCGTCGATATGGATGGCGAGTGCCAGCGCATATTCCTGATTGGGGCCGCCCTGGCCGTTGCCGCGCAGCGTCACGGTCAGTTCGCCGCCTGAGAGGATGACGATACGGCGGTTTTGCGCCGCATAGTCACGGGCGAGGCGGGCATGTGCGGCTGCCACCTCGCGGGCCTCACCCTGCAGCCGGTCGCCGAGGATGACGCAATCGTAGCCGGCCTCCTGGGCCCGCGCCTGCGCCGCCGCGAGCGCGTCGGCCGGCCGGGCGAGAATGCGGTATTCGGTCTTGGCGAAAACCGCGTCACCGGGCTTGGGCGATTCATTGCCCGGATTGTCGAGCGCGCGGATTACGGCTTGCGGCAGATCGAGCCGGTATTTGGCGATAATGGCGCGGGCATCGGCAAGCGTGGTCGGGTCCGGCACGGTCGGGCCCGAACCGATCACGGCGGGGTCGTCGCCCGGTACGTCGGAAATGGCAAGCGTCACGACCTTGGCCGGGTGCGCGTGCTTGGTAAGGCGGCCGCCCTTGATGCGCGAGAGGTGCTTTCGCACGCAATTGAACTCGCCGATATTGGCGCCGCTTCTGAGGATGGCTCGCGTCGCCGCCTGTTTGTCGGTGAAACCGATGCCGGGAGCGGGTGCGATCAGATTGGCCGAAGCGCCGCCCGAGAGCAGAACCAATACTAGGTCGTCAGCGCCGGCGCTGTCGGCAATCGTCAACATCTTTTCGGCGCCGGCGAGACTGGCCTCGTCGGGAACCGGATGGCCGGCCTCGACCACCGGAATGAGCTTGGTCGGCCGGCCGTAGCCGTGGCGGGTGACCGCAATACCGGAAAGTCGATCTTGCGGCAGGCGGGCGAGATAATGCGCTTCGGCCACTTCCGTGAGCGAACCGGCGGCCTTGCCGGCGGCTAGCACGATCAGCTGGCCGCGTGCGGGCGGCTCCGGCAGCCGCGGCGGCAG
>JBAUCK010000231.1:0-7186 GCA_049677525.1 Xanthobacteraceae bacterium
CATTTCTGCCATTCCAGTGGCGGCGAGGAAAGCGCGACCTCGGGTGCGTAAGCCATCGACGAACCACGATCGCGCCGACGGCAGACCTGGAGGCTCACCGGGGAGCCTTGCGTCAGGCCTTCGGCGATACCCTCTCGGACGAGTTTGCCGAGTTATGCTTGGGAAATTGATTACGTCCCTTCGGCGTTTTATGCGGGCAAAGGCTCGACAGATTAAGCGCCTCATCGAAGCGGCCAAACCGCCCCGCTAGGAAGCGGCGAAGGTGCGTCGACCCACGGAAATGGACCGGCGCACGGGGACTTAATTCTCCAGTCCGTAAACGTCGCGTGCCGCTTCCGCCGAAATATAGCCGCGCCGCAGATCCGTACGCAGGCGCTCAAGATCGCGGCGTTTGGGATCTCCGAAGCCACCGCCGCCGCCGGTATGGGTGCGGACGCGGTCGCCGTCTCTAAGCATGACGACATCTTTGAGCGCATTCTGCGTCGTGCCGTCGGCGCGTTCGATAATCGCTGCTCCAGGTTTGCCTTCGCCGCCGCCGTTTAGTCCCCACGCCGGGCTGAGCGTGCGCTCGATACGGGTCGAAATGCGGGCCGGCGCCAGCATCAGATAACGGCGCTCGAGCCCGAGCCCGCCACGGAATTCACCGGCGCCGCCTGAATCGGTCCGCAAACTGAAGCTCTCGAACATGAAGGGATAGCTCGCCTCATGCAGTTCGATCGGAATAAGCCGGGTGTCGCCATGACACATGGTGCGGAACGGGCCGGGACCGTCCATGTCGTGAAGGGCGCCCCAGCCGCCGAAGCCTGAATCATGACATTGCCAGAAGGCGCCGGTATCCGGATGGCGCCCGGCATAGGCGAGAGTCGAAAAGGTGCCGTAATGTGCCGCGGCGACCCGATCTGGCATCGCCGAACCAAGCGCTCGAATAACGAGATCGATCAGCATCGGCAGCGCTGAATTATACGAACCCATCGGTGCGGTCGGATTGGCGCTGACGATGGTGCCCTCGGGCAGGATCAACTTTAGCGGACGGAAGGTGCCTTCATTGGCGTCGCCTTCCGGCAGCAAGAGATAACGAAAGGCCAGCCGCGCCACGGTCGACCCGCCACCACTGCGGCCGGAATTCATCGGTGCATTGACTTCGCGCGGCAGCGCGGAGAGGTCGATCGTCATCTCGTCGCCTTTGATGATGACCGTCACCTTGCACGGGAGCGGATCGGGATTAAGTCCGTCATTGTCGAGCGTTGCCTCGGCCGTATAGGTGCCGTTGGGCACTGCGGCGATGGCAGCGCGTGCTTCGGCTTCCGATTGATTCCAGATCATGATGATGGCGCGGCGGAATGTGTCGGTGCCAAAACGGCCGGCGAGTTCGGCGACGCTATCGCGGCCAAGAAGGCAGCCGCCGATCTGCGAATTGATGTCGCCCATCATCTCGACGGGAAAGCGGGTATTGTGCTCGATCATCCGATACATTTCGCGCACCTTCTCGCCGCGCGATTGCAGCTTGACGGTACGGAATTGGATGCCTTCCTGAAAAATATCGGTGGCGAATTTCGAAATCGATCCCACATCGCGACCGCCGACGTCGATCCAGTGCATCACCACGACCATGAAGCCAAGGAGTTCGCCGAGAGGTTCGCCGTGCTTGGCGGCGTGGATCGGCGTGTACATGGTGACATTGTTGAGATGCTGGCCAATGGTGCCGGCATAATTGGTGACGATGATGTCGCCCTCGAACAGCTCATCGCGCCCGTAGAGTTCAAGGCCGTCCTGCACCGCGGCCCGCATCACGTCGGCAACGAAGACCGGCATGCCGGCGGTGCATTGGCAGATCAGGTCGCCGTTCGCATCGACGATGCCGACGGCATAGTCCTTGTACTCGTAGATATAGGGGCTAAACGCGGTGCGCGTGATATTGGTATCGACCTCGTCGGCGATGGCGACAAGGCGGCGCCGGATCACTTCGACAGTGACCGGATCGATCGGTGCTGCCGCCGTATCCTGTGCGTGGGCGGTATCAATGATGGCAGTCAATGTGAATCTCTCCGAGTGCGCCGATCCGGAAGGTGTCGCCGGGACCGATGAGCGTGCTCGAGCCGTATTCGACGATCACGGCTGGACCCGTCCCGATGGAGTCCGGGCCCAGCGCATAGCGATCGTAGATGTCGGTCGGCAGGAAGCGATCTTCCTCCAGGAAGAAAATCGGCCGGGTTTCGAGAAGCGGCGGCTTGCCGTCGCGCTTGCCGCGGGCGAGGCGGGCGATGTCCGGCTGCTTGGTATGCAGCGTCGCCAGCGAATGCAGCACCACGATTTCCGCCTCCGAGCTGTTGGTCTGACCATAGCGGCGCATGTATTCCCGGTCGAAGCGGTCGCGCAACTGGCCGGCGTCGTCGGTCTCGGCGATACGGATCTTGATCGAATGGTGCTGGCCTTTGTAACGCATCTCGACTTCGCGCTCGACGGTGACCGTGCCTTCGCCGAATTCATGCGCCAGCGCCGCGCGCCCTTCATGTTCCAGTTCGCCGAGTACCGCGGCGACTTTTGCAAGATTTTCCGGATTGAGCTGCACGATATAGGTGCGGGCAATGTCGATGCGCGGATCGGCCAGCAGCATGCCGACCGCGGAAAAGTTGCCGGGCTCCGGCGGCACGATGACGCGCGGGATTTTCAGCGCGCGCGCGAGTTCGATGCCATGCAGCGGGCCGCCGCCGCCGTAGCAGAACAGCGCAAAATCGCGCGGATCGTAGCCGCGCGCGATCGAGATCTTCTTGATAATCGAGGACATAGTCAGGTTGGCAATGGTGAGAACGCCCTTGGCGGCGCGGATGGCTGCCTCGGCACCTTTGTAACCGAGCGGTTCGGCGATGCGCGCAATCATTGCGTCGCGCGCGAGTGCGCTGTCGAGCGTCATCTCGCCACCGAGGAAGTTCTCGGGATCGAGCCGGCCGAGCAGTAGGTTGGCGTCGGTCACGGTAGGTGCCTCGCCGCCGCGCGCATAGGATGCGGGACCCGGCATGGAGCCGGCGCTGGTCGGACCGACGCTGAGCCGGCGCTGGCCGTCGAGCCAGGCGATCGATCCGCCGCCGACACCGATTTCTAGAATATCGATGACATTGCCGCGGATCGGAAAGCCGTTATCCGGGCCGCCGATGTGGTAAATCGATTCCACGGCATACCGGCCGCGCTCGATCAGCGCGCATTTTGCCGTCGTGCCGCCCATGTCGAAGGCGACGAGATTGTCGATGCCGAGAAGCTGGCCGTAGCGCGCCGCGCCGATGCAGCCGCCGACCGGGCCGGACTCCACGAGCGAGATCGGCTCGCGGCAACTGCGTTCTGCCGAAATCACGCCGCCATGCGATCCCATGAGCAAGAGCGATCCGGTGAAGCCGCTCTCGCGCAGACCGGAATCGAACTCGGCGACGTATTTGCTGACCTGCGGGCCGACATAGGCATTGGCCGCCACGGTCGCCGTGCGCTCATATTCGTACCATTCGCGCGTCAGTTCGGTGCCGGTGGTGACGAACACGTCCGGCAAGTGGCGGCGCAGTTCGGCGGCGGTCTCTTCTTCGTGATCCGGCGTGAGATACGAATTCAAAAAGCTGATGGCGAGTGCTTCGACCTTGAGCGCGCGCAGCCTATCGGCAAGCGGCTTCAGCTCACCTTTCGCCAGTGGTGTGCGGATGCGGCCCGAGCCTTCGACACGTTCTTCGATCTCGAGCCGCAATTCACGCGGGATCAGCGGCGGCTCGCGATGGAAGCGCAGATTGAACGGCTGGGTGCGGTTGCCGCGGCCGATCTCCAGAATATCGCGAAAGCCCTTGGTGGTGATCAGAGCCGTCTTGGCGCCGGCGCGCTGCAGCAAGGCGTTGATGACAAGCGTGGTGCCATGCTTGACGAAGCTTGCGTCACGGGCATCGAGCGAGGCCTTGCGGATACAGTCGAAGATCGCATCGCCGAGCCGGCCGTAAGTCGTCGGGCTCTTGGTATAGGCGACCGCGCCGCTGTCGACATCGCATGCTACGAGGTCCGTAAAAGTGCCGCCGATGTCGATGGCGATGACATAAGACACGTGAGTTCTTTCCTGGTTATGTTGGTTGGAGCACGGTGGTCGCCGAAAACCGGTTTGGGCTTTTCGGGACCTTGCACTAATTGATCTTGATGCCGGCGCTTTTGATGACGTCGGCCCATTGCGGCGTCTGGGCGGCGAGCAACTGGGCGATGTCGTCCGGCGTGCCATATTTCGGCTGTACGCCGGCAGCGTGAAGCTTTTGCTGCACGCCCGCGTCGTCGAGCGCGCTTTTGATCTGCCCGCGCAGCCAGTTGAGGTTGTCGTTCGGCGTTCCGGTCGGCGCAAAAACGGCGTAAGTCGTGGACGCATCGAAATCGCCTATGCCGGTCTCCCGCATCGTCGGCACATCGGGGAGATCAGGTGAGCGTTCGTTGCCGGCGACCGCGAGCACGCGCAATTGGCCCTGCTGGACCTGCTGCAAGTTGGTCGGGATCGGTGAAATCCAGAACGAGGTGCGGCCGGCGATGAGATCGGTCACGGCCTGCCCGACGACCCGATAAGGCACGTGCACGGCGGCAATGCCCGCGAGCTTACAGAACAAGGCGCCGTTGAGATGTCCGGGCGTGCCGATGCCGGTCGAGGCATAAGTCAGTTCGCTAGGTTCGCTCCTGCCGAGCGCCACAAGCTCCTGAAGGGTTTTCGCCGGGAAGCCGTTGCTGACCACCAGCATGGCGCCGGTATTGCCGAAAATCGCAACCGGCGCGAGGTCTTTGCGCGGATCATATTTCAGGTCGGGATAGAGCGTAATATTGGCCGGCAGCGAGCCCGAGGGGTCGGACATCACGAGCGTATAGCCGTCGGGATCGGAGCTCGCGACCTGACCAACCGCGATCGTGCCGCCGGCGCCGGGACGGTTGTCGATCACGAATGTCTTGCCGGTGACTTGTCCGATGCGATCGAAAACAACGCGCGCCACGACATCGGTGACGCCTGCGGCCGCGAACGGCACCACCACCCGCACCGGACGGTCGGGATAATCGGCCGCACACGTTTTGGTTGCCGCCAACGCGATGAGGGCGAGCGCCGCCAGCGCCAGTCCGGTCCGATATGTTTGTCGCATGGGCCTCCGTCGCACCCTTGTTCTTTTCGAGAGAGCTTTTTGATCTGCCACGGCCGATCAATCAATGTCCATCGCATGTCGTGGGCGCGGGAGTACCTTCTGCGAATGCAGTGCTGGAAAAGCGGCTGGCCAAGCGCCTGCTTATTCAGCGCGGCTGGGCTTGAGCACCAGCCTTTGCGACCACGTTCCGCCATATCGCGACATCGCCGGTGATGCGGCCGGCAAGATAATCCGGGGGTGCCGGTTCGGCGACGAAGTCCTGCTGTTCCAAGGCTGTCCGGATCGCCGGCGTATTAAGGATTTCGGTCATGTCGCGACTGAGCCTTGCCACAATGGCCGACGGCATGCCGGCTGGCGCGGCGATACCGATCCATAGCGCGACATCGAACCCTGGCAGTCCTTGTTCCGCGAGTGTCGGCACGTCCGGAAGGCGCGAAACACGATGCGACCCCGTGGTCGCGAGCGCCCGCAGCCTGCCGGTCTGGATGAGGGGCACCGCGGGAGGCAAGGTGCTGAACTGCATTTCGACACGCCCCTGCATCACATCGACGACCGCTTCGGCGGACGAGCGGTAAGCGACTTGGTTGAGCGCAATCCCGGTCTCCTGCGCGAACAGCAGGCTCGCCAGATAGCCGAGGCTCGTGGTGCCATAGGCCGCATTGTTGAGCGGCTGTTGTTGCGATTTGGCGAGCGAGATGAGATCCGCGACGTTTTTTGCCGCCAGCTCCGGATAAACAGCGAGCACATAGGGCGAACTGCCGATCATCGAAATCGGAACGAAGTCTTTGACCGGGTCGAAGGGCAGAGTGGGATCGAAGATTTTTGCGATCACATGCGTGCTGGTCGTCACCATGCCGATCGTGTAGCCGTCCGGCGCCGCACGCGCCAAAGCCTCGGCCGCCAGCGTGCCGCCGACGGCGGCCCTGTTGTCCATGACGAATTGCTGACTGAGCCTTTCACCTAGATTCTGCGCGACGATCCGGCAGACCACGTCACCGGCGCTGCCGGGGGCGGACGAGACGATGAAACGGATCGGACGTTGGGGCCAATCATCAGTGGAATTCTGCGCGGAGGCGGCCTCGGCACCGCTTGCCAAGAGCGGCAGCGCGCCGAGAAGCGCCCGGCGGCTAATGGACATCATGCGCAGGGCCACTCTTTGCAGCCTCTCTCGATTTGGTTCGGCCGGCTTGGGACTCAATCCCGAAGCCTTTCGATCGATGCGGATCAGATTTTCAGGATGCGCTGGTCGCCGGTCCCATCGCATGTCAAAGTTGAGGGCGCTGCGTAGGCCTAAAGGCCGGAGCGCTTGCCAGCGGCTGCCTCGCCGGAATCGTTGTCCTGCCTGCCGGAAACTCCACGAATGGGAGCACAAGGAGGCGTGGGTAGAAAAGGACCGTAGCCTTCTATGAATCGGCCCGCCAGCGGCGCGCGCTGGGCGACCGACGCCCTCACTGCAAGCTCAACCGGACACCGCCCGGCGGCAAAGGCCGGGCACTGAATGGCTGGCTCTGAATCGAACTTTCTCCGTTGACTCAGCTTCTAACAAAGTTTGTAATTGTTTTGGTTAATCAATTCGGTCAGGTTGGGGGTTACAATGTTGCAGGTACAGGACGCGTCGTCCAAAGGCGTGCAGTCTCCCAGTGTTATCCAGTCGCTCGAGACTATCTTAG
This sequence comes from Xanthobacteraceae bacterium, assembly GCA_049677525.1. Taxonomy (GTDB): domain Bacteria; phylum Pseudomonadota; class Alphaproteobacteria; order Rhizobiales; family Xanthobacteraceae; genus BOG-931. The sequence continues at coordinate 6,800 of JBAUCK010000231.1, forward strand.
ACACGGTCAAAGAGGAGCTGGTGAAATCGCCGGAATACCGCGCAATTTTGGCAATAGACAAGTCGATCAAGGACGTCTCTCATATTCAAGAAGCTGTGGTTTGTTTGGAGGGCGCCACAGCAAAGATCAAAGAACGGCTTGTGACAGTTCGCGAATACCGAGCAATGCTAGCGGTCGAAAAGTGTATTGCAGAGGTCTCCGAGGTTCTTGGTATATCGGCCGATGGCGTAAAATCTAATGTCCTGGCTAAGACACCCGCGGAATCGGCGGCGCCCCTAGAGCCGGATGCCGAGACTGTGTCAGCCACCCAATCAGCGGCACCGCTAGAGCCGAAAGCCGAACCGCGAGAGCCGGAAGCCGAGGCGGAAGGGGCGTCACCCATCCAGT
>JBAUCK010000232.1:0-5814 GCA_049677525.1 Xanthobacteraceae bacterium
GCGATGCCGATATCGGCGCGCATCTCGCGCACCTTGCGGCACAGCGTGTCGGGCGCGGTCGAGCCGCAGTCGTGGTTGATGTTGAAGCCGTCAGGCTCGATGCCGATCGAGACCACGTCGGCGCCGAGTTCCCACAGCGCTTCGGGAGCGACGCGATAGGCGGCGCCGTTGGCACAATCGATCACGACGCGCAGGCCGTCGAGCGACAGGTTGCGCGGCATGGTGCGCTTGGCGAATTCGATATAGCGGTCGTGCACGCCGTCGATGCGCTTGGCGCGGCCGAGCTCGGCGCTTTTCGCCAATTGCTTGGCTTTGTCGGCGTCGATCAGCGTTTCGATCTTGTGCTCGACCTCGTCGGATAGTTTGTAGCCGTCAGGGCCGAACAGCTTGATGCCGTTGTCGTCGTAGGGGTTGTGCGAGGCCGAGATCATCACGCCCAGATCGGCGCGCATCGAGCGCGTCAGCATGGCGACAGCGGGCGTCGGGATCGGGCCGAGCAACAGCACGTCCATGCCCACCGAGGTGAAGCCCGCGACCAGCGCGGTTTCGATCATGTAGCCGGAGAGCCGTGTATCTTTGCCGACCACGACGCGGTGGCGATGCTCGCCACGTCGGAACACCAGCCCGGTCGCCTGGCCGACACGCAATGCCAATTCCGGCGTGATCACGCCATTGGCGAGGCCACGGATGCCGTCCGTACCAAAATACTTGCGAACCATTATCTGGGCCCCACGCCGACCACTCCGGCCAGCAATATTAGCCCGTTATCGCTCTTCGTCGCTTCAAAAAATATGGGGTAATCTTACCGTTCCGCGTAACCGTTCCTTCAGCACAAGCGCCAGTGAAATCAATGGGCTAACCTGACAGCGCTGGAACCGGTAGATTTGGGCAGCGAAAATCTCAGCTCGCCGACTTGTCGTAGGCGCTCGGCGGCGGCTGCGTGACCGACACGGGATCCGAGCCGGGAAAACTGTCCTCAAGCCCGAGATCAAGGGCCTCATCAAGCTCCGCCTGGATCCTCGCGTCCTTGGCTTGCTTTTGTTCCTTCTCCCGGCGCCTGGCTTCTTGTTCGGCGCGTCCGGTATCCTCGAAACCGGCATAGGCGATTTGACGGAACCGATGCTTCGTCCATTGCTCCATTGCGAGCGTTCCCGAATTTGAGCGTTTGCCGAATTATAATCGCGGCCGGCCGGAAGACCCGGCGCCCTGATACGTCAAACCTGCGAAAAAAACGCGCGAATTCGACATTCGTTCCATTACCGCGCTCTACTGTCACGTTTCATGGCCGGCCCTGTCCACCGTTGTTTTGGGCCGAACGGCGGCTTGCCCGGATGCCACGCGCGGTGTGCTAAAATTCCCCAAGAGCTGGGACCTTCGTTATGCGAAACATGACCTGCATCGAGGACCTGCGGCAACTCGCCCACCGCAAGGTGCCGAGCGCCTTTATCGATTATGCCGAGTCGGGCTCCTACACGGAGCAGACGCTGGCCGCCAACCGTGCCGATCTCGAACGCATCAAGCTGCAGCAGCGGATTCTGTTCGACGTCTCCCAGCGCACGACCAAAACCACCATTCTCGGCGAGCCGGCGACGATGCCGCTCGCGCTCGCGCCGATCGGGCTGTGCGGCATGCAGCACGGCGACGGCGAGATCCTCGCGTGCCGGGCGGCACAGGCAGCCGGAATCCCGTTCACGCTGTCGACGATGTCGATCTGTTCCATCGAAGATGTCGCCGCGGCGGTCGACAAGCCGTTCTGGTTTCAGCTCTATGTGATGAAAGATCGCGGCTTTATCCGCGCGCTGATCGAACGCGCGGCGGCGGCCAAGTGCAGCGCGCTGGTGCTCACCGTCGATCTGCAGGTCATCGGACAGCGCCACAACGATATCAGGAACGGCATGACCGTTCCGCCAAAGGTTCGTTTGAAGAACGTCGTCGACATCGCCACCAAGCCGGCTTGGGCGTTCGGCATATTGCGCGGCAAGCGCAGGACCTTCGGCAATATCGCTGGACATTATCCCGGTATGGAAAGCGTCACCGTGCTGTCGAAATGGGTTTCCGAACAGTTCGACGCGACGCTGAACTGGAAAGACGTCGAATGGATCAAGAGCCTGTGGCCGGGCAAGCTTCTCCTCAAAGGCATTCTCGATGTCGAGGATGCCCGCATCGCGACAAAGATCGGCGCCGCGGCGATCGTCGTGTCAAATCACGGCGGCCGTCAGCTCGACGGCGCGTCGTCCTCGATCGCCGCGCTGCCGCCGGTCGTCGAGGCGGTCGGCTCCGACCTTGAAGTCATGTTCGACGGCGGCATCCGCTCCGGCCAGGACATCGTGCGCGCGCTCGCGCTCGGCGCCCGCTCCTGCATGAGTGGCCGCGCTTACATCTATGGACTCGGCGCGGGCGGACAGGCGGGCGTCGCCCGCGCCATCGAAATCATGCGCAACGAGCTCAGCACCACCATGGCGCTGATGGGCGTCACTAAAGTCAGTGACATCGACCGCCGTGTTATTGCCGCGATGTAGGCACAGGAGTACCGCCTTCGGGCGAAGAACGGGGCTGCCAGGGTTCCAATCGTCAACCTTATGAAAAGGTGTCGCGTGTTACTAAAATTTTCATGTCGCGACGGCGCCGCTACACGCGTCGCCGGGCGTGATCCGGAAAAGTGGGAACCGGTTTTCCGACGAGATCATCACGCCCAATTCGCAAGGGTGGAAGGAGTAGCGTAATGCGTAAGCTTTTGATGGTGACGGCAATTTTCGCAAGCGCGATGGCGGCTTCGAGCGCCCGCGCCGATATGGTGGGCGCGGCGGCCGGCGCCGGCACCGGTCTTCTTGTCGCAGGTCCTCCTGGCGCGGTTGTCGGCGGCGTGGTCGGCGCAGTCTGGGGAAAGCCGTTCTGGGGGCCCTCGATCAGCAGGGGCCATTGCTGGACCGACAACAACTTCCGCCGCCACTGCGACAGACATTGGAATTAAGCGCTCGTGAATTGAGTGCTCGCGCGGATGCGGTGCCCAGGCGCCCTGCATCCGGCGTAGTCTCGCGCGGGGCTCGATAGTCCTCATTCACTGCGGCACGACGCCGTCGCGGCCGACATTGACGCGGCTCGTGGAGAGCGTGCCGTCGGCGGCTTTGTCGATGCGCACGATGGCAATATGCGCACCGGGCTTGAGCTCGCTCTTGTCGCCGATCACATAGGCGCGGATCGTGGCATCGGCGCCGACGACGATTTTCTGCTCGCCGTCTTTGTATTTCACCGTGAGCGTCTGTCCGCTGACGGCGGCGACGGTGGTGTCGACCGTACCGTTGGTCATGGTCGAGCCGGGACGGTCCCACGGCCGAAAACCTTCGCCGGTGCCACGCTGCGATTCGGCAAAGATCATTACCTGAATCGCCTTCTGGCTGCCGTCCGGCTGCGGCATCGCACCGATGCCGACATAGTTGCCGGCTTTGACGTCGGCGAGCGTCGCGGGCGCTACGCCGAAGACCACAGCATTATCGGCGAGCTTCACGGTGACGTCCGGACCTTCGGCCTGCTTGACGGTGATCGAAGCGCCGTCTGCGCTTTCGATCGTGCCGCGGACGCGCTGCGACTGTTGCGCTTGCGCCGGCAGGGCCGCGATGGCAGCTGCAATAGCGGCACCGATCAGCAATATCCTTGCACTCATACTCATGTGCTTTAGTCCCTTCTCACTCACATCGGTGGTGCGACGCCGTCACGGCCGACACTGATCGAGGGCGCGGTCAGCGAGCCATCGGGATTTTTCTGTGCGGCGATAATCATGACCTGCGCGCCCGGTTTGAGATCGTCGGCATTGCCCGGAGCGTATGCGACAACGGGTGTATTGGGGGGAACGATGATCTTTTTCTCGCCGTCGGCATATTTGACCGTCATGGTCTGACCATCGACGCCTGCGACCGTGGACTGGACATCGGCGTTGGTCATCGTGCTGCCGGGCTCGCGATCCCACGGCGAGAAGCGAGCCGGCACCACGCCGCGCTGATTGTCCATGAAGATGTGAAGGCCAATCGCCTTCTGGCTGCCGTCCGGTTGCGGCATGCCGGTGACGCCGATGAAGGAACCAGTCTTGATGTCGGCGAGTGACGCCTTGACCATCGCTGTGATGCGTGCGTTGTCGGCGAGCTTTACGGTGAACTCGGTTCCATCGCGGGACTTCACCATGAGAGTCTGACCGTCAACCTTTTCGATGGTGCCGCGAACGCGGACCGAAGGCGACGGTGTCTGCGCGATCGCTACCGATGTTGCGAAGAGCAAAGCCAAACCGGTGGCAGCGATAATCCTGCGAGTCATCATTGTCGTTCTCCCGACATGTCTATGCGTGCAACGCCCCCGGATGGCTTTAAAACCCCAGAGTTGCAGGGCTTATTCCGGCGATCGTTGCGATTTATGCGCCGAGATCGGCCTCGACCAGCGCCCGTAATTCCGCCGTAATCTCCGGCTTTTGCCCGAACCACAAGGCGAAGCCGCGGATGGCCTGATGTAACAACATACCAAGCCCGTCGGCAACGCGCAGTTTGTGGGCCATCGCGGCGTTGAGGAGCGGTGTGCGTAACGGCACATAAACAAGGTCGCTCACGATGGCGTGAGCTGGCAAGCGTTCGGCCGCGATCTCGAGCCCCGGCTGGCCGTGCATGCCGAGTGTCGTGGTGTTGACGAGCAGGTCCGCACCGCCGAGCGCCGCATTGCGGTCGTCCCAAGCTCGCGTGCGGACACCCGTCCCGAGCCGCTGCCGCAACGCCTCGGCGCGCTCGCGGCTGCGATTGATCACGAGGACATCGGCTACGCCGCGCCGAACCAGCCCGTAAACCACCGCGTGCGCCGCGCCGCCGGCGCCGAGCACGACGGCGCGTTTCACGTCTTTGCTCCAATCCGGCGCGCGGACGTCGAGATTGTCCAAAAAGCCTTCGACATCGGTATTGGTCGAGCGCAATTCGCCGCGGTCGAACCATAATGTATTCGCCGCGCTGACGGCGCCGGCGCGGTCATCGGGCTGCGAACAGGCGAGCGCCGCTTCCTTGTGCGGCACCGTGACATTGGCGCCGACATAGCCGCGTGCGGCGAGCGATTGCGCGAAGTCGCGGAACTCATGCGGCGGCACCGCTTCGCTGCGATACTCGCCGGGGATGCCATAAGCTTTAAGCCAATAATTATGGATGAGCGGCGAGCGGGAATGCCCGATCGGCCAGCCGATGACACAGGCCGCGCGAGGGGGCGTGCTCACGTTTCGGCCACTACGGAATTGCGCAGCGTGCCGATTTCAGGGCACTCGACTTCGATCGTGTCGCCCGGCTTGAGCCAGATCGGAGGATCGGACTTGGTCTTCTTGACCGGCGTGCCGGTGCAGATCACGTCGCCGGCTTTCAAGGTCATGAAGGTCGTCACATAGGCGACAATATCGCCGAACGAGAAGATCATGTTCGTCGTCGAGTCTTCTTGCGTCACTTCGCCGTTCTTGCGCGTCAGCAGATGCAGCGGCTTGGTCAGATCGATGCCGGTCACGATCCACGGCCCGATGGCGCCGGAGGCGTCGAAATTCTTGCCCTGAGTGACGTTGAACTGGCCGTGGCGCGTCCAGTCGCGGATCGTGCCTTCGTTGCACAGCGTGATGCCGGCGATCACGTCGAGCGCTTTGTCTTTCGGCACATGTTTGCAGTCGCGGCCGATGACGATGGCGATCTCGCCTTCGTAGTCGAGCTGCTCGGACACTTTCGGCACGATCAGGTGCTGGCCCGAGCCGACCAGCGAATTGGGCGCGCGGTAGAACATGCTCGGATATTTCGGATTGTTGGTGACATTATA
>JBAUCK010000233.1:0-26880 GCA_049677525.1 Xanthobacteraceae bacterium
GTGGCGAGCCCGTCATTCCACCCCGCCGTCATCGCAAGCACCAGCATGCCTACGACAAAATCGCCTACCAGAACCGCTGGGGCATCGAAGGCTTCTTCGCCAAGCTCAAGCAATGGCGGCGCATCGCCACGCGCTACGACAAACTCGCCGCAAGCTTCCTCGGCTTCGTCAAACTCGCCAGCATCATGCTCCGGCTCAAATGATTAAATCATCACTACAGCCTAGAACCCGAAAAGCTTCGTCGGATTATCGACCAGCATGAGACGGCGCGTTTTTTCGTCGGGTGCAATCTCGGCAATGAGATCGACCAGCTCGCCGTCGTTCGGTATCGCCTTGTGGTTGGGATGCGGCCAGTCGGTGCCCCAGACCACGCGCTCCGGCGCATGCGCGGCAAGATCGCGCGCGAACGGCACGGCGTCGGCGTAGGGATAGGGTTGCTTGGTGATGCGGTCGGTGCCGGAGAGTTTCACCCAGACATTGCCGGTGTCGAGCAGCCGCCGCAGCGTCGAAAATGCCTTGCCGTGCAGCCCCTCGCCGACATCGACACGGGCGATGTGGTCGATGACCACCGGCGCATCGATGGAACGGATGAATTCGTAGAGTTCGACGACGCCGTTGCCACCGCAGTGAATGGCGACATGCCAGCCGTGCGGCTCGGCGAGCGCGATCATCTTCAGCATGTCCTCCCGCGGGCGCGCCTGGCCGCGATGCGCAAAATAAAAATGCAGCCGCAAGCCGCGCACGCCGGCGTCATCGAGACGCTCGATCTCCTCCGGCTGCATCGTCGGCTCAAGCAGCGCGACGCCGCGATAGCGTCCCTTGCTGGCGGCGAGCAGATCGACCAGCGCTGCATGATCGCTGCCGTGGCAGGTCGATTGCACGAACACGCCGCGCTGAAAGCCGAGAAACTCGTGCAAGCGGAATAGATCTTCCTTGGGTGCGTCGGTCGGCGTGAACGGCCGGTTCGGCGCATAGGGAAACTTGGCATGCGGCCCGAACACATGAAAATGCGAGTCGCAAGCAAGCGGCGGCAGTGTAAGCCGCGGCTTCTTCGGATTTGGATTCGGAGGCAAAATAGTCGGCGTCAGATCGTCGGCGCGGATAGCCATTTTATTGTTCCTTGATATTTCTTCCTTGCGGCTCGCGCCGCATCGCGTCTGAAAAAACGGAAACTAGTCGCAGCGGACGGTCATACCGCCGTCAACGACGATTTCGGTTCCGGTGATAAAGCGGGCTTCGTCGGAGGCGAGAAACAACACGGCATTGGCGGTGTCGCGGCCGTCGCCCATGAAGCCGAGCGGAATACGCGCCACCCGCGATTTGAGCAGGGATTCGATATCGCCGCCGGTGCGCTGCTTGGCAAGCCGCGCTTCGACCATCGGCGTGTGCATCTGGCCCGGCACCACCGTGTTCACGCGAATGCCCGCGCCGGCATATTGCACAGCGGTGACGCGCGAGAACTGGATCACCGCGGCCTTGGATGTGGCATAGCCGATCTGCGGCGAGCCGGTGAAGCGGATGCCGGAACTCGACGAGGTGTTGACGATGGCGCCGCCGCCCTGCCCGACCATAACCGGGATGACGTGGCGGCAGGACAGAAACACGCTCTTGAGATTGTAGTCGATCTGCTTGTCGAAGACCTCTTCCGACATTTCGCCGGCGCCGCCCGCCGCCGAGCCGCCGACATTGTTGAGGAGGATATCTATATTGCCGCCGAATCTGTCGCGGCAGGCCTGTGTCATCGACGCGACCTGCGCGTCGTCGAGCACGTCGCAGACATAAGTCGAGATCTCGCCGTCATTGCCGACGCGCTCGACCGTCTCCTTCATCGAATCCGCGTCCTTGTCCACGGCGAAGACTTTTGCGCCTTCGCGCGCGAACAGCACCGCGGCGGCGCGGCCGTTACCCCAACCGGGACCGATGCAGCCCGCGCCCACGACCATGGCGACTTTCCCCTCGACCCGTCCCGGCATTGCGGCGTTTCCATCCTCGATGATTGGCGGCGAATGGTAGTGGACCGCCGCGAACTAGGCCAGCGGGATGGCCATGATACCGAACCAAGACGCCCCTGACAGCGACCAATATGGTTGGCCAGCTCGCGCATGGCCAGGAGGCGCGGATGCTGAGGCTTTTATTTGCCGTGACCGTGCTCATTGCCGCGGCGATGATTGCCGGCGTCTATTTCAACTGCAACCCGGTGATTCTGATTTTCTTGATCCTTGGCATCGGCCTTTACGGGGTGACCCGTATCGGCGGCCCGCTATTGCCGGGCGGCGGCTTCCGGTAGGGGAAAAATCGGCAGGAGCAGTCGCCCTGGCTGTCGCGGCACTCTTGTGTTTCACCGGCGCGAGCCGAGCGGACGCACTCGACCCCAGCGATCATGTCCCGGATCATCCGACCGTCACCTATTTCGATCTGGTCCGGCAGGTCGTTACCGACCTGGACATCCCACCTCGGAAAGACGAGCCGACAGCACATTCGATCGTGCCCTACCGGCATATCGAAGGCGACAAGGCCAGGACCGACCCCGCCGGCGCGGTCGCCATCCAATTGCTGACAGCACTTCCTGTTCATGCCGGCGGCAAATCACGGCTGGCGCTGATGATCGATCTCGGCCCGTCCGACGGCGCCGTGGCGGAATTCACTTTGCTCGCACTGTTCGACCTGGCGGAACATCCAAAACTTCTCGACGTGGTCGAAGTCGGCACCGATCGGCTGACGGGATTCACCGACAAGCCAGTCTTGCCACTGGCGCAAGTGCGGAACGCAAGTCGGACCTGATCGTCATCGACAGTGATCACTTTAATTCGAACGAGGATTTCGTCGGCACCGAGCTTTTGTCGGTGCGCAACGACCGCTTTGAACTGGTAGGCGCGCTCTTCACTTTTGACGCGAAGCTGTGCGCGTCGATGCGTAAGCAATTGCCGGGAGATCACGACGCGGCCTGATTCGTCCAGGCGCTATCGCCAGATTCGTGTTGCCGTGCATGAGACGGTGACATTGCAATCCGACAGAACGGGTTGCAGCGGCGAGAAAGTGCCACGCCCTTTCACCAGAACCTATCACGCCGTCTACCGTTGGAATGCCCATCGCGAAAAATTCGAAATCACGTCGAGCGATCTGAAGCGGCTCGACCGCGAGAACGAAAAGCTGATGTCGGGTGAATGAGGATGATCCTGATACGCCCCGCGCATTCAAAATGCCGCAGTAACGACCGGCTGCAGCGGCGCAGCTCCTTTACGCGCGGTGCGTAAGATGGGCTGCGATGACGTCGATTGCCACGCCGCAACTTGCTCCCGCTGCGCCGAGTACGCCGACCGCCCCGGTGCGGCTGGAGCTGAGCCAAACGCTTGGCCAAATGATCGGCCAATTCCTGAGCGGAACCGTCAACTCCCTCCTCAATGACACAACGCTGCTCCTGCAGACGCCGTCGGGCCTGGTTGATGTCGCCGCGGATGCGCGGCTGCCGGCGGGAACTCCGGTTACCATTGCGGTGCAGGGCACAACGCAGCAGCCGCAGATCGTGATCACGCCCATTGCCGATGGTTCGCGTCCGCCGACCGCACAGCAGACGGGAGCATCCGACGAGGCCAGTCCTGCACCGATGGGCACGAATACAGCACCGACCAATTCAGCTACAGCGTCTTTGACGACAACGGCCTCCGGCAATTCATCGCGGACGGAAACGGCCGAGCTCGCGGATCAGCCGAGCGCGGCAGCAGCCCGCACTGTAACGCCGCTCCCGCCGGCCGCCGTGTCGACCGCGACAGCGATCGTGCGCGACGCCGCCGCCACACAGGGAAGTCTTGCAACGCTCTACGCCGATCTCGAAGCCGCCGTCGCAGCGCCGAAGGTGCCACTGCCAGCTCCGGTGCTAGATGCGGCAAGACTTCTGCTGGCGATGCGCTTTGTCATCCCGTCCGGCCAGAGCGCCATCGCCGACGATGCTGAGACGGCGCTGATGCGCCCAGGCCTCGCGAGCGCTCTGCCGACGACCGACGCGCCGGCACCGACGAGTACAGGCACCCATCTCGCAGCCGCCCTCGTCGGCCTGCGCCAAGTCTCGAAGAACTCGCTGGACCAGCAAACGGACGCCAAGACTGCGTCAGCGCGACCAAGTCCGGCAACGCCGCAGACGCCGGCGCGCACCAACGCGCCGATGCCCGACCTATCGCGCCCTGCCGAACTTGTCCAACGCAAGCCCGGCGCTCACGCTGCCCTCGCTTGCAACGGCAACTCTCGTGCGCGGGCCGGCTGCGCATCTTCCTTCCCAAGCGGACCCAGAGGCAGCATCGTCGTCGCCAAACCCGGACCTGCCACAGGCACCGGCGCGCGCCAATACGCCAATGCCGCCTTACCGCGGCGCGCCGAGCGTACCGCAGGCGCCCGAGCCACCCTCACTCGCGGCGACTGCCTCCCCGCGCGAACAAGCCGTCCATCTTCTTTCACAAACCGACGCCGCCATCGCCCGGCAAACCCTGCTGCGCATCGCCTCACTGCCCGTCGATCGGACCGGCACGGCAACGCACAACAACGACAATGCGCCATGCCTGATAGCCGAAATTCCGATCGCGACCGCATTCGGCACCGCCATCGCGCCCATGACGATCGAGCGCGATGGCCCCGGACGCGGCCCCAACGATCCTCAGTCCTCCTGGCACGCGACCTTCTCCATCGATCTCGCCGCGATCGGCCCGGTGCATGTGCGCATCGCGCTCAACGGCGAGCGCGCCTCGGTGATGCTCAAGGCCGAACGCCCGCAAAGCGCCGAACTCCTGGCGGCGGGACTCCTCGATGCCGGTCTGCGCAAGGCCGCGATCGAGCCAGGCGAATTGCGTTGCCTGGCCAACAGTCCTGTGCCCGCTGCGCAGTCGCGCTCAAAGGCGCCGCGCCGGGCATGTTCCTGGATCAGGCCTCGTGAGCGACGGCAAGACGGCGCTCGCCGTCGCACTCGAATATGAGAAGCCCGGCACGCCGCGAGTCACGGCTATCGGCCGTGACGAACTGGCGCGCCGCATCGTCGAGCTTGCCGAACAAAACGATGTGCCGATCACGCACAAGCCGAAGCTTGCCGTGGCGCTGTCATGTCTCAAGATCGATCAGGAGATTCCGGTCGAGCTCTACCGCGCCGTTGCCGAAGTGCTGATCTACATTCTGCGCATCGCCGAGACGGCGCGATAGCGCGCCGTCTTCCCCAGCATTGATTTTAATCTCTCCAATCTGCGATCGCTCGGCTTTACATTTCGCCGGACATTGCCTAACTGCGAAAAACAGCGCGCAACAGTTTTGCGCGCAAAATTTTGGCAGGCCGGCGAAAGTCGAATGACAGACACGAACTTACAGATCGCAAGCAAAGTTCCCGAAGTCACGCTCGTCTTCTGGATCATCAAGATCGCGGCAACGACGCTCGGCGAGACCGGCGGCGATACCGTGACCATGACGCTCGATTGGGGCTACCTCGCCGGCACCGCGCTGTTTCTCTCGCTGCTGGTCGTCTTGTCGTTCTCCAGATCGCGGCGAAAAAATTTCATCCGCCGCTCTATTGGGCGACCATCATCGCCTCCACGACCGCCGGCACGACGATGGCCGACTTCGCCGATCGGTCGCTCGGTATCGGCTATGCCGGCGGCTCGCTGGTCCTGCTGGCTTGCGTGATCGCAACGCTCGGCGCCTGGTATTGGTCGCTCGGCTCGATCTCGATCGCCACCGTCAACACGCCAAAGGTCGAAGCCTTCTATTGGCTCGCCATTACCTTCTCGCAGACGCTCGGCACCGCGCTCGGCGATTGGACCGCTGACGATACCGGGCTTGGTTATGACGGCGGCGCGCTTGTGTTCACCGCCGGATTGGCAGTGCTTGTCATGCTCTACTTCATGACGAATATGTCACGCGTTTTCTTATTTTGGGCGGCCTTCATCCTGACACGGCCGCTCGGCGCCACCGTCGGCGACTTCCTCGATAAGCCGGTGAGCGATGGCGGACTTGCTCAGAGCCGACCCATCGCCACCCTTGTCATAGGCGTTTTCATTATCGCCTGTATCGTCATTTTACCGCAGCGCGCGGGGCAGCATCCGGGCGTCTCGAAACCACGCCTTGGAGCATGATCCGGAAAAAGGCTGCCCTCGGACTCGATCCGAGGGTCGGAATCGGTTTTCCGAAAAGATCGCGTTCAATCAAAATGCTAGAGCGACAATCGATCATTCCGGAGCAATTTCGCCCTAGAGCACATATCTATGCTCAAGAGGCTGTACCATGCTCACGACGACCGACACCCGGCAACTCGAAAAGCCGGCGGTGACGCCGACGGCGGTGACAACCGCAACGACGACCGCTGCAACGGCGACGGCGGCCGCGACCACAGCCGCCCTGCGCAAACGCGGGCGCGCGATCCTGCTGAGCGACCGTATCGATACGTCGCAGCTTGAGCATGATCACGTGGTCGCGACGATCCCGCTGACCTACAAATTCGGCAAAGACGGCTTCGTGACGCTGTTCCGCTACGGCGTCACGGTGATGATCGGGCTTTCGCCCGAGGAAGAAGACGAGGCCTTGCAGAGCCTAAAGCCGCGCCTGATCCGTCCCGTGCAGCCGCAGGAGGAGGAATCGGTCACGATCAATTTGACGCCTGACCGGGACGATCAAATCATGCCGGGCGGCCCGATCGTCATGAAAGCGATCACGCCGGGGAGCCTCATCGTCATCGCGGACGCTTTGTCGAAGAGCGTCGTCCTGGCGCGCGACGAGCGCGAAGTCGCCGCGGTTTTCGATCTTGTCGAGCCCTTCGCGCGACAGCTCGCCGAGAAAGGCCGCGCCAATGCCGGGCGCCGCACCATTTTCAAACAGATCGGCAATGCGCTTCTGGTCCAGCAGCGGGTCGCCGGCCGCGTCGCTGTGAGCGACAAGCCGGACGTGCTATGGGACCGGCCCGATCTCGAACGGCTCTACGCGCGGCTCGAGGATGAATACGAGCTGAGAGAGCGCGCCGATGCGTTGTTTCGTAAGCTTTCGGTGATCGCAGAAACGGCGCAGGTCTTGACCGACATTCTCGACACCAAGCGTTCGTTCCGCTTGGAGATGATCATCGTCATTCTGATCGCGGTCGAACTCTTGATCGCGGGCTATCAGACCTTGCCGCATTGACGCGCGATCCGCTTGCGCGCCGGCATATCCCCAAACGCCGGCGACGTGTTACTCTCCCGGAAAATATACAGCTCGTGTGGGGAGGAAGCTGATGCGCCGACGTGACATCGTGGCTGCTCTGGCAATTGTGGCCACGTTTCTGTGTCTCCGCCCTGCACAAGCCCAGCAAACCTATCCGACACATACGGTGCGCCTGATCCTGCCGTTCAACCCCGGCAGCGCGACCGACACCACCGCACGCTTGTTTGCAGACCGGCTCACTGCGCGCTGGGGCAAACCGGTGATCGTGGACAACCGCCCCGGCGGCGACGGCCTGGTCGCGCTCAAAGTTTTCGTCGATGCCCACGACGATCACACGCTGTTTTTCGGACCGGCGGCGACATTCCTGGTTCATCTCTATGACCAGGAGGCGCCGCCCTATACGCTGAATGACATCGCTCCGGTCGTCGGCGTCTATGTCACAGTGCTCGCAATCTCGGTGCCCACCGCGCTGAACGTGAATACGATGGACGATCTCGTAGAGCTCGCCCGCGCACAGCCGGGTAAGTTCAATGCCGCTGCAGCGACCGGTAATTCAGATTTTCTGATCTTCGGCTTCATCAAGGACATGAACCTGCAGATCACGCGCGTGCCCTACCGCGACATCATGCAAGCGCCAAACGATCTAGCTGAGAGCCGCGTCCAGGTGCTCTCGACGTCGCTTGCCACGGTGCAGCCAATGCTGCAGACCGGCCGCATCAAGGTTCTGCTCGTGACCAGCCGCAAACGCGCGCTGAGCGCGCCGGATATCCCAACCGCGGCAGAGGCCGGCTATCCGCAATTGACCATGGAGACCGCGGGCGGACTCTACGGGCCCAAAGAGATGCCGGACAGTGAGCGCGAAAGCATCGCCGCAGATTTCCGCGACATCGCGGAGCACGATCCGATCATCAGCCAAAGGCTTACCGATACCGGCCAGATCATGACATTGCAGCGTCCAAAGGAATTCGTCGCCAATATCAAAGAGCAGAACGATCAGCTCGCGGGAATCGCGAAAACTCTGGGCCTCAGACTGCCGCAGTGATGCGCCGCACCGTACTCACCTCGCTACCGGCGGCACGGATACGCGTAACGGCTTCGGCGATGGGCTCGATCGCAACCGCCATGTGAAACGCATTGGCGTGAAGAAGGTTCTCCACATCGCGCACGACGGCGACATGGCCCTTCCAGAACACGAGATCGCCCCGCTTGAGATTGGAGCGATCCGCGAGCGGCGCGCCGAGGGCCGCTTCTTGCATATCGCTGTCGCGCGGACAGGCGATGCCGCATGCCGCGAGCGAAATCTGCACGAGGCCGGAACAATCGAGCCCGAGCGCGGTCCTGCCGCCCCACAGATAGGGTACGCCGAGAAAGCGCTCCGCGACCGCAACGAAATCCTTCTCGAATTCGCCGACCGATACGAGATGCGGCGCGGGCACGTACGCACCGCTCGCTGTCACCGCCATGCGCTCGGCAAAACGCATGACCGTAAGCGTTGCACCAAGCGGCAACGCTTCGACCGGCGGCAGCTTGATCGACGGGCCGGGAAAGGCAAAGGTCCGCAACGCCGCAACCTTGTGGGTGGGCGCGGGGCCCGCGGGCGCCAGCGCATTGGTCGGCAGCCAGCCGACATAATAGTCAGCTGCAAGTTGACCCCAGGAGTACCCCTCGGCATCGCTGTCGTAGATGGTGACCCGCTCGCCTTTGAGAGCCTCGGTGTCGAGCGGCGCATCGGGCCGCGGCTCGCGGCGCAGCGGCGCTTGCGGCTCGATCACTTCCATGACGCGGCCTTGCGCGAAGCGCGCCGCAGATACTTTGCCTTCGAGATGCTTGGCGGCAAGATCGGCGCGCGCCGGGGTGATGCGAGGATCGAAGGCAGCCATTGTCAGCCGTAGCGCGCGACAAGCAACGCATAAAGCGCGCGCGCCGCTTGCAATTCGCCGCCCTCCGGCCGGCCGGCTTTGGCCGAGCCGTTCCAGGCGAACAGGTCGAAATGAAGCCACGATTTCGCAGCGACGAAGCGGCGCATGAACAAAGCCGCGGTAATGGCACCGCCCTGGCTGCCGCCGACATTGTTGGTGTCGGCGACTTTCGATTCCAGCATGGACTCGTAAGGCCGCCACAGCGGCAGCCGCCACACCGGGTCGTTCTCGGCCGTGGCGTAGCTCATCAGGTCGCTGGCGAGCGCATCGTCGTCGGTAAAGAAGGCCGGCAGGTCGGGCCCGAGCGCAACGCGTGCGGCGCCGGTCAGCGTCGCGAAGTCGGCGATCAGTTCTGGCTTGTCCTCGTCGGCCAGCGCCAACGCGTCAGCCAGGATCAGGCGGCCCTCGGCATCAGTATTGCCGATTTCGACAGTAATGCCCTTGCGCGAAGTGTAAATGTCGCGCGGACGGAAGCTTCCGCCGGCGATCGAATTTTCCACCGCCGGAATGAGCACGCGCAGCCGCAGTTTAAGCTTACGCGACATGATCATGTGCGCGAGCGCCAAGGCCGTCGCCGCCCCGCCCATGTCCTTCTTCATATTGAGCATGGAGGAGTCCGGCTTGATGTCGAGGCCGCCGGTATCGAAACAGACGCCTTTGCCGACCAGCGTCACATGCGGATGCTTGACGTCGCCCCACAGAATGTCGATCAGCCGCGGTTCACCGGCGGCGGCGCGGCCGACAGCGTGAATGAGCGGAAAATTCTTGTCCAGGAGCTCATCGCCAATGATCGCGGCGATGCTGGCATTGTGTCGCGCCGCGACTTTGCGCGCGGCCTGTTCGAGCTGCGCCGGGCCCATGTCGTTGGCCGGCGTGTTGATGAGATCGCGCGCCAAGGCGACGGCCTCGACCACGTGCTGCAACTCCTCGCGATCGACGCTCTGCGGCAGATCGAGCTTGATCGCATGCGCCTCGGCCTTGCGGTAGCGGGTGAAGCGATAGGAGCCGAGCGCGACAGCGAGGGCCGCAAGCCGCGCATCATGCGGCTCGTTGGCGAAACGATAGACGCCATCGGGCAAATGCTGCGCCAGGCGGCCGGGCAGAAACGGGTCTTTGGTCTCGTCTTCGCCTTCAAGCCCGAACAGAACGCCGCCGAGATGCGCTTCGTCGTCGCCCTTGCCCGGCAGCGGCAGGTAGCGGCCGCATTTCGGCTCAAAGCCCGCGGCATCGGCAAAGGCGCGCGCCTCGGCGCCGATCACCTTGCGCACGTCTTTGTAATTCGCCGCGGTGACGAACCAGATCGGAATTGCGTCCGCCGTCTTATGGGTGACGAAGATCGAATCCATCGCAAGACCTGTTGGGATGACCTGAATGTACAATGACAGTGAAGGGCCGATTTCAATTTAGCACAGCCTTGCCCGCCAAAGCAGCGTGTCACGACCACGGCATCAGCGAGGCATGAATTACGTCCGGCACGCCCTCGTTGCCGACCGAACGGATGGCGAGATCGACATCCTTCAGCCCAAAGCGGTGAGTGGTGACGAGTTCGAGCGGAAAGCGCTTTGAGGCAAGCTGCGCCAGCGCCAGTTCGCAGGCCTTATAGCTGTGGCCGCGGGCGCTTTTCATGGTGATGAATTTCACCGTGAACTTTTCCAGCGGAAAATTCGGGAACTGCGCCATTTCGCCCTGCGCGACGATAATGCCGCCCTTGCGCTTGAGCGCTTCGATCCCAAGCAGGATCGGAATGGTGCCCGCGCCGGCGGTGCAGTCGAGCGAGACGTCGACGCCCATGCCGCCGGTGATCTCCATGATGCGCTGGAGCGGATCCTCTTTATTCACGTCAATGAGGTAATCGGCGCCCAGCTTCTTGGCGACCTCCATGCGGGCTTTGTCTTTCGAGGTGCCGGTGACAATGATCAGCGAGGCGCCAGCCTGTTTGCAGATCACGGTCTGCGACAGGCCCTGCTGGCCCGGGCCCTGGATCAGCACGGTCGAATTGTAGCCGACATCGCCGTCGAACAGCGACCACTCGACGCCGTTCGCCATCGGGGTGACCAGGCCGGCGAGCTCGGCCGACACGCCCTTGGGCACGTGATGGATCACGGCGTTCCACGGCAGATAGACATATTGCGCGAAGCCGCCCCACAGATGCGGTGCCTTCTCGGCCGAGGTGTAGCCGTAGCGGATGGCGTCGGGGTTGGTGCGCCAATTAGTGTTCTCGCAATGCCGGTATTGGCCGGCATGGCACCATTCGCATTTGCCGCAACTGACGTAGTGCTCGACAAAGACGAGGTCGCCTTCCTTGAACCCTTTGCGGGCGGTGAAGTCGCGGCCGGCCTTGGCGATGACGCCGATATTCTCATGCCCCATGATGACGGGCGCGCTCGACGGTGGATGCTTATAGAGCTTGACGTCGGTGCCGCAGATGCCGCCGACTTCCATCTTCATCAGCGCGGCGTCGGCCGGAACGTCCGGCATGGGATATTCGCGAATTTCGGTCTTGCTCGGCCCGGTCCGCACCGCCGCTAATACTGTTTCGGCCACGTCTTCCTATCCTTTCATCGTCATGGCCGGACTTGTTCCGGCCACCCACGTCTTTGTCTACCGAGGTGTATAAGGACGTCGAGGCCCGGGACAAGCCCCCGGCGTGACGGATTGCCATGCTCGGATTCATCAAGAAAAGCAGCGGCGATAGTGCAGCGTCCGACCGTCTACGCGCCTGGACGCGGGCGCGCTTTGCGCTGACCGAGGACGAAACCGTCATGGTGTCGGAAGTGGCCTGCGCCGTGCCCGGCTGCCCGCCGGTCGAGACGCATCTCGTGTTCTGGACCGCATGCGGCCGCCACCACTTCAAGATCTTCAGACGCCTTGCGGAGGTCGTCGAGGACGACCTGCCGCCGGCCTTCATGAAGAACGCGCTGATCGCGCCCGACGGCGCGGATATCGATTGTTGCTAAGCCTTCACGAGGTTCTCGCGCTTGAGGTCGGTGACCTTGGCAACGCCGGACAACAGCATGGTTGAGCGCAGCTCGAAGGCGAGCTGGCCGTAAACGCTTTTGACCCCGAGCGAGCCGCCGTTGATAAGGCCCCACAGCACCGGCCTGCCGATGCCGACCGCTGTAGCGCCGAGCGCGAGTGCTTTGAACACGTCGATGCCGCGGCGGATGCCGCTGTCGAGCACGACCGGCACGCGACCTTCGACGGTGTCGACGGCGGCGCGCAACATGCTGATCGAAGCCGGCCCGCCGTCCATCTGGCGGCCGCCGTGATTGGAAATCCAGATCGCGGCGGCACCCGCCCCGAGGCTCTGGCGGATATCGTCGACCTCAACGACGCCCTTCACGACCACGGGCAGGCCCGAGGCTTCGCGCAGAAAGGTGATGTCGCTGAAGCTCAAGTCGCGTTTCTGATCGCTGAAGTCACCGTGGCCGCCAAGCGCGGGATCGTGATTGCCCGCGGTTGCCCCCGGCGGGCGCGGACGGCCGAGCTTGATGAACTCGTCGCTCTGGCCCGGCCCGAGCGCATCGGCCGTCAACACGACGGCGGAAAATCCAGCCGCCTTGGCACGCTGCACCAGCCAGCGGTTCAGCTCCATGTCGCGGTTCATGTAGATCTGAAACCACTTTGGACCCGGCGTCGCTTTGGCGATCTCTTCCATCGGCCTGCTGGAAGCGCCTGAGGCGACAAACAACGAACCGGCCATTCCCGTGCCGGCAGCATTGGGAAGCTCGGCATTGAGGTGGAAGGTGCGCTGCTGGCCGGTCAGACAGGTGAAGACCGGCAGCGCCAGGTCGTGGCCGAGCAGCGTCGTGCGCAGGTCGATGTCCTTCACGCCCTGCAGGCGGCGCGGCATGATCGGAAAATCGTTGAAGGCGCGCCGGTTCTCGCGATAGGTCCAGCCGTCGCCGGCCGGTCCCATGACGGCAAAGCGGCCGGGCGAGATGATTTTACGGGCGTCGTCTTCCAGAAGCTCGACATTGACGACTTTAGGCTCGCGCTCCTGATTGCTGGCCTCGCCTAGATCAACCGTGGGCAGCGCCGGACTTGCAGGCGCAGTGATAGTGGATTCCGCAAGCGCGACGTTTGGCAGCTGCGCCGTCGCGAGCGCCGCACCGCCTGCGGCCAGCGCTTGAATGAGATTTACGCCGTGACGCGTTCATGCCGTCCTCCCCAAAGCTTTATTCTTTGGCGACAGCATCGAGGTTGCATATCCGGCCGTCAACGCCTCGCGTTGCAAGGCGGCTAGGCAATTATGTGGGCGGCAGGCCCACCGCCCTAAGCTCGGCCGACTGGCGCTTGGTGACGCGATCGAGCGAGAAATTCTCGATCGCTTCATTGAACAATTTGTAGAAGTTCAGCTCCGCGCGCAGGTGCAGAAACACCGCACCAAGGCCGATCGCGGCGCGATCCATGAACACGAATTCGCGCGGCACGGTGACGGGGCCCTTCTGCTTGAGTGCCTGGTGCACACGAAAAGCTTCGCGCCGGCCGTATTCCGAAGGCTTTACCCCGTCGGCGATGGTGCGCACGCGATCGTCGAGGAGCGGCGCATAGATGAAGCGCGCCCAGATATTGAGCCTATCGATGAGATCGCGCTTGAGCTTGCGGAAGCCCCAAGTTTCATAGGCGTGCACGACGAGATCGTCGTCGCCTTTGAGCAGGCCGTGATAAAGGTCGACGACGCCGCCGACGAATTTCGGCGGGAAGATGCGGATGCAGCCATAGTCAAGCAAGTTGATGCCCGCGGCCTCCTTGCCGCGCGCGAACACCGTGTAATTGCCGAGATGCGGATCGCCGTGAATGACGCCGA
The DNA here is from genome assembly GCA_049677525.1 of Xanthobacteraceae bacterium. Taxonomy (GTDB): domain Bacteria; phylum Pseudomonadota; class Alphaproteobacteria; order Rhizobiales; family Xanthobacteraceae; genus BOG-931. Next base: position 13,891 of record JBAUCK010000233.1, read on the forward strand.
AGCGGCTGAACGGAAACCACCAGGCGGTGAACATCGCGGTGGCGAGCGTATTGCGGATGGCCAGCGGATCTTTTGTGTGTGCGAGCATTTTGGTGCCGTCGAGCCAATCGAGCGTGAGCAGCCGGCCAGTAGACAATTCCGGCCAGGCGCGCGGTACGCGCACGCAATCGACGCCGTCGAGCATTTTGCGATAGAGCCCAACATGCATGGCCTCGCGCCGGTAATCGAGCTCTTCGCGGACGCGGGCGCCGATCTCTTTGGCGATCTCGGTGGTGTCGATCGCGGAATCGAAACGTCGGCGTAGCGCAAGCAGCCATTGCAATTGCTGCAGGTCGGCTTCGACGGCGGACTGCATATCGGGATATTGCAGCTTGCAGGCCAGCGCCGCGCCATCGAGCGCCTGTGCGCGGTGGACCTGACCAAGCGACGCCGCCGCCGACGGCTGATGCTCGAAGCTCGCGAACTTTTTCTCCCAGCCGGCGCCGAGCTCGGCCATCATGCGGCGCTTGACGAAGGCCCAACCCATCGGCGGCGCTTCACTCTGCAGTTTCTGCAATTCGGCAGCATATTCGGGCGGCAACAGATCGGGCACGGTCGCCATCAATTGCGCGACCTTCATCAGCGGGCCTTTGAGGCGACCGAGCGCGCCGGACAACGCGCTCGCCTCGCCGGCGCGGTCGGCCTCGCCGCCAAGGAGCCGCCGCCCCGCATAACGCGCGGCAACGCCGCCGACATTGGCGCCGACACGGGCATAGCGCGCCGCGCGCGCAGAGAAACGGTTTCGCTCGGTGTCGCTACCGCGCTTGTTCTCGCTTTTGGATTTTCGGTCGGTCATGCGCCATCACTAAAGAACGGGATTACGGCCTACGCGTGGGCAGCGTGGTTGGCAAGCGCATTGCGCATGAAGGGGTCGCGCAAGCCGGAGTATGCAACACACTGACAATGAAATATGGGCGGCCGCACGCTGCGACAAGATAAAACTGAACATGCTGGGAGGATATCATGCCGATACCGCGTTCGCGCCTGCACATATTTAATGCCGCGCTTAATGGGGCGCTCCTGGCCTCGGCATTTTTGGCCTTTTGTGTCGGCGCACCCGCTTGGGCCGAAGTCAAGCTTCCGGTGCCCGCGATCGATCAATCGGCCGTCGCCAAACGCGGCTTCTTTTACGTCGGCGGCCACTATGTCGGCGAGCCCGGCGAAGAGATCATGGAAGGCCAGATCTATGTCGAGGTGCTGGCGCCGCACGAGCAGCGCCGCCTCTACCCGCTCGTGCTCATTCACGGCGCGGCGCAGACGGCAACCAACTGGATGGGCACGCCCGACGGCCGCGAGGGCTGGGCGGAATATTTCGTCTCGCAAGACTATGTCGTCTACATGATCGATCAGCCGATGCGGGGGCGTTCAGCCATTCATCCCGGCGACGGCGCGACTCGGATGTTCACCGCAGCGAACGAACAATTTCAATTTACTGCGATCGAAAGCGACGGCACCTGGCCTGGACGCGAGAAACACACGCAATGGCCGGGCGAAGGCGCCAATAAAGGCAAGAAGGGCGATCCGACATTCGATCAGTTCTACGCCTCGCAAGTCGAGACCGTGATCTCCAACGAGGAAACGCAACAGCGCAATCAGGCCGCCGGAGCGGCGCTGCTCGACAAGATCGGGCCCGCGATCGTGCTGACGCATTCGCAATCCGGCCCCTTCGGCTGGCTTATTGCCGACGTGCGGCCGAAGCTCGTGAAAGCCATCATTGCGATCGAACCGTCCGGCCCGCCCTTCGAAAACACCATCATCAGCACCGGCAAGGGCCGCGCCTGGGGACCGTCGGATGTCCCGATCACTTACGATCCGCCGGTGAAAGACCCGAGCGAGATTTCGGTTGTTCGTGACGACAAGCCGGACGGCGCGAACATGTTCGCCTGCTGGATGCAGAAGGAGCCGGCGCGGCAGCTTGTCAATCTCAAGAACATTCCGTCCGTGATCGTCACGTCGGAAGCGTCCTATCACATGCTCTACGACAACTGCACAGAGAAGTATCTCAAGCAAGCGGGCATGAAAATCGAGTGGATGCAGCTCGCCGACAAAGGCATCCACGGCAACGGTCACATGGTGATGATCGAGAAGAACAATCTGCAAATCGCCAAGGTAATCGACGATTGGGTCGTCAAGAACGTGAAGTGATGCTGGCTGCCGTCAGCCGAGCGTTTCCAGTTCCGTGATCATCCGCTCGATCACGCCGAGCCCGCCCTGCCAGAAGGTCGGATCGCGGGCGTCGAGGCCGAACGGCGCCAGCAGCTCGGAATGGTGCTTGGTGCCGCCGGCCGAAAGCATGGCGAGATAGCGCTCGGCAAAGCCTTCGGCGGCGTGCTCGTAAACCGCATAGAGCGAATTCACCAGGCAATCGCCGAACGCATAGGCATAGACGTAGAACGGCGAATGGATGAAATGCGGGATATAGACCCAGAAATTCTCATAGCCGGGTTTCAGCTCGATCGCTGGACCGAGACTCTCGCGCTGCACGTCGAGCCATAACTCGCCGATACGCTCCGCCGTCAACTCGCCGCTCTTGCGCTCGGTATGAACCGAGCGTTCGAACGTATAGAACGCGATCTGCCGCACCACAGTATTGATCATGTCTTCGGCTTTGGCGGCGAGCATGGCCGTGCGCTCTTTCTTGTCGCGCGTTGCCGCCAGGAGCTTCTTAAATGTCAGCATCTCGCCGAACACGCTCGCGGTCTCCGCAAGCGTCAGCGGCGTCGGCGCCATCAATGCGCCGTTGGGCGCAGCGAGAACCTGATGCACGCCGTGGCCAAGCTCATGCGCGAGCGTCATCACATCGCGCGGCTTGCCCTGATAGTTGAGCAGCACATAGGGATGCGCCGACGGCGTGGTCGGATGCGCAAAGGCGCCCGGCGCTTTGCCCGGCCGCACCGGTGCGTCGATCCAACGCTCGTCGAAGAAGCGCTCGGCGATCGCCGCCATCTTCGGCGAGAATGCGCCGTAGGCCGACAGCACGGTATCCTTGGCTTCGACCCAGCCGACGGTGCGGGTCGGCACCTGCGGCAACGGCGCGTTGCGGTCCCAATGCGGCAACCGCTTCTTGCCGAACCACTTCGCCTTCAGCGCATAATACCGGTGCGACAGCCGCGGATAGGCGTCGCGCACCGCCGCGACCAGCGCATCGACCACTTCGCGTTCAACCCGGTTCGACAAATGCCGGTCGTCGGCAATATCGGCAAAGCCGCGCCAGCGGTCGGAGATTTCCTTGTCCTTGGCGAGTGTATTGGTAATCAGCGCGAAGTCGCGCACTTGGTTCTTGAATGTGTGCGCCATCGCCTCGGCAGCGGCTTTGCGCTTCTCGCCCGCGCGGTCGACCAACAGATTCAATGTCGGCTCGATCGCGAGCAATTTGCCGCCGACCTTGAAACGCAGATTGGCGATGGTGGCGTCGAACTGCCGGTTCCAGGCGGAATAGCCGGTCACCGATTTTTCGTGGAACAGCTGCTCGACGCGATCTTCGAGCTGATAGGGCTTGTAGCGCCGCACATCTTCAAGCCACGGCCGGTAATGGTCCAGCGCCGGATCGGCCATCGCGCGTTCGAGCACGGCGTCGTCGATGCGATTGAGTTCCAAGGTGAAGAACAAGAGATGCGTGGAGGCTGCCGTCATGCGCTCTTGCACATCGCCGTAGAATTTGGTGCGCGCCGGATCGATGGTGTCGCCGGCATGGACGAGCCCGGCATAGGAGCCGATACGGCCCATCAGATCGTCGATCGCCTCGTAGTGCTTCACCGCCTCGGCAAGCTGCGCGCCGCCGTCCGGCGCGGCGGCCATGGCAGCGAGCTTGCCCTTGTAGGCTTCCTCGAAGGCCAGGCAGACGGTATCGGCGCGATCGAGATCGCGCTTGATCGCAGGATCGTCGAGACCGGAATAAAGGTCGGCGAGATTCCACTCAGGCAAGCGGCCGAGCGACGACTTGAGGCCGGCAAGCTGGGACTTCCTGGGGCGGCGGGCGACACGTTTGGTCATTTTCTGGGAGCGGGGCATGCGACGGAGGATCCTTAAAGCGTCATCTCATGTGGCGCAGGTCTGAGGCGCCCGCAAGGCGGCGGCGAACGCCGAGAGGCATCAAGTGGCATTTGGTATTCAAGTATTAACGCGGCCAAACGGCAGCGTGAGTGCCGAGCGGTACGCTTGGCCTTGCCCAATAGGGTTGAGTTTCACTCATGTCAGCGGCGTGACGAACCGCGGTCAGTCTGCCGAAACCGGACTCGGTGTCCGCAAGACAATCGCCGATATCGGCCAGCCCAGGATCGCGGCACGTCATGCCGTCGATCCGGCCGAGCCGGCGCAACCAGAGTCCGGTCCGCGCCAGCGACAGCCGCACATGCCAGGAGCCGCCCTTCGCCATGCGACGCTTGAACGCAGCCAATGCGGCAAAAGCCATCAAATACCCGGTGCCGTGATCGAGAACTTGCGCCGGCAGCGGTCTCGGCTTGGCCTGCGGCTCACGCGCACCGAACGCATAAGCTTCCTCGTCGTTCAAGCCGCTGGTGTTCTGAACCAGCGAATCGAAGCCGCGGCGATCGGCCCATGGTCCTTCCTGACCATAGGCGCAGAGCGAGACATAAATGATGCCAGGCCGGATGCGAGCTGCGTCGCGCGGAGAAAAGCCGCGGCCGGCAATGGCGCCGGGCCGATAGCCTTGAACAAGAATATCGGCGTCGCGCAGCAGAGCGGTGAGCCTTTCGCGTCCACTTGCCTCGCGCAAGTCGATGGCCGCCGACAATTTGCCGCGGCCGGTATCGATGACGAGCGACCGGATCGACGGCAAATGCGCGGCCGTAACCAGCAGCACCTCGGCGCCGTGAACCGCCAAAGTGCGGCCGCAGACCGGACCGGCGATAATGCGGGTAAGATCGAGCACGCGCAAACCGGCCAGCGGACGTTCGGCAGCGCCGAGCTCAAGCTCGGGCGCATCGCCGATCTTTTCGATGCTGAACAGCGGCAGCGCCGTCACCGCGCGGCCTTGCGGATGACGATCCCATTCGGCAAGCGATCGTGACGCAGATACGACAAGGCCGGCCTGCGTCGCCGCGGTCTCGATCGCCTCGGCCTGCCACTTGTCGAGCGCGCGCTGCACGCTGGCTCTGTCCTCGGCACAACGGAGCAATTTGATCAGTCCGGCGCGATGATGCGGCAACACGCAGTGCAACCGCACCCAACGCCTGTCACCGCAGCGATAGAGACCGCTGATGTCATCCCACAATTTTTCCGTGGCCGTCGACGGACACGTAATGCTCGCTACGAAACTCGATCGCGGTGCGCCGCATGTCGACACTGACACGCTGGCGGCGGCCGGTGCGCAGGCGCCAGACTTCAGCGGCGGCCAGCGCCGCAGCCGCGATGGTCGCCTGCGCCGCCGTACCAACAGCAAATGACGACGGCAGGACCGGCTCGGCGCCGATCAGTTCGACATCGTCAAGTGCAGCATCATCAAATCCGGCGTCGCGCCACAAGGCGGCAAGAACGGCTCTAGGATCCGGAGCATGATCTGGAATGGGTTTGGCAACGGGCATGGTGCTGATCCAGCAATACGCAGTAGCGGAGTCTCCAGCATTGAACGGCGCGCCCGGCATCAAATCAAGGCGGCGATTACAGTCGGCGGCCTTGCTGACGAACAAGGCCTATGCTCTCTTCATCACCGCGCCGCCCAACTCGTTTGGCTGCCTGGCGCACAATTGAGATGGGGGGGACTGCTCATGCTGAAATTTGGTCACCTGTTTTTCGGCATCGCTGTCATCGCGGCGCTCCCGACATTAACGCTCACGCCGTCCGCGCAGGCACAGCCGGCCGGCGGCACCAAAGTCGGCGTGCTCACCTGCAAATCGTCGGCAAGTCTCGGTCTCATCATCGGCTCGCGCCAAGGCGTGAGATGCAGCTTCTCGCCGGACAGCGGCGGCCGACCGGAGAATTATGTCGGTCATATCGGCCGGCTCGGCCTCGATCTCGGTGTGCGCGGCGGCGGCGTCATGGTCTGGACCGTGGTGGCGCCGACCAATGGATGGCAACACGGCGCGCTCGCCGGCAATTACGTCGGCGCCAGTGCCGATGCGTCGCTCGGGCTGGGCGCCGGCGCCAAGGTTCTCGTCGGCGGCTCGCATCGCTCGATCGCACTGCAACCGCTGTCGGTCTCGGGCCAGGTCGGTGTCAATCTCGCGCTCGGGGTTGCCGGGCTGACACTGCGGTCGGTGCCGTAACTTCTACGTTTGTTTGGCGCATGGCGAAAATCAAAGTCGGCCTGATCGGCTCCGGCTTCGTCGCCGAACTGCACATGTATGCGTCGAAGAAGCGCGGCATCGCACAGACGCACCGCGATTACCGCGCCCTCCTCGCCGATCCGGAGATCGGCGTCGTCGATATCTGCACGCCGCCGGCGCTGCATGCGAAGATGATCGTCGAGGCGATGCGCGCCGGGAAGCACGTCATCTGCGAAAAGCCGTTCGCCGGCTATTTCGGCCGGCCCGGCGATCCGGCGCCGATCGGCAAGCATGTGCGCAAGGCCCTGATGTACGAGCGCCTGATGGCCGAGATGGAGCAGACCCGCGCGGCGATCGAGGCCTCAGGCAAGCTCTTCATGTATGCCGAGGATTGGATCTATGCGCCGGCGGTGGCGAAGACGGTCGAGATCCTCAAAGCCACCAAAGACAAGATTCTCTTCATGAAGGCTGAGGAAAGCCACAGCGGACCGCATGCCGCGCACGCCACGCAACGGGCGATGACCGGCGGCGGTGCGCTCATCCGCATGGGCTGTCATCCGCTGGTGGCTGTGCTCTATCTCAAGCAAGTGGAAGCGCGCGCCCGCGGTGAGACCGTTCGCGCAGTGGCGGTCACTGCGGATGTCGGCAATGTCGCAGCGGCCTGACGCCGGAACAGCGGCCCTATATCAAGGCGAACCCTGTCGATGTCGAGGATTGGGGTACGCTCACCGTCACCTTCTGCGACGGCACCAAGGCGACAATCTTCGCCGGCGACATGATCATGGGCGGCGTGCACAATCTGATGGAGACCTATACCTCAGGCGGATCGCTGTTCGCCAATATCACGCCGAACAACCACATGCTGAGCTGCATGACCGACGAGCAGAAGCTCGCCGATGTCTACATCACCGAAAAAGTCGACCGCAAAACCGGCTGGCAATTCGTCTGCCTGGAAGAGGAATGGACCCGCGGCTATCTCCAGGAGATCCAAGATTTCATGGAATACGTCGCGACCGGCCGACAGCCGCTCGCCGGTCTCGACCTCGCATATGACACGATGCAGGTCCAATATGCCGGCTATTGGTCGGCCGAGGACGGCAAACGCATCACGCTTGAGAGTTGATCGGCTTCGCTATCCGATAGCCCGCCGCAAAAATACGGCCCACTTAACACCGCATTAAGCCTGCTGCCCCAAAGTGACCCGAAACGGGACAGCATCATCACACCGGGCCGCAGGCGAAGCCAATGACCATTCTTGTTGTCGACGACGATCCGGTGCAGTGCCGGCTTCTCGAAGCGACGCTGCAAAAATTGGACTATCGAGCGCTGACACGCGACTCTGGCGAAGCGGCGCTCGAACTTCTCACCGGACCCGACGGCGCAGACATCGATTGCGTCATCCTCGATCTGGTGATGCCCAATCTCGACGGGCTCGGCGTGCTCGCCAAAATGCGCCAGGCCGCGATCAGCGTGCCGGTGATCGTGCAGACCGCCCATGGCGGCATCGACAATGTCGTCTCGGCGATGCGCGCCGGCGCCGTCGATTTCGTGGTCAAGCCGGTCGGCGCCGAGCGGCTGCATGTCAGCCTGCGCAACGCGCTCAATGCCAGCGCGCTCGAAGGCGAATTGCAGCGGATGAAGAAAAGCCGCGCCGGCACGCTCGGCTTTGCCGACATCATCACCAAGACTCCCTCGATGCAGGCCGTCATCCGCGTCGCCGAGAAGGCGGCAACGTCGAGCATTCCGGTTTTGATCGGCGGCGAATCCGGCGTCGGCAAGGAACTGATCGCGCGCGCCATCCACGGCTCGAGCGAGCGGCGCAGCAAGCCGTTCGTCGCGGTCAATTGCGGCGCGATGCCGGAGAATCTGGTCGAGTCTATTCTGTTCGGTCACGAGAAGGGCGCGTTCGCCGGCGCCACAGAGCGCCATACCGGCAAGTTCGTCGAGGCGTCCGGCGGCACGCTGTTCCTTGACGAGGTCGGCGAATTGCCGCTGCCGGCGCAAGTAAAGCTGCTGCGCGCCATCCAGGAAGGCGAAGTCGAGCCGGTCGGCGCGCGCCGGCCGGCGCGAGTCGATGTGCGGCTGATTTCGGCGACCAATCGCGATCTGATCGCCGACGTCAAAGCCGGCCGCTTCCGCGAGGACCTGTTCTATCGCCTGCATATATTTCCGATCACGGTGCCGCCGCTGCGCGAACGGGCCGCCGATATTCCGGCGCTGGCCCGCCATTTCCTGGCGCGCTTCGCCGCCGAGGAAGGCAAGCGTATCCGCCTGATCACGCCCGACGCGCTGCATGTGTTGATGGCGTTCCGCTGGCCCGGCAATATCCGCCAGCTTGAGAACACCATGTTCCGCGCGGTGGTGCTCGCGGAGTCCGACGAAGTCGGTCTTGGCGAATTTCCGCAGCTTGCCGCGCAGGTCGCGGCCAAAGCTCCCGCGGCGGAGATAGCTGCGCCCGCCGCGGCGCCGGTGGACGGACACGAGCCGGTGCTCATTCCCAACGGTTTCGAAGACGAACCGCCATTCGGCCCCGCGCTGGGCGCGACTTTGGGGCCGCCCATTGCCCCCAGCGATACCCTGCCTTTGCTCGACGCGACCGGCGAGGTGCGGCCTCTGGACGAGATCGAGGCGGAACTGATCCGCTATGCCATTACCCACTACCGCGGGCAGATGTCGGAAGTGGCGCGCCGGCTGCAAATCGGCCGCTCGACCGTCTATCGCAAGCTCGAAGCGGTCGGCATGAGCGGCGAGCGCGCCGACGCGGGCGGCGATACGGACACCTAGACCCCTATTCGGCTGCCTGTCTTATTCGTTGCTTGTTGCTTGCCCGTGCCTGCCCGTTGCGCCGGAGCGACAGGGGGACAAAAAATCGCGGAAGGTGACCGATAATTATCTTGTCTTTACGGGACAAGGTGCCGCGGCTGACGTAAGGTTTGCGCCGTTTCGGCCGCGGCCACACCCGCGACCCTGCTGCGACTTAAGACATCGCCACTAAGACCGCGGGTGCCACAATTCGGGGGCAGTTACTCCAAAACATTTGGTTTTCGCGGTCTGCGGTCGAAATGCAAAGGTTCCGCAAGGAGAATTTCATGTCCGGGATTCGTCTCGATCGGCTTCTGACCTCGACGGCCATTCTTTTGGTGCTCACAGCAGCCGCAGGTGGCGCGCTCGCCGACCCGGCGACCCCGGACACGACGGCGACAATCCCGGCCCTCGGCAATACGTCCGCGGCCACCCCGTCCGACGCCACGCAGCAGCCCGACCAATCTACGACTGGTTCGACAAGCCCTGCTGCCGCTGTTCCCGCGCCTGCCGCACCAGCACCTGCCGCTTCGACACCCACCGCCCCAGCGCCGGCCGCTGCGGAAGCCCCTGTAGCTGCGCCCGCAACGATCGTCGCGGCATCGCCCGATGCGCCGATCGCCGATCAGTTGCACAATCTCACTGGCGGCAAGTTCGACCAGATCATCGGCAACAAGCAGGTCCGCACGCAGATTGATGCTTTCTATTCCGGACGCAATTACGCGCCGATTTGGCTCACTGACGGCAAGGCCAATGACCGCGCCGCTTCGGCCATCGCTTATCTTGGCCATGTCGACGCCGACGGACTCGATCCCGCCGATTATCCGGTGCCGAACTTCGCCGCCATCAGCGACGCTGCGGCGCTGGCGAATGCCGAAATCCAACTCACCACTTCGGTTCTCACTTATGCGCATCACGCCGCCGTCGGCCGCGTGCACTGGTCGCGGGTGAGCCCCGACATTGAATACAACGAAAAGGCCCCCGATCCGGCCGATGTTCTGGCCGGCATTGTGGCGGCTTCCGACGTCGCTGCGGCGCTTGACGCTTACGAGCCGCAGACCCCTGGCTACATCGCGCTGAAGTCCAAATACACCGAGATCCGCGCCGGCAAGCTCGACAAAGCCGCCAACAAGATCGGCGCGGGCGCGGTGCTCAAAACCGGCATGCAGGATGACCGCGTTCCGATGCTGCGCGAGCGGCTCAATGTGCTGGGCGACGGCGGCACGACCTTCGATAAGCCGCTCGCCGACGCGGTGAAAAAATTCCAGCAGCAGCACCAATTGACGGCGACCGGAACGCTGACCCCGGCGACGGTCGACGCGATCAACGGCAAAGAGTCCGATCACGCCGCCGATATTATCCTCGCCAATCTCGAGCGCTGGCGCTGGATGCCGCATCACTTCGCCGAAAATCATGTGGTGGTGAATCTGCCGGACTTCACGCTGCATGTGGTGCACGGCGACAAGGAAGTCTGGCAGACCCGAATCGTGATCGGTAAGCCCGACAAACCGACGCCGCTGATGACGGCGGATATGAAATACATCACCGTCAATCCGACGTGGAATGTGCCGCCGTCGATCGTCAATCACGAATATCTTCCGGCGCTGGCGCAGGACCCGACCGTGCTCGATCGCATGGGGCTCAAGGTCGACCACAATCGCGACGGCACCGTGCATATCTGGCAGCCCCCCGGCGACAAGAACGCGCTGGGCCGTATCCGCTTCAACTTCCCGAACAAGTTCCTGGTCTACCAGCACGATACGCCGGACAAATACATGTTTGCTTACGACAAGCGGGCGTTCAGCCACGGCTGCATGCGGGTGCAGAATCCCCCGCATTACGCCGAAGTGCTGCTGTCGCTGGTGCGGCCGAATGACGGCTATAGCGAAGACCGCATCAAAAAGATGATCGCGGAAGGCGGAGAAACCGACATTCAGTTCCCGACCTATGTTCAGGTCAACCTCACCTACCAGACCGCCTTCGTCGACGAGGACGGCAAGCTGCAATTCCGCGACGACGTCTACGGCCGCGACAAGGCGCTGCTTGCCATTCTCAAGGGTGAGGATCGCAAGAGCTTGGACGTCGCGGTTGAGCACAAAGTGGATCCGTCGCAGCGCGAGGTTCTGGCGATGCCCGATGAGCCGGCATTGTTCGGCGGCAGCCGCGGCCTGTTCGGCCGCGGCCGCGGTTCGAGCTATTCGTCCGGCGGCGACAACTTCTTTTCACGGCTGTTTGGCGGCTTTCCCTCCGATCCCGCGCCCCCGGTGCCGCACAAGCCGATCCCTCATACCCGCAAGGTCACGCGGTCGGGCGAAAATACCGTCACGCGCTGATCGCGCGGCAAGCTGCGGCCGCTGTGGACAACATCCGCCACCGGTCTTCGCGCTGGCGGACCTCGCCCTAAGAAGATCGATTTAAATCAATCGGTTATGCCGATTTTTACCGTCGGCCGGCGATGCGGGACCGGCGACCCGCCGGTTAACCATTTCACGTGTCGGCAACCACTCTCTAAGCCCTTGCAGGGCGTCGGCCAGATTTTGCCACACTAGGACGTTAGCCCTAATGACGTCGGGGGTGGGGTCGACAGTAACGTCTCGTTAACCCTTCCCAAATTAATAATGCGTTAGGGTTATCCGGTGCGGCGGGGAGCCGTAGCGGATGATGTCGCTGAACGCGTCATTGCGAGATGCCCAGTGCACGTTGTTAACGCGCGCCTGAATACTCGTCGTTTGTCCGCTCGCGCCGGTTATTCGTGCGGTCTCGCTCTCGTATTCTTCCTCGTTGGCGCAAAAGCGCTGCAAAACGCCATCGCCGAAGGCGATACGCGCACCATCACGATGCACCATCTGCATACCAACGAAGACATCACCATCACCTTCAAGCACAACGGCGTTTATGACGACGCGGCCTTGCAGAAGCTGAGCTGGTTCCTGCGCGATTGGCGCAAGAGCGAGCAGACTCAGATGGACCCGCACCTCATCGATTTGGTGTGGGAGGTGCAGCGCGAAGCCAATACCGGCCAGCCGATCCAGGTCGTGTGCGGTTATCGCTCGCCTGAGACCAATGCCATGCTGCGCCATCGCTCCGCATCTACCGGCGTGGCGCGCTTCAGCCAGCATATGCTCGGCCATGCCATGGATTTCTACATTCCGGGCATTCCGCTCGAACAGCTGCGCGAGATCGGTCTGCGGCTGCAGCGCGGCGGCGTCGGCTTCTATCCGACATCCGGCTCGCCGTTCGTGCATATGGACACCGCGGACATCCGCATGTGGCCGCGTATGACGCGCGACCAACTGGCCCGCGTGTTCCCCGACGGTCGCACCGTGCAGATTCCGACCGATGGCCGGCCGATGCCCGGCTACACGCTGGCGCTGGCCGACATCAAGACGCGCGGCAGCGTGCCGTCGGCGAATTCGCTTGATGCCGCCCGCGCCGCTGGCGTCGATGTTGGCGTGCTGGTGGCGAGCAACGAGCGCCACAGCAATCCCTTCGCCAAGCTGCTCGGGCTCGGCGTGAAGGACGAGGATGATGAGGATGAGGAAACCGTAGCCAGCGCGGCGCCGACAGCCACGCCGAGTCCGGCTGTCGCCTCAGCCGACGCGCCGCAAGCCGCGGTGCCGGTCCCGGCGAAACGTCCGGTGATCGCCGCCATCGAACACGGCGCCCAGGTTGCCGAAAAAGCCACCGTCGCCGCCGCCGTCAAAGTCGCCGACGCCGCCTCCAAAGTGAAGCTGATCCGCACCGCCGATGCCGCGCCATTGCAAGTACTCTCGCAGCTTCCCGCGCCGACACCCGTTTCCTCACAGACCGCCGAACACGCCCCGTTACAGCCCGCGCTGCCGACCCAGCCGGCGCGGAGCAATGGGCCGACAGCAAACCAAGTCATCGCCGACCGCGGCTATTGGCAGGGTCCGGCTGACGGGAC
>JBAUCK010000234.1:0-10848 GCA_049677525.1 Xanthobacteraceae bacterium
GTATTGCTTGCCACCGGTTTTGAAGACCGCGAACATCTTTTTTCCTCGTGTTCGGATTTCCGATACTCGGACTTTGCGGTCCGGACCGGCTTCTTTCAGTCGATTCTGCTGATAGTTAGCGGCGAGATGCCCAGCCTGGGCCAAAAGCAAATGCGTGCTAACCGGGCGTTCTTATGACGATCCCGTAACGACCTGTCAAGAAATGGTAATCGGCCGGGTTTCCGCACCGTCCGGATGCTCGATGCCGCCGACGGGCGGTCACTTCACATTGGTCACTTTGAGGTCGTTGAACTTCCAGGTGTCCACCCTGTCGGCGGATTAGGCATAAAGGCAGATCAGGCTGGAGGCGCCGGGCGACTGGGCGCGCAATGTGGCCCCCGGCTTGCCGTTGATCTCGACCGCGAGCGACTGGCCCTTGATGGTCAGACGTAGCATATTGGGCTTGTTGACGCCCTGCACGATGGCATCGGTTTGCGTCCAGTCGAGCGGCGCATTGACCCAGGCGCCATCCATCAAAGGGCCGATCTTGTAACAGCCGTTGGTCGCCAGCAGAAGAAAATAGGCGTTGCGGTAGTCCTGCGCCCAGAACACGAGCCCCCCGGCGGAGGCTTCGGGCTTACCGATATCGAGCGCGGTCACCGTCACGCAAATATCGGCATCGTCGAACAGGAAGGCGTTATCGAGCGCCTTGTAGCCGCGCTGACTGTCCGGCTTGATTGTAGCCGCACCGTCCTTGATGGAAAATTTTCGTTCTGCGCGCCCCACGACGCGTCGGCGGTTGAGAAGTCCTCGGCGAGCAGCACCTTGTCGCCCTGGCAGGCGAAACCCGGCTTCACATTTGAGAGCACCAGCGCCGCGACAAAGAGAGCGATGGCAATAGTAGATCGGCGCATCTATTCCACCTGATTCGGGATTCGATATTCCGCGGCCGGCTGATTATGGTCAAGATAACCACCTGCTAACTGTCAAAGACCATTAAGAAAAAGCCAATGGGAGAGCGCAGAAATGGCAGCCAAAACCGGGCCAAAAAAGACCGGGCCAAATCGAACGATAAATCTGTCGCGCCGCGCGCTGCTCGCTACCGCTCTGCTGGCTCTCGCGATCGGCGCTGCGCATGCGCAGAGCGCCACTGACGCCGGAGCCTATCCGGACCGTCAGGTCACCTTCATCGTGCCGTTCGCGCCGGCCGGAAGCACCGACACCTTGGCCCGTTTGCTTGCCGAAAGGTTACAACAGCGGCTCGGCCGGTCTTTTGTCGTCGAGAACAGGCCGGGCGCCGGCACTGTCATCGCCACAAACTTCGTCGCCAAGTCGTCCGCCGATGGCTACACGATCATGATGGCGGTGTCGTCGCTCGCGATCGACGCGACGCTGTACAAATCATTGCCTTACGATCCGGCAAAGGACCTCGCACTCACAGCGCTGGTTGCGACAGTGCCATTTGTTCTCGTCGTTAATCCGGCGCTGCCGGTTTACGACGTCGCTGGTCTCATCAAGCTCGCCAAAGAAAGACCTTTGAGTTACGGCTCCGGCGGTATTGGCGCTTTCCACCATCTTGCCGCAGCCCTCTTCACCAATATGGCCGGCATCAAGATGACGCATGTGCCCTATCGCGGCACCGCGCCTGCGCTCAATGACCTGATGGGCGGATATATCCAACTGATGTTCAGCGACATGAGCACCGCGCTGCCGCTGATCACCGCCGGGAAAGTTCGCGCGCTCGCGGTGACGACCAAACAACGTGTTGCCGCGCTTCCTGACGTGCCGCCGCTCGGCGAAGCCGGCGTGCCGGGCTACGACGCCGCCGCCTGGCAAGGCGTGATAGCACCGGCGCAAACGCCGGAACTGGTCTTGGCGAACCTCAATTCCGAGATCAATGCCATCGTCAGTTCGGACGATATCCGCGCCCGCATGAAAGGGCTTGGCATGATCCCGGTCGGGACCGGTTCGGTGCCGGAACTGCAAAAGTTTTTGCAATCGGAAATCACACGCTGGGCCAAGGTGGTCGAGGATGCCGGCATTGCCCACACGGAGTGATCGGCCGCCCCGCTATCGTGATCCGTCTCGATAGCGTACGATATTTTCGAAAGCGAGCTGTCGCGCCGTAACAAAGCCAGGGCCTTCCTTGCATAGCCCGACACATAGCGAAGTCTCTCGTAGCGAGCTTTCTTGGCCGGACGCGATCTACGCGCAGTTCCGGCGTGTGGGCGTCCGCCAGGTCGGCTATGTGCCCGATGCCGGACACAGCCGGCTCATTAAATTGTGCGAGGACGATCCGAATATCGCCGATGTGGTGCTGACGACGGAAGAGGAAGGTGTCGGGCTCGTCGCCGGCGCGGCGCTCGGCGGACAACGCGCGGCGCTATTGATGCAATCGAGCGGCGTCGGCAATTGCATCAACATGTTTTCACTGCTGCGCAATTGCGGTTTTGGTTGCGTCGTGCTGGTGACGATGCGCGGCGAGTTCGGTGAATTCAATCCGTGGCAAGTGCCGATGGGCTCGATCACCGAGGATGTGCTCAAGCTTTCGGGCTTCCTCACTTATCGGATCGACAATGCTAGCGACCTCGACGACGTCGTCGGTGCTGGCTGCGACATGGCGTTCGACAGCAGTCTCCAGGTCGCGATCCTGTTGTCGCAGCGGCTAATCGGCCGCAAGCAATGGACGCGATGATGCTTGACCGCCGCGAATTCGTGCGTGTGCTTTTCGCCGATCGCGGCGATCTGCTGGTCGTCACCGGGCTCGGCTCGGCGACCTACGATGCCGCATCTGCCGGCGATCATCCGCTCAACTTTTATCTCTGGGGTGCGATGGGCGGCACCGTGATGATCGGGCTTGGGCTCGCGCTGGCGCGGCCCGACCGCCCCGTCGCCCTGATTACCGGCGACGGCGATTGTCTCATGGGGCTCGGCAGCCTCGCCACGATCGGCGTCAAGCAGCCGAAAAACCTCGGTATCGTCGTGCTCGACAACGCGCATTATGGCGAGACCGGCATGCAGGCGAGCGCCACGCATTCCGGCATCGATCCGGTCGCCGTGGCCTGCCGGTTCAAGCAGGCCCGACACGTCTCGCGCATCGAGGCCCGCTTCTGGTCAATGCCCGCATCACATCCGAAGACACGCCGAGCGTGCTGCCGCTGCGTGCTGGTCACGCGATCAAGGAGCGCTTCATCGCGGCTTTGAAGTAGATCGTGCGCTAACGGATGCGGCCGTCGTTGAAGCCGACATCGGCACCGGCCTTGACGGGATACAGCCGCGCCTTCGGGCTCTTCATCCGCTCGCAATAGCGTGGCTGCGTCTTCTCGTCGCCGAGCGTCAAGGTCACGGCATCCCGCGCCAGTTTGGGAAACTCATCGTCGGTCTTGAAATGGCCGCCGGCCATCTTGCCGTCGGCGTCGAAATCGCAGCGGCTTTTCCAGTTGCCGGTTTCCCATTTGTGTCCGGCGGCTTGCAGCATGCCCGGCTTGTCCTTATCCGGTGCGATCGCAAGCATGGCGTTATAGCCGACCCACAGCCCCGCCTCGCCTTCGCGCTTCTCATCGAGGTTCTTCAGCATCGCCAGCCGTTCCTTAAGGCGGAGATAGAGCTCCCGGCGCGCGTTGTCGGTGTGTTGCATGAAATAATTTTGCTTGTCCCAAGCTGCATGGATCTGGGAATCGTAGGCGTCTTTGTTGCCGGCGACCCAGGCGCGCTCATCATCGCGCAGATATTCGGCCCTCTTTGAATCGAGACGGTGCAGCGCATCGTTATAAGTCGCGGCGATAGCGACATCCTTCTCCGCAAGCTCGGGATCGGCGCAGATTTCCTGCTCGTCGTAATTCTTCGCCGTTGCGCAAGTAAATGAAGGCGCGGTCATCGGCGGCGGCGTGTTCGACGCGGTCGCCATGGATGCGCCGACCATCGGAAAATAGGACGCGGTGAAACTTTCCACCGGTTGGCAGGCAAAATTATCGTTATTATGCGCGATCACGACGCGCAGCGCATTGGCCTGCAGCCGCGCGCGTAACGTGAACGGCGAATCCGGCGCGATCGCAGTCGACTCCTTGCCGTCGGAGATGACCGCAGCCGGGCCGGACAGCCAGCCGTCATCGCCTAGCTTGATATCGGCCGCGAGCGCACATGCCGGCTGATCGCCGTCCCAATAGAGAGCTTTGGTGCGAACGTCGACGTGGAACACTCCGTTTGGGCGGGCCGCGACCGTCGCAGTGCCCAGCGCATTACGCCACTCGCCGGCAATCCCGTCGGCGCGGCTGGCCATATGGTCGAGCATAGCCAGACGCTGCTGCAGCACCGCGATGACACCCTGCCGCCGCGGATCGTCAGCGCCGTTGAACTGCGCATAGGCACCCCCGGCAATCTCCATGACCCAGCCCTGATCGCGACGGAGCAGCATGGCAGTCACCGGATCGACGGCATGCCGCGCCCGCACGAGACTGGCATCGACCGCACGATCGAGCCGCATGATTTCGGCATCATGGCAGATCGTCGTAAATTGATCGGGGTTCTTCCCGGTACAGTCGAAGCCCGCCGCTGCTGTGCCCGGCATCAGCACGGCAAGAACAGGAACGAGGATCAGAAACAGCCGAAAGCAATTCATGACCTGCCCGCAAATCCTGTAAGCTTTTGAATCCGATGCCTGACCGGACCGCATCCATACGCGACCCGCTCGCCGCCGACGAGGCGGCATGGCGGGAGCTGTGGTCGGGCTACAATGCATTTTACCAAACCTCCGTGCCAGAGGCCGTCACGGCGCGAACCTGGCAGCGCATTCTCGATACCGCCGCGTCGGTCTTCGGCCGCATTGCCGTTATCGATGATTGTGTCGCCGGATTTAGCATTTGCGTTCTTCACGAAGGCACGTGGGTCATTGCGCCGGTCTGTTATCTCGAAGATCTGTTCGTTGCGCCGCAATTCCGCGGCCATGGTGTCGGACGCATGTTGATCGCGGATTTGGTGGATCGCACCAAATTAAAGGGTTGGTCGCGGCTTTATTGGCATACACACGGAACCAATCCGGCACGCCGGCTCTATGACGAATTCGTCATGGCGGATGATTTCGTCCGCTATCGACTGACGTTCGAGAATAAGCTCCAGGCACTAAACCGCGACCGGTAATCCTGCGGCGTCGACGCCAATAATCGGCCAAAGCTGCGGCGCAGTGTTTCTTCTGATCCAAATCCACACCGCTCGGCGATGCGCTTCACCGACAGACGCGTATCGGAGAGAAACCGCCGCGCGGCCTCGACCCGCAACCGCTCGACCGCGCGCGCTGGCGTGATCCCTGTCGCCTGCGCGTAGTGCCGGCTAAAACTGCGCTCGCTCATGCCGACCTTGTGGGCGAGCGACGGTAGCGACAGGTCGCCATTCAAGCGCCCGCTTATCCAAGCGTTCAAATCGCCGAAGCGGTCCTCCGCACCTTGCAGCGAAAGAACGGTGCTGAACTGCGCTTGGCCGCCAGCCCGCTTGAGGAACATCACGAGATGGCGCGCCACGGCGAGCGACAGCGCGCGTCCGGCATCCTCCTCGACCAACGCCAGCGCCAGATCGATCGCCGCCGTCACGCCAGCCGAGGTCCATACCGCGCCATCTCTGATATAGATCGGGTCGGACTCGACGCGAATATCGGGATAGCGGCGCGCGAGCTCGCCGCAATGCAGCCAATGCGTCGCCGCGCGCCGCTCGTTGAGCAGACCCGCTGCGCCAAGGAGAAACGCGCCGGTACACACCGAGGCGACACGGCGCGCGCGCTTCGCCCGCCGGCGCAGCCAATCGAGCACGACGGGATTTTTCGACGCGGCGTGGACACCCGGACCGCCGGCCACCAGCAAGGTATCGAGCCGTCCCGTCACGCGCGGCAGCGGCGCGACCGCCAGCCCCAAGCTGGCCGACGCGGTGACAATTGGTGCACCTGAGTAAACCACACGCGGCGCGTAGAGCAGCGCGTCGCCACGCGCTGCGGCGAGCTCGTTTGCCGTGGCGAAAACCTGCAACGGCCCAGCAACGTCGAGCAATTGCACCGCCGGAAACGTGAGAATTTCGATGACGCGCTGGCTTGGCTGAAAACGAGGGTTTTTTGGCATTTCCGCCACAGCCTGCCACTCTACATTCGGCATGTCGAGAGGCCCTCGTTAAAGGCTTAGCTCACGGAGGCACATCATGATTGCGCAAACCACCGCACAAGGCGCGCCGGAGACGCATCTTCAGATCGGGACGCTGATATTCGACAGGCTTGACCAGATCGATCTCACTGGGCCGTTCGAAGTTTTCAGCCGTGTCCCCAATTCCACCTATCGCGTCTATGGCAAAAGGCACCGCGCCGCTGCGCGATTTGCGTGGATTGCGCATGATGGCCGATGCATCGCTCGACGAGGCGCCACAACTCGACCTCGTCCACATTGCTGGCGGCTTCGGCCAGGAAGCGCTGATGGACGACGAAGAAATTCTCGGCTGGATTCGTCGGCAAGCCAAAGGCGCGCGTTGCATGTTTTCCGTCTGCACCGGTGCGTTGATTCTCGGCGCGGCAGGGCTTCTGCAAGGCCGCCGCGCCACCACGCATTGGGCGTCGATTGATCTGTTGCCCTATTTCGGCGCGACGGCCGTCAACGAGCGGGTCGTGATCGACGGCAATATGGTCTTTGCCGCGGGCGTAACATCAGGCATCGACGGCGCGTTGCGCGTCGCGGCGGACCTGCGCGGCGACGAAGTCGCGCAAGGCATTCAGCTCGCCATCGCTTATGCGCTCGAGCCGCCGTTCAACAGCGGCACGCCCGAAACGGCGCCGCCTGTTGTACTCGAACGCGCAAAAGACGCGATGCGCCAGATTACGGCGCAACGCGAGCTGACCGCGCGCCGCGTTGCGGCGCGCCTCGGCCTCGCTGCGTGATGTCGAAAAGCGGAGTGGACGCCGAAGGCTATGCCTGCGCCGCCCGCTTCACCGCTTCGATGATTTCCGGATAGGCGGCGCAGCGGCAGAGATTGCCCGAGAGATAATGCTTTATGTCGTCGTCGCTCGGGGCCGGATTTTGCTTCAGCAGCTGATGCGTCATCAGCACGAAGCCCGGCGTACAGAAGCCGCATTGGAACGCGCCGCAATCGATGAAAGCCTGCTGCACTTTCGACAGCGAGCCGTCGGCGTCCAGATGCTCGACCGTCGTGACCTTCTTGCCGTCGGCCCAGACGCCGAAATAAAGACAGCCGGACACCGCGACATCGTCGACCAGCACGGTACAGCAGCCGCACAGGCCCTGGCCGCAGCTTTCGCGCGCGCCAAGGAGATCGAAGCGCTGCAACAATTCAACGAGGTTGCGATGTGGCTCAATCGCGGTTGAGACCGGATCGCCGTTCAGCGTGAAATTAATGACCTGCATGCCCATGGTTCATCCGATCATTCGTCGTCCAGCGGGCGGCCTTCCTTGGCGCGCAAGGCGCGCAGCACCGCTTCGGCCGTGATCGGCAATTCCGTGATGCGGACGCCGACGGCGTCATGGATCGCATTGGCGATCGCGGGCGATACGCCGAATGTGCCGGTCTCGCCGAGTCCCTTGGCGCCGAACGGGCCCGTGTGCTGTTCGGCGGTGACCAGCTCGCTTTCCATCGGCGGGATGTCGCCGATGCCGGGAATTTTGTAGTCGGCGAGCGAGGCATTGGTGACCTGGCCGCCGTCGAGTTGCATCGCTTCGGACAATGAGAACCCAAGCTGCATGATCGCCGCTCCCGTGAGCTGCGTCTTGGCAACAGCGGGATTGATGGGCTTGCCGCAATCGGCGGCATTGACGAGCCGTAAAATGCGAATGTGCCCGGTCTCGGTGTCGACCTCGACTTCAACGCCCGAGCCGCCGACCATCCAGAACGGCGTGACGTTCTCCGACATGCCTTTCGCGTCCGGAGGGGCATAGCTCGGCACGAAGTTCGCCGAGCCGATCACATTGCCGGCCTGCATGCCGAAACGCTTCTTGAAAATTTCGACCGGCGGATAATTGGTGCCTTCGGGCAGGCCTGCTTCGACGGCGAGCGCGCGCAATTTGGCGCGCGCATCTTCGGAGGCCAGCCGCACCGCGTTGCCCATATGGTACAGCGAACGCGAGCCGAGCGTGCCCATGTCATAGGGCGTCACGTCGGTGTCGGAATGAATGACGCGGACGTCTTCGGCGGCGACGCCGAGAACCTCGGCGACGATCAGCGCATAAGCGGTGTCCGAGCCCTGCCCCATATCGACGGTGCCGGTGAACAGCGTGATGCTGCCGTCGGCGGATATGTTGATGATCGCAGCCGATGTGGTTGGGGAAATCACCGCTTTGAGCGCGATGGCGACACCGCGGCCGCGCTTGAGCGCCCCAGTGCCGCGATCGAACGGCGCATTCCAGTTCATGCGCTTGACCACGGCCTCGAACACCTCGGGAATGGCAGCGTCGTTGAGCACGGTGCCGCTCGCCTGCGGGCGGCCGTCGCGCAGCAGATTCTTGCGGCGGAACTCCACCGGATCCATACCGAGCTCGCGCGCGATCAGATCGGTATGGGATTCGTAGGCCCAGACCAGCTGCGGAATGCCGAAGCCGCGCAGCGCGCCGGCCGGCGTGCGGTTGGTGTAGACCTCGTAGGAATCGACGCTGACATTGTCGATGTCGTAGGGACCGGCCGCGGTGAAGCCGGATTTCTGCGCCACGCGCGGGCCGATATCGGCATAGGCGCCGCCGTTCCAAAACACTTCGCAGCTGCGCGCAACGATCTTGCCATCCTTACGCACGCCGCTCTTGATGCGGAACGTGGTCGGATGTTTGGTGATCATGTAGAACTGCTCTTCCATAGTCAGCGCGATCTTGACTGGACGGCGCGTGAGCATGGCGAGCGAGGCGACCAAAGCTTCGAGCTTGATATAGAGCTTGCCGCCGAAGCCGCCGCCGAGATAGGGTACCTTCACGCGGACGCGATTTTCCGGCCAGCCGAACAGGCGCGCAATCTCGATACGCACGAAAGACGGCGACTGGTTCGCAGTGTAAATGGTGAGCTTGTTGTCGCCGGGCTCGGCCACCGACACGAACGGCTCGAAGGCGAGATGCAGGCATTGCTGCGTCTTGAACGTGTGCTCGAGCACATGATCGGCTTTGGCCATGACCGCCTCGGCATCGCCGCGCCGCAAATGATAATCGAGCGCGACATTGGTGCCGCCGCGGCCCTTCAGATGTTTCAGATCGGCGAAGGTGCCGGCCGGCTTGAGCACGTCATGCACCAGAATATCCGGCTGCATGGCTTCGACTTCGTCATAGACCGCCGGCAACTCCTCATATTCGGCGGAGATCAGCTGCACTGCCTGTTCGGCGACATGCGGATCGCTCGCCAGCACCACCGCCACCGGCTCGCCGACATGGCGCACTTTCTCGAGCGCCAGAATCGGCTGATCGTGAAACGCGGGTCCGTAATAAGGCTCGGGGATGAGCTTTTGAATATCGGCGCCGGTGAAGACGCGATACACGCCGGGAAGTGCTTTCGCCGCCTCGGTGTCGATGCTGACGATGCGTCCATGCGGCACCGTCGAGCGGAACACTTTGCCGTAGAGCATGCCGGGCAGGCGCAGATGATGCGTGTAATCGGCGCGGCCAGAGACTTTGGCGCGGACTTCGAGACGGGGAATATTGCGTCCGACCTGGTTCATCACGCCACCTTCAGCGTGTCTTGACCAAGCGCCCGTAGCACCGCGCGGCGCAGATGGACCCGCAAGAGCTCGCGCTTATAGGCGGCTGAGCCGTGCGCATCGGCGATGATGGAAGCTTCCTCGGCGGCGGCATCGCCGGCGCGCCGGAGAACGGCGTCCTCGGCCGGCGCGCCCTGCAGAAGCTTTTCGGCGCTCGACATGCGCGTGACCTTTTCGGTCGCGGCACTTGCGATAATAACGGGATCGTCTATCGCGCCATCTCTGAGCGCAAAGGTCACGGCAACGCCGAGCGCCGGCCAATCGTCGACAGTGCGCGAGGTGACCTTCATATAGGCCGCCTTGCGCGCGCCAAGCGCAGGCACGGTCACTGCGGTAATAAGCTCGTTCTTTTCCAGAACCGTCTCGTAATAGTCGGAGTAAAGCTGCTCCAGCAGCAATTCGCGGCTGCCTTTGGGGCTGGCAATCGTGATCCGCGCGCCGAGCGCGGCGAGCACCGGCGGCAGATCCGTGTGCGGGTCGCCATGCGCCAGCGCGCCACCGACGCGGGCGACATTGCGTATGCGCGGATTGGACAGACGCTGCATGGCCTTTTTGAGGACTGGAAACAGCCTGGCGACATTGGCGTCGTGCTCAAGTTGGCTCAGTGTCGCCAAAGCGCCGATGCGCAATTCGCCTTTGTCGGTGACGCCGACACGCGCATGTTCCGGCTCGATCTTGTGCAGGCAGATGAGGCGGCTCGGCTGGAACACGCCGGCCTTCATCATCAGCATCAGCGCCGTACCGCCCGCCACCGGGCGGATCGTCGGATCTTCCGGATCGAGCAGGGCCAACGCTTCATCAAGCGACGCCGGCTCAACCATTTCGAACGGGATCATTCGGAACGTTCCGTCCTCGTTTCGTGCCCCGCCATATGCTAGGCCCCGCGTCGTTATTGCTCCGCCGGTGAGGCGCGACAAGAAGCGGCCGCGCCGTGACGGAACAATGACGGGAGCCGTCTTTAATCACACCTCGCGCGACCGCGTCGAGCCGCCGACACGGATGACGCCGTGGCAAAACAGCATAGCCGATAAAGGCCCAATTCACGCGTGTTTCGGGCGCGGGCTCATGAAGCGGGCTCCAGCCACGACGGCAAGCGCGACCAGGCCGGGTGCGATGGCAAGCCAAAGATTGACCGCGGCGACGGCCGCAGTCGCGGCCCA
>JBAUCK010000235.1:0-3359 GCA_049677525.1 Xanthobacteraceae bacterium
GGCCGGCAAATTCCGGGCCGTTGTCGACCCGCAAGCTCTGCGGCTTGCCGCGCGAGCGGACGAGTTGATCAAGAACCTCGACCACCTGGAAGGCCCGGAAGTTTGTTCTCGGAGCTATCGCAAGCGCGTCCTGATCGGCACCACAGGGAACGGAAGTTCCCCGCACATCAGCGGCGTCTATCTGGAAAGAACCCTCGGAATCTCGACGACGATGGTGCACTGTCGCGGTGCCGCGCCTGCGCTGCAGGCATTAATGGGAAGGCAGATCGACATTCTTTTCGTCAGGTATCGAACGCTCTCCCACAGGTCAGAGCGAAAACCGTTAAGGCTTATGCGGTCACCGCGAAAAATCCATTGACAGCAGCACCTGATATTTCGACCGTGGATGCAGCCGGACTTCCGGGCTTTTACATGGCCGTATGGCACGGATTGTGGGCACCGAAGGGAACGTCGGCGGACGTTATCACAAATCTCAATGCAGCCGTTGTCGACGCGCTGGGGGGATTCAATCGTCCGGGCAAGACTGGCGGAATTAGGTCAGGAGATTCCCGCACTGGATCAGCAGAGCGCGCAGGCACTCGGCGTGTCCCAGAAAGCGGAGATCGAGAAATGGTGGCCGCTCATCAAAGCGGACGACATCAAGCCAGAATGAACCATCCGTCGTCGGAAGATGTCCGAGCGCGGCCCGAGAATCTACAAACATTTTTTGAGGCTGGGCCCCGCGGCGGGGCTGCGACGCCTAACGCGCCTTAAGCGGCCGCCTGTCGATGTGATGGAATATCAGTGGGCGCCTCACTTTGTGTGGCTTCAAACTGGGCGCGAATCCAGCCCCAAAGCGCCTCGATTTCCTGTGCGGCTCGGCCTCCGCGAGCGTACTCGGTGACACCGAGACCCGCTTCAATCGCATCCTGAAAATCCATGCGCGCGCGCAGCGTCGGCTCTGCGAGAACCCCGAGGTGCGTTAAACCTTTTGCGAATTCGCTCGTTCGCGAACTGCGGTAATTCGGTGGGCATTGGTTAAGGACGAACGCAGCTTTACGCTTTGCCAAATAAACGGCTCGAAAAGTCGCCGCGGTTGCGTCCACATCCAAGCACGTTGGACGCGTTGGCAGAAGGCAAAGGTCTGCGGCTTCCGTCACGAAGTTGGCGGCGGCCTTGTCGGCGGCCGCGGTGTCAAAGATCGCGATCGTGAACCCCGCGCCAGCAAGCCCCTCGAGAATTGCGCGAAGCCGCGGTAGGCGTTCCCCTTCGAGCAGTTCGATAATCACCTTGTTCGGGGAATTCGCGGCCTCTCGGCGCTTGCCCCAACGCAACAGCGATGCCTGGGGATCGAGGTCGAGTGCGATCACCGTTTCACCCGCATGCGCTGCAGCCACGGCGAGGCATGTTGCGAGGGTGGTCCTTCCCGCTCCTCCCTTTTGTGTGAGCAATGCAATAGTGCGCATCGAACCTCCGCTCCTTCCATTTCAATACGCCGCTTGGGGCGTCAAACGTCAGCCGACCATATCGGGGACCACGTGGGACACTCGGTCAAGGTTTGGAATCTCAATGTCGACCGCAAGCGTTGACACGGATTTGCCGCGATCCATCTTGATCTGCACCTTGTCTGGTTCGAACGAGACGTGCCGGGCGATTACCGCAAGAATCTCTTCGCGCAGAATGCCCAGCAAATCTTGATGGCGGCATGCGATCCGCTCGTGCGCA
Source organism: Xanthobacteraceae bacterium (assembly GCA_049677525.1). Taxonomy (GTDB): domain Bacteria; phylum Pseudomonadota; class Alphaproteobacteria; order Rhizobiales; family Xanthobacteraceae; genus BOG-931. The sequence continues at coordinate 1,705 of JBAUCK010000235.1, forward strand.
AGCAAGATTTGCAGGCGTTCGCGCGCTACAGGCGCGGAGCGGTGCCGAAAGAAATGGAGCCAGCTCATGCTGCCTTCCGTGCGAATAGCTTATTGAAAATGCTTCTGACTTCGACGGGAACAAGCATGGGAACGTGCTCACCCTTGAGGCGGCGCGCGGCATCAAAGTAGGCGCGGGCCGGGGCGCTCAGCGGGTTGTTGAGCGTGACTGGCGATCCGACATTGGAAGCGCGCAGCACCTCTTCGCTTTCGGGGATGATGCCTAACAGTGGAGTGGACAAGATTTCGAGCACGTCGTCGATCGACAGCGTCTCGCCACGCGCCGCGCGCGACGAATGGTAGCGTGTGATCAGCACATGCTTGTCGATGCGCTCGCCGCGCTCCGCCTTGGCCGTCTTGGAATCGAGTAGCCCGATGATGCGGTCAGAATCGCGTACCGATGATACTTCCGGATTAGTCACGATGATTGCGGCATCAGCATAGCGCATCGCGAGCGTCGCACCGCGCTCGATTCCAGCTGGACTGTCGCAGATGATCCAGTCGAATTTAGTCCGCAGCTCCTCGATGACTTTTGCGACCCCGTCTTCAGTCAGCGCGTCTTTGTCACGGGTCTGCGATGCTGCAAGTAGGTGCAGGTTCTCCAGGCGCTTGTCGCGAATGAGCGCTTGCGAAAGCTTTGCCACGCCATTGATGACATTGATCAGATCAAAGACCACGCGCCTTTCGGCCCCTAGCACCAGGTCGAGATTGCGCAGCCCAACATCGAAATCAATGACCACAACTTTTGCGCCGTCATGGGCTAAAGCGGCACCCAGGGCAGCGGTTGATGTGGTCTTGCCAACTCCGCCTTTGCCTGATGTTACGACCAGAACCTGCGCCATGTTACTACCTTTCGTTGTTCTAGTTCATCGCCGAAACTTGCAACTTGCCGTTCTCAAGCCAAGCCTGAGCGGGTCCATGGCGTAGGCGGTCTTCAATGTCGTCGGCCGTTTTGTACTGAGAGTCGATCGCAAGAAGCTCAGCCTCGACGCGGTGACAAAATATGCGCGCGCGGGTATTGCCAGTGGCACCCGCCAGCGCCCGGCCGCGGAGCGTGCCATAAACGTGGATCGATCCGCCGGCGATGATTTCAGCGCCCGATCCAACCGAACCGAGGATGGTCACATCACCCTCGTTGAAGACCACGGATTGCCCAGAGCGCACCGGATCCTCGATCATTAGCGATGCTGGCTGCTGATTCTGCGGCGCCGGAGGGGTGACCGCGGGAGCCAGTGTGACGGGAGCGACAACCTCCGGCGGCTCTGAGATTCGCACGCCGCGGCCGCTGCGAAGGACAGGGGGAAGTCCCACTTGCCATTTCGCTGGGTCAACCCCTTCGATGCCGAGGATGCGGATGTTGCGCTCCTCGAGATTGGCGACGAGCTGGCCGATGGCAGTCGAGCTGAGGTTGACGGCCGATAGATCGAGCGCCACGTGCTGACCGGCAAAAAAGCTCTCGGAGCGTTCCAAACTGACGTCGAGCGCAGAGAGCCAATCCATGATGGGCGGTTGCGGCGCGACGGCGAACGCCATGTAGGTGCGCGGCCGAAACATCAGCGAGTGGCGTTGGTGAGCTATACTCGACACTTTGCCTCTCCCGAACTCGACGGTTCTGAT
>JBAUCK010000236.1:0-19160 GCA_049677525.1 Xanthobacteraceae bacterium
GTCGCCACGGCGCTTCTGATCGCCTCGGCCGCGGCCATCCTTTTTTTGGTCGTCACCGCAAACGGCGTCATCGATCGCCAAGGCCGGCCGCTCGGCACCGATTTCTCCAATGTCTATGCCGCCGGCACTTATGTGTTGGCAGGCAATCCGGAGGCGCCGTTCGATCCGCCGCAGCAATTCGCGCGCGAGCAGGCGCTCTTCGGCCAGTCGACGCAATTCGACGGCTGGCACTATCCGCCGTTCTTTTTGTTCGTCGCCGCGGCTCTGGCGTTGATGCCTTGCGGCTTGGCGCTTGCAGTCTGGCAGGCGGTGACGCTCGGGCTTTATTTGCTGACCATCGGCGCGATCCTAAAAGCATTTTCCCCCGAAAATGGAGGAGCAATACGTCGCGACCCGCTGTGGCTCCTCGTCGCTCTCGCCTTCCCGGCGGTGCTGATCAATATCGGCCACAGCCAGAACGGCTTCCTCACCGCTGCGCTTTTGGGCGGCGCGCTCGTCGTGCTCGACCGTTGTCCGATCGTGGCCGGCCTTCTGCTCGGCCTTCTCGTGTACAAGCCGCGATACGGCTTGCTGATCCCGCTCGTGCTCGCGGTTAGCGGCCGCTGGAAATGTTTTGCTTCGGCCGCGATTACAGTTGCGCTGCTGATCGCCACCACGCTCACATTCGGCTACGGCGTATGGCATGCCTTCTCGCCTCGACCGAGTTCACGCGCACCGTCGTGCTCGAACAAGGCAATACCGGCTGGTACAAAATCCAGAGCGTGTTCTCTTGGGCGCGCATGTGGGGCGCGCAGATACCGCTCGCTTATGCCCTGCAGGGCGCGGTGATCCTCGGCATCGGCGGGGCTCTAGCCTGGCTGTGGCGCAGCGCCGCGCCTTATCCGCTCAAGGCCGCGGCTTTGTGTCTCGCGACCATTCTCGCGACGCCTTACAGCTTCGATTACGACATGATGGTGCTGGCACCCGCCATTACCTTTATCGCGGTAGATGGTTTCACCCGCAACTTCGGACCCTGGGAGAAGACCTTGCTTGCGGCGCTGTGGCTGATGCCGCTCGTCGCCCGCAGCGTTGCTCAAATAGGTCTAATTTCACTCGGCGTGCCGGCCATGCTGGCGATTTTTATTCTTATATTGCAGCGCAGCGGATTTGGTTTCTCGGTAGCATTCTCCGATGCGTCCACTACATTAAACACATGCCGAGCGAGGTAGCGTCGGACAACCAAGTTGCAACTGAAAATACCGCGGCGCGTAACACAGCCATAAATCCGGCCACGACATCGCCGCGTTGACGTCGTAAGGCCGCAACACTTGCGCGGTACGCCGCCCTCTCGCTCTGATGCGAGGAAATTTGGTAGCGGCAAATTTGGAAGCGGCGATGCTGACGCTTTATTCGATGCAACGATCCGGCAATAGCTACAAGGCGCGGCTCGCCTTGGCGCAGCTTGGCGTGCATTACCGGCTGATCGAGATCGACATTCTCAAGGGCGAGAGTCACACGCCGGAATTCCTCACCAAGAACCCGAACGGCCAAGTGCCGCTTCTTGAAGTCGCGCCCGGCCGCTATCTCGCCGAATCCAACGCCATCCTCTGGTACCTCGCCGGCGGCACGCCGCTCGCGCCCGAGGACCGCATCGACCGCGCCGAAATTTTGCAATGGATGTTCTTCGAGCAGCACAGTCTCGAACCAAATATCGGCGCGGCCTATTTCTGGCTGGCGCTGGTCAAAGGCGGCCGCGAATTGCAGCAGCACGCGCTCGAAGACTGGATGGAAGAAGGCAATCGCGCCCTCGGCGTGATGGAACGGCATCTCGTGCTGCACGACTTCTTCGCCGCCGATCGCTACACCATCGCCGACATCGCGCTCTACGCCTATACCCATGTCGCGCATGAATGCGATTACGATCTCACGACGTTCCCGGCGATTCGCGCTTGGCTCGATCGTGTCGCCAATGAGCCCGGTTATGTGTCGATGGAATTTCGTCCGGCGGCGGCGGTCGCGCTGGCGAAAGCGTGACAACGAAGACACAGCGGTACTAATTTGCTCCGCGACTGCTCGGCGTTAACGAAGCATTAACCAAAAACCTTCCAGCAACGCAAAACTGATTCGCCGAAACGATGTGCCGGTCATGTGTCCGGCGAAGAAGCCCGCGACGAGAATGACGACCAAGGACAACGAACATGACTGGGCTCCCGGGGAAGATCGGCTTTGCTTCCCCCACTTTGGAAAAATCATTGGCCAAGCGGCGGCGCGCCGGCATCGAGCTGTTCGCCACCCTTGGGCTTGCAATCTCGCTGGTGGTGGCCTTGACCGCGGTGTCGATCGGCATGGCGAGCGCGCACGCCCCGCTGATGCAGATTCTCTATCGTTCTTGATCGGATGAGTTGAGCACGATCATTTCCGAAAGCCGATTTCCGCTTTTCGAGATCGTGCCCTATTCTGTCTTGATGTCAGCCGCCTTGATGATCGGCCACCATTTGTCGATCTCGGCTTTCTGAAACGCCGCCAAGCCTTCAGGCGTCGCCTGTTCAGGCGTGGCGACCACCTGGCCGAGGACATCAAGCCGCTTGCGCACGTCCGGATCGGCCAAGGCGGTTCTTGCCGCCGCGCTCAGCCGATCGACGATCGGCCGCGGCGTGCCTTTGGGCGCCCACAAGCCGTGCCAGAACGTGATCGTCAGGTCGGGCGAGCCGGATTCGATCATGGTCGGAACGTCCGGCGCCTTGTCCCAGCGCTTTTCGTTCATGACCGCATAAGCCTTGAACCGCCCCGCCTGGACGTTCGGCAATGACGAGCTCGCATCGAGACAGGAGAGGTCGATCTGGCCCGCCATCAGATCCTGCATCGCAGGCGCCGCGCCACGATAGGGCACATACTGGAATTTCGCGCCGGTCTTCTGCTGGAAGAACACACCGCACATATGCGCGGCGCTGCCGGCGCCGACGGTGCCGAAAACGCTCGGCGTCGATTTCGTCTTCACCCAGGAAATCAGTTCGGCGACATTGCGCGGCGGCAGATCGTTCTTGCCAAGAATGAACAGCGGCGCGCCGGAAAGATAAGCGATCGGCCGCAAGTCCTTCAGCACGTCGTATTGCAGGGCATAGAGCGCCGGTGCGCCGACATGGCTCGTCCAATTGCCAATGCCGATCGTGTAGCCGTCCGGATTGGCATGGACGACATTATTGGTGGCAATGGTGCCGCCGGCGCCGGTGAGATCTTCGATGACGAGCGGCTGGCCGAGCGCCGTCTTCATGCCGTCGGCGACGATGCGCGCCAGCGTGTCGGTGGGCCCGCCGGGCGGGAAACCGACCATCATGGTGATCGGACGCGACGGATAGTCCTGCGCCAGCGCCGCGCCGGCCGACAGGACGATGAGCGCGCCGATGAAACTGCCACGTTTCATGATTCCCTCTTGTCGTTTCCGCGATGTGCCCTTTTGGCGTTTCTCCTTTTTGCCCGGCAACGATGACACGAGGCCATGCGCGCTAATAGGTCAGAAGCACTGTCATGACGTCGTGCGGACCCTGTTGTCCGCTTCCTTGGCGGGCCCTCTCTACGCCCTCTTGGAGCTTTCATTGACGCGGCCTATATGCGGCCTGTAACCATCCGCAAATGTTCGCAAAATTCGAACGATTCCTGACGCCGACCGCGACGCCGGAACATCCGGAACCGCCGGCAGGCCTAATCGCCTTTCTGTGGCACTTTGCCCGGCAGGCGAAATGGCTGTTTGCGGCCTTGTTCGTGATCGAATTGCTGATGGCGCTGAGCGACAGCGCGGTACCGTGGTTCATGGGCCGCGTCGTCACCATGGTCACCAAAATGCCGGCGGACCGATTCTTCGCCGAGGGCTGGCCGCGGCTTTTCGGCATGGCCGTCGTCGTTCTGGTCGTGCGGCCGGGTGTGATGCTGCTGCGCTACCTCGTCAATAACCAGGCGCTGGCGGCGCCGTTCACCGGCCTGGTGCGCTGGCAAGCGCATTGGCACGTGGTGCGGCAGAGCTGGGCCTTCTTCCAGGACGACTTCGCCGGCCGCATTTCCAATCGCGTCATGCAGACCGCGCCGTCTGTACGCTCGACGCTGACCGCGACGATCAGCGCGGTCTGGTACATCATCGTCTATGGCGTGTCCGCGATCGCGCTCACGGCTTCCGCCGAGCGCTGGCTCGCCGTGCCGATCCTGTTGTGGTTCTCGGGCTATGCCGCGCTGCTTTATTTTCTCGTGCCGCGGATACGCGAGCGCTCGAAGATCAGCTCCATCGCGCGTTCGGAACTGACCGGGCGCATCGTCGACAGCTACACCAATATCCTCACCGTAAAGCTCTTCGCGCGCGCCCGCGAAGAGGATCAATATGTGCGTGACGCCGTCGACCGCCATGTCGATCTGTTCACTGCCTCGCAGCGCCTGCTGACGGTGTTCGGCGCGACGCTCGACATGCTCAACGCGCTGCTGATCGCCGGGTCGGGGGCGCTGGCGCTGCTGTTGTGGCGCTTGGGCAAGATCGAGGTCGGCGCCATTGCCATGGTGCTGCCGCTCAGTCTGCAGCTCACGAATATGTCGCGCCAGATCGCGCTGCGCGTCACCGAAATTTTCGAAGATATCGGCGTGGTCCAGGAGGGCATGCTGACCATTGCCCGGCCGCTGCAGCTGCCCGACCTGGCGCATGCCCGGGCGCTCACCGTGAAGTCGGGCTGCATCGAATTCAAGAACGTGACCTTCGGTTATGGTCGCGAGACCGGCGTTCTCAAAGATTTCAACCTGACGATCGCGCCCGGCGAGAAGATCGGCCTGGTCGGCCGCTCCGGCGCCGGCAAATCGACCGTGGTCAATCTGTTGCTGCGCTTCTTTCACCTCGAAGGCGGCGCGATCTTCATCGACGGCGAGGACATCTCGCATCTGACGCAAGAATCGCTCCGGGCGCAGATTTCGGTGGTGACGCAGGACACTTCACTCCTGCACCGCTCGATCAGCGCCAATATCGGCTACGGGCGGCCGGACGCGACCGACGCTGAGATCGAGCGCGCCGCCAAGCTCGCGCATGCCGACGAATTCATTCCCGATCTCGAGGACTGGCACGGCCGCCGCGGCTACGATGCCCATGTCGGCGAGCGCGGCATCAAACTATCCGGCGGCCAGCGCCAGCGCATCGCCATTGCGCGGGTGATCCTTAAAGACGCGCCGATCCTGGTGTTCGACGAAGCGACTTCGGCGCTCGACAGCGAAGTCGAGTCGGCGATCCAGGCCTCGCTCGGCACGCTGATGGAAGGCAAGACCGCGATCGCCATCGCGCACCGGCTCTCGACCATCGCCCAGATGGATCGCCTCGTCGTGCTCGATCGCGGCCGCATCATCGAACAAGGCACCCACTGCGATCTGATCAAATTGAACGGCCATTACGCCGCGCTGTGGCGGCGCCAGGCCGGCGGCTTCATCGACGCCGCCGCCATGCAGGCGGCGGAATAGAGCATGATCCCAAAAGTGGGTATCGCTTTTCGGATAAGATCACGTTTCAGAAAAATTCCTAGAGCGGCGCGCGAAACACGAAAATCGCGCCGCCTGCGATCAGCGAATCCGACCACGTGATTCCACGTGATCGATTGCTGCAGATGGACCACCGAAAACACGGCGAAGACCGACAGCGTGACCACCTCCTGGATGGTATTCAACTGTGCTGGCGAGTAAGCGGCGCTGCCGTAGCGGTTGGCTGGCACGGCGAGACAATATTCGAAGAAAGCCAGGCCCCAGCTGATGAGAATGACCTGCCACAACGGCACCTCTTTGAAGCGCAGATGCCAGTACCACGCCGTGGTCATGAAGGCGTTGGAGCCGATCAAGAGCAAAATGGGAAACACATAAGGCGAAGCGATCAGCGCTGGCATGACGTCCTGCTTGGTCGTGGAGGGGAAAAGCGATCGAATACCGGAATACAGTGTCGCCGGACGTGCCGACAACATTTCGGCCCGGTCGTTGTTCCCGTGCCGGAGCGGAGCCGGAATGGAAGGCTCCAAAGGGCGCGGCCGGCTGCCGCATGACCGTCGCAATTCGCCTATAACGCTGACGTTATTGCGCCCAGATTCAATCGGGAGAATTTTCGATGCGCCGTCCGCTTTTCGCCTCAGCTTTTGGTCTTGCCTTTGGGTTTGCCGCCGTGATGCTTCTGCCGGTGTCAGGCTTTGCGCAGCAGCCGGGACTGCCGAACCTGACGCCGCCGCCGGCGGCGCCGATCAAGCCGTATCAGCCTGTCGCAGTGAAGCCGCCGGGGCCGCTGACCGATCCGGGCCTTGTAGCGCTGCGCAAACGGCTTGCCGATGTGGCGGCAAAAAAGGATCGCGCCGCGCTCGCCAAGCTCGTGGCGCAGAATTTCTTCTGGATGCAGGATAAGGATCTCGCCGACCCGCATAAATCCGGCATCGACAATCTCGCCAAGGCGATCGGTCTCGATGCCAAAGACGGCTCCGGCTGGGACACGCTGGCCGGTTTTGCCAGTGAGCCGACGGCCACCGAATCGCCGCAGCAGAAAGGCGTTTTCTGCGCGCCGGCCGATCCAGCTGTCGATCCGCAGAAGCTGGAAGCGCTCGGCAAGGCGACCGGAACCGATCCGGCGGAATGGGGCTATGCCAACAAAGATGGCGTCGAACTGCACCAGACGGCAAAGCCGGATTCGCCAGTGGTCGAGAAACTCGGGCTCTATCTAGTGCGCGTGCTGGCCGATACCGGCCAGGGCGCCGACCCGAACGATCCGCTGTTCCTGCACATCGCGGCGCCGGACGGCAAAACCGGCTATGCCGACGCGGCACTGGTCTCGCCGCTCGGCAGCGACCAGATGTGCTATGCCAAAGACGGCAGCGGCTGGGAGATCGCCGGCTATTTCGGCGGCGCCTCGCAGTGAGACGACGCGCCCGGCGGACCGCAGGCATCATGATACTACCGTAGCCGCGGCTACTGCGCCGCCTCACAAGTGATTGGACAAGTGTGGCAGCCCAGCCATTACTAACGGCAGTTGATGGGGCCTCTATCCGCAGCACAATGGCTGCACAATGAGGGTGGGACGAATGGCAAGCTTTCGCAGCCTGGTTCCGTGGATCGGCGCGGTCCTGTTGTGCCTGAATTCGGCACAGGTGCCGGCTCAGCCGGGTCCGCATTCGAGTGCAGCGGTCTACCAGTATCCGGTGACCGCGCCCGACGTTGATCCCGGCGTCGACCACGGCAACAACGCCAGTCTTCCGGAGGAATTCCAGAAGCAATTGGTGCTCTACCGTTCGCTGCAGCCGCCGGGCACGATTATCATCGACACCCAGGAGCGCCATCTTTATCTGATCCAGGATCAGACGCATGCGCTGCGCTACGGCATCGGCGTCGGCCGTGACGGCTTTACCTGGCAGGGCCTGTTGCAGATCAGCCGCAAGGCCGAATGGCCGGATTGGCATCCGCCGCCGGAAATGATCGAGCGTCAGCCTTATCTGCCGCGCTTCATGGCCGGCGGCCCGGGCAATCCGCTCGGCGCGCGCGCGATGTATCTCGGCAACACCGTCTATCGCATCCACGGCACCAATGCGCCGGAGACGATCGGACAGGCGGTGTCGTCGGGTTGCTTCCGGCTGGTCAATGACGACGTGATCGACCTCTACGGCCGCGTGCAGGTCGGCACCCACGTGATCGTGCGGCAGGATTAGAAATCTCCTCCCCCGCCATCGCGGGGGAGGAAGCTTTTTACTTCTGCGCCGCGGCCGCCGCCGTCACCGATTGCGACGTCTGACCGAACAGGATCGCGCGCTCTTCGGCGGTGCGAATGCCGCCCTGGCCGGGGTTGACCTTCGGCGTCCACTCATAGGCTTTCACCACCGCCGGCCGTTTCGCGATGGCATCGAACCAGCGCTTGAGATGCGGGAAGTCGGAAATCTTCTGGCCCTGGCGCTCCCACGGCACCACCCACGGATAGCAAGCCATGTCGGCGATCGAATATTCGCCGGCGAGATATTCATGACCGGCGAGACGCGTGTTCATCACGCCGTAAAGACGATTCACCTCGTTGCGATAGCGGTCCACCGCATATTGAATCTTGTCGGTGGCGTAATTGCTGAAGTGATTGTTCTGGCCCGACATGGGGCCGAGCCCGCCCATTTGCCAGAACAGCCATTCCAGCGCCGCGACGCGCCCGCGAATGTCTTTCGGAATGAACTTGCCGGTCTTCTCGGCGAGATAGACCAGGATAGCGCCGGACTCGAACACCGAGATCGGCTTGCCGCCGCCGGGCGGATCGTGATCGACAATGGCTGGAATGCGGTTGTTCGGCGAGACCGTCAGAAAGTCGGCCTTGAACTGCTCGCCCTTGCCGATATTGATCGGAATGATCTTGTACTTCAGACCGGCTTCTTCGAGGAAAATCGTTACCTTGTGACCATTCGGCGTGGTCCAATAATGTACATCGATCATGAATTGCCTGTGCGTGATTGAGGGTCGCAGAAATCTATGTGGGCGCTTAGTTTAGCGCTTCAAGGCAGGCTGCCGAAAGGGCCACAGCCGCGGCCGAAGCGGCGGCGCTGACCAGGCATTCGGGCTTCGCACAGCTGGAATTCCAGTAAGGAAATGACAACGCCGCTGCGTCATAGTTCGCCGCAGCCCTTTCCTCGGACCTGACACGGCAGCGATGGCCGCCACGACCGCAGCGGTTTCTCCAAACGACAATGGCGCCATCCGCCTGCTGGTCATCGCCGACGGCGCTTTCGCCGGCCTGACCGCAGTCTATTACATCTGGAAAATGTCATGGGTCGCGCCGTTCCCGCGCGATGGCTCTACGCTTGTCGTCGGCCGCGATTTCCTGAATTTCTGGATGTATGGCCGCGCCGCCTGGCAGCCCGATCCGAGCCGATTCTACGATCCCGCACCTTTATAACGATGCGCTGGCGGCGCTCCTCGGTCCTGATTATCTGGGACAGAACTGGTCCTATCCGCCGAGCATCATGCTGCTCCCCGCGCCGTTCGGCCGCATCGGCTATGTTCCAGCACTGCTGTGCTGGACCGCGCTTGGGCTCGGAATCTTCATCTGGGTATTACGCGGTCAGATCCGCCACCAAGGTCGCGATGACAAAAGACTGTTCATTGCGATCTTGTTCTCGCCGGCGGTCGTCTTTTGTTTGATCTCAGGGCAAAGCTCGTTTGTCACCGCGGCGGTGCTGCTTGCGATCATGGCGCTGCTCGATCGCAAGCCCGTGGTGGCCGCCCTCCTGATCGGACTTCTGACCTTAAAGCCGCAGCTCGGCCTGTTGTTTCCCGTCATTCTCGCCGCATCCGGCCGTTGGCGTGTCTTCGCCGTGGCGAGCATCACGGCGCTCGTTCTCGCCGGCATTAACGACCGCGCTGTTCGGACCGCAGGTTTGGATCGACTTCGCGCAAAAAGGCCTGCCGGTGCAGAACATCGTGTTGTCCGATCCGAGCCTGATCGGCACGCCCTATTACCCCACGATCTTCATGAATGTGCGCGGCACCGGCGCGAGCTATGCGGTAGCGATGGCGGTACAGACCCTGTTCTCGCTCGGCGCGATCGCGGCCGCATTCTTTGTTTTCAGATATCGCCGCGACGCCGACCCGCAGTACCGCAACGCGCTGTTCTTTGCCTGCTCGATTTGCGCCGTGCCCTATCTGTTATCCTACGATACGCTCGCCGCCACCTGCCTTGCCGTCATGCTGCTCGCCTCCGGCAAGCTCGATACGCTTGGCCAGACGCTGGCCAAGCTCGTCTATTGGCTGCCGCTCATTCAAATGATCTTCGGGCAATATCACGTTCCGGGACCGGCCTTGATCCTGCCGGCCTTCGCCGGTTTTTTGCTGGTGCGCATTTTGAAACCGGCCGGCGATCGCGAGACGGCGTCCGGTCGTCCCTCCCCTGCCGGGTTTCCAGCGTCGCGATGACTTCTGGCGCCGCCATCTTGACCGTGGAGCGAAATTCGCGCATCGCGGCGACACCTGCAGGACAAAGCAAGGGCGGAACATGGTTCTCGAAATCGCGCAGATCGAAATCAAACCCGGAATGGAAACGGAATTCGAGGCCGGCGTGAAAAGCGCCGCGTCGGTGTTCAAGCGTGCCAGGGGCTGCAGCGGCATGGAATTGCAGCGCTCGATCGAAAAGCCTTTGCGCTACCGGCTGTTTGTCAAATGGGCAACGGTCGAGAACCATACCGTCGATTTCCGCGGCTCCGCCGATTTTCAGGAATGGCGCAAGCTCGTCGCCCACTGCTTTGCCGCCCCGCCCGAGGTCGAGCACGTGGCGCAGGCCGTGCACGGGTTCTGAACGCGGCGACGGATTTGACGGCAACGAAATTGCCTGCGCAGTGTTAATTCCGAATGGCGCCCAACCGAGGTTCAGCAATCATGTCAAGCAATATGCCGCCCGTTCCTCCAGGCAACCGGAGCAACAAGGGTCCTGCCAATTCAAGTAAAATAACCAAAGAGATCAACTCCGAGGCTGCGGAGAATAAATCGGTCAAGCCGACCGAAAAGCACCATAACGCCACCGAAGAAGGCGACACCGCGAATATTAAACAGAACACGACGAATAAGGGATTCTACCGGGGACGCCGAATGGGCTAGCCCCCGAGGCAACAATTTTCCTCGCCGGCCTGAACCTCATCGCTGCAAAAAACAAAACACGTCGCGGCGCCGGCGCTTTTGTTATTCCGGCACGATTTCGCCAGACCCGCCAAACTCGCCGGGGAAGTCCTTGAGCTTCGGAAGTCCATCGCGCATCGGCAAAACGGTTTCGGCATAGTTGACGTGGACCCCGGGCTGAAATTTCAGCTCCGGCAACGTCGCTGCAAACACGTCCACCAGGCCGAGCGGAGGATGATTGGCCATCAGGTGGCCGCCGCATTTGCTGCAATATTGCCGCTGGCTGAGCGGCGTTTTTTGAAATGCGGCGACATGTTCCGCGCCAGCCGTGACCTTTACGGCATCCGGTTTCCAAAGCGCGAATGCGTTGACTGGGCCGCCGGACCAGGATCGGCACGACCGGCAGTGGCAATAGCCCATGGCTTCCGGCGCGCCCGAAGCTTCAATCTTGACCTCGCCGCAAAAGCACTGGCCTTGATACGTCATCGCATTCACTCCTCGATCTAACGAAACACGGGTTGGACCGCGAATAACAACGGCAACCCTGCGATTATTCGTTCACAGATTTTCTTTTGAGCGCGGCGAAAGGCCGCCCTTACGGGCGCACCCATAGTCCTCACACAAATGGGAAAGGTCGCCTTCGCATAGATGACCTGTCAGCGGGCAGACCAAGAATGACTTTCCGTCGTCGCCGCGCGGCGGCGGCCAGCCGGCCGACACCCGTGTTCTTGGATCATGGATTTCTCAAATGTCGCCTAAGCCGACCTGCGCCATGGCAGCAGCATCGACACGCGCTGGCGGTAGCGTCGATATTCGTCGCCGAACACGTCGATCAGATCGCGCTCCTCGAGCGCGATGCCGACAAAGATATAGGCGGTCGTCACCGTCGCGAACAGCAAACGGCCGACGGTCATAGTCGGCGCCGCCCAGAACGCAATGATGAAGCCGAGATAGATCGGATGCCGCACGAAGCGATAGAAGAGCGGCGCGCGGAAGCGCGGCGCCGGCATGGCGCGGCTGCTGAGATTGTTCGCGACCTGGTGCAGGCCGAACAGCTCGAAGTGATTGATCAGGAACGTGCTGGTCAATACGATCAGCCAGCCGACGAAAGACAGCGCCGTCACCGCCATGATAAGCCCGGGCTGAGTAAGCTGCCAAACCGGCGCCGGCATCGGGCGCCACCGCCAGATCAGGAGCGCGAGCGCGAGGCTCGCGAGCAGCACGTAGGTCGAGCGCTCGATGGACGGCGGCACAAACTTGGTCCACCAGCGCTTGAACAGCGGCCGCGCCATCACGCTGTGCTGGAGCGCGAAGATCGACATGAGCACCAGGTTGATGACCAAGGCCTGCACCGGCGGTGCCGCGGCGCCGCTGTCGATAGTCTTCGGCACCACCATGCCTTCGACGAAGCCTATGGCATAGAGGAAGGTGACGAAGAATACGACATAGGCCGCGGCGCCGTAGAGGAACGCGAGGATGCGGCCGATAAGCCGGTCCCGGACAGGAGCGGTCTCGCTGAGCGGCTGGATCTGGGTCATGGTCTCCCACAAATGGTCAATATGCGTTGCCAGACGCGTTGCTAGGCTCCCCAGGGTGACTACACTGCGGCAACAAGGCTTTGCCGGTTGCTTGATTTATCCTTGAGACCAGCTTGATTATCTCTTCAGATCGGCGAGCGCTGTCGAAACCGGGGCGACGTCGTGGTACTTCTTTTTTCCGATCACAGGCTTGATACCGACCGGCGGGAGCTGTGCCGCGGGTTGGAGACGATCGCGGTCGAGCCTCAAGTGTTCGACCTTCTGGTTCATCTGATCGAAAGCCGCGACCGCGTCGTCAGCAAAGACGACCTCATCGCCGCGGTTTGGGGCGGCCGCATCGTGTCGGACTCGACCTTGACGAGCCGCATCAACGCGGCACGCAAGGCCGTCGGTGACAGCGGCGGCGAACAGAAGCTGATCCGCACCATCGCCCGCAAGGGCTTTCGCTTCGTCGGCGAGGTGCACGTGGTAGGCGCAGCAGCAGCGCATGCCAGGGCGGCGGATCAAGGTGCCGAACCGGCACGGCCGACCTTACCGCTGCCGGACCGCGCGGCCATCGCCGTGCTGCCATTTACCAACATGACCAGCGACCCGGCGCAGGAGTACTTCTCGGACGGCATTAGCGAGGACATCATTGCCGCGCTGTCCAAGCTGCGCTGGTTCTTTGTCATCGCTCGGAATTCCTCGTTCACCTACAAAGGCAAGATGGCGCACCTCAAGCAGATCGCCGACGAGCTCGGCGTCGGCTACGTGGTCGAGGGCAGCGTGCGCAAAGTTGGCGACCGCGTGCGCATTACCGCGCAGCTCAATGACGTCGCGACCGGCAGTCAAATCTGGGCGGAGCATTACGACCGCGATCTCGCCGACGTGTTTGCCGTGCAGGATGAAATCACCGAAGCCATCGTCGCCGCCGTGGAGCCGCAGCTCTATGCTGCGGAAAACTTCCGCGCCAAGCGCAAACATCCCGACAGTATGGATGCCTGGGACCTGCTGATGCGGGCGATGTCGCATTATTGGCGAGTGACCCGCCAGGATAACGTGGTCGCGCAGGCCTTGCTCGAGAAGGCGACGGCCATCGACCCGCATTACGGCCACGCATTCGGCCTGCTCGCGACCAGCCACACGTTCAGCGCACATATGGGTTGGGAGAACATGGCCGTCGTGGCGCCGGTCGCCGAGCGCGCCGCTGCGGCCGCGATCCTGGCTGACAGCGAAGATCCGTGGGCGCATTACGCGCTGGGCTGCGTCCATTTATTCGCGCGGCGTTTCGACGATTCGCTGGCGGAGTTCGAGTGCGCGCTGCAGCTCAATCCCAACTTCTCGATTGCGCAAGCCTATTATGGCCTAACCCTCGCCTATTGCGGGCGCTGGGATGAGGCGACGCGATCGGTGCAGCGCGCATTGCGCGCTAGCCCACGCGATCCCCTGGCCGCGATCTATTGCGGCATCGCCTCCTACGCACAGTATGTCGGCTGCAACTATGACGATGCGATGCGGCTGGCACGCGAGGGCATCCGGCAGCGTGGCGATTTCGTGGGGGCGCACCGTGTGCTGACCGCGGCCGCGGGCATGGCGGGAAAAAGAGACGTGGCTGGCGCCGCCTTACAGGGGCTTCGCCGCGTGCAGCCCAATATTTCGCTCGATTGGATCGCGAAAGAGATGCCGATAAAGCAAGACGCCGAGCGAGAGCACTATCTGGAGGGTTTTCGTCGCGCCGGCCTGAACCTTATTTCGGGACATCGAATTAAATTGTCGTAAGCCACCCGAATCCGAAAAGCTTGCGGCGACCTGTTGGCGGCTTGTGCCGGGCGCATAAGTCATCGGCACATTGACGGCCGCTGCCCTGAGCGCGCGGATCTCGAGCGCCGCTGTACTCATTGGCTTCCTTTCAGCGGATTGTCCGGCCGCCCGTTCTCATACAACGCGAGCAGGTCGTGGAACGCGCGCGATTGACCGGCGTCGGCACGCCGATCTTTGCGCCCCTCTCGGCCACGCCGCCGCTGAGCCAGCGCACTTCGAGCGGCCTCCCGCGCTCGAGATCGTGATGCATCGACGAGGCCATGTCGGCCGGCAACCCGTCGATATAGCCGAGCCGCTGTTCGGCAAAATCGTCGGGCAGTTTGACGCCTTGAGCACGGCCGACGGCAACCGTCTCGCGCATCAGATCGAGCAGGAATTGCCGCGTGCGCGGATTGCTGCGGATCGGTCCGAGCGGCAGACGCATACTCGTCGTGCTGCCGGACAGGCCGACCAGAAAACTGAACTTCTCCCAGATGGCACGGCGGATATCGTCGCTTATCTCGGCATCGATACCGCCGGCTTTGCCCGCCGCGAGCAACGCTTCCGCGCGCTGGGAGTGCTTGCCGTCATATTCACCGAACAGAATGCGCTGCATGGTGCCGGTTTGCGTAATGACCCCGGGCCGGCCGATCGTAGTCGCCATATAGGCGACGCCGCCCATCACAGCATCGGCGCCGAAGACTTGCCGCAGAATCTCATCTTTTTGCACGCCGTTCTGAAACGAGATTATCCCGGTGTGCGGTCTCACGATCGGCAGCAGCGAACGCGCGGCGCTTTCGGTATCCCAGAGCTTGACGCTGAACAGCACGATATCGACCGGACCGATGCTGCGTGGATCGTCGGTCGCATTTACCTTAGGCAGATGCAGCGGTTCGTGCGCGCTGTCGATGGCAAGGCCGTTCGCGCGCATCGCCGCCAGATGCGCGCCGCGGGCAATGAAGGTGACTTCGGCGCCGCCGTTCGCCAGCCCTGCGCCGAAATAGCCGCCGACGCCGCCCGATCCCATAATGGCAATTCGCAAAGACTTTCTCCTTAGCGGGTTTCACTGCCGCCCTCATGCGCAGGCATTCACTTCAGGCCCGGGCGCGCGCCACATTGGCGATGCGCGGCGGAACGCCGAATTCGCGGCGGCACACTTCGGCGAGCGCGGCGATACCCTCGCGAATCGCCGCGGGTGACGGGTGAGCGAAGCAGAGCCGCGTGCGGCTCTTGCCGTAGGCCTTGTCGGTGGTCCATTCCACGCCGGGATTGATGGCGATGCCCGCAGCCAAAGCCGGCTGATAGAGCTTGAGCGTATCAACCTGATCCGGCGGCTTGACCCAGAGATCGATTCCGCCTTTGGGATCCTCGAATTCGGCCGCCGTGCCGAATTGCTCGTTGAGCGCGTCCATCAGCGTTCCGAGCTTTTTACGCATGCCGCGTGTCAGTTCCGGCACATGCGTATCGAAATACCTCGGACAAAACTCGCCGAGCACCATTTGCTCGAGCGCGCCGGAGCCGGCATCGGTCTTGATCGCCAGCATGCGCGCTAGCAAATCCCAATCGGCGACGATATAGCCGGCGCGATCGATTTCGAGAACGAGCCCGATATGGATGACGTTGCGGCTCTTGCTCATGGCATGGAGCGCCGGCGGCCGCTCGCCGCTCCAGATCAGATCGGCGTAGCAGTCATCCTCGAAGATCGGCACGCCGTATTTCTCCGCCAGCGCCAGGAGTTCGCGCCGCCGCGCTTCATTCAAGATCGTGCCGGTCGGATTCTGCACGGTCGGAATCGTATAAATATATTTCGGGCGGATGCCCTTGCCCCTGAGGTCTTCGAGCGCCGCCGCAAGCACATCCATGCGCATGCCGCCGCCGTCAATCGGAATGCCGATGGCATTGACGCCGAGCCGATTAAGCCGTGTCAGCGCGCCTTGATAGGTCGCCTGCTCGACGATGACGGTGTCGCCGCGCGACAACAGGATGCCGTTGACCAGATCGAGCGCTTGCAGCGAACCGGACGTGATCAGGATTTCGCCGGCATGGCACGCGATGCCCGCGGTCCGCTTGAGTTTTTGCGCCAGGAATTCACGCAGCCGGAGATAGCCGAGCGGCCCGCTATTCAGCCCGTAGGTCGCAAGCGTCCTGCCTTCGCGCCGCAACACGTCGTTTGCGGTTTCAACCAGTGCGTCGAGCGGCACATGATCGGCGTCGTTGTGCCCGCCCACAAAATTATATTTGGGAAAGCCGTTCCATTTGATCGACCCGGCGCCAGAAGCGGCGTGAAATCGAACGCGGAATTTGCTGAAGTCATGGATGTTATTCCTGAGCGCTTACTCCCCTGCGGAGAGACTAGTACAGATTAGAAATATGCGGCAATTCGCGTGCCGGGACGGGTTGGCGAAAGCGCTGCACTTGCTATTGTCACCTCCCCGTCGCCACTGCCGTTCGGCTCACACTCACCCGGGAATCCTGAAATGCGCTGTTTGAGTTTGCTCGCTCTGCTCGTGATGTGTGCCTTCGCGAGCCCGGCGGCCGCTGAATTTCCCGACCGGCCGATTCATCTTGTGGTGCCGCAGGCCGCGGGAAGCGCCACCGACACGCTGGCGCGCATTTTCGGCGCCGCCTTCGGCGACGCGCTCGGCCAGACCGTGATCGTCGACGATCGCCCCGGCGGCGCGCTGACCGTCGGCATGGACGTCGTCGCCAAGGCGCCGCCCGACGGCTATACGCTTGGCATGGCGCCGATCGGCGCGCTGGCGCTGACGCCGCACCTGGTCGAGCCGCTGCCTTACAATGTCGAGCACGATTTCGCGCCGATCGTCGTCGTCACGCGCGGCCAGATGCTGCTCGCGGTGTCGCCGGTGACGGAAATTCATTCCGTCAAAGAGCTGATCGATTATGCCAAAGCTAATCCCGGCAAGCTTCTTAACGCGTCGTCGAGCAACGGCTCGCCCGGCCATGTCGACGGCGAATTGTTCAAATACATGACCGGCACCACCATCGTTCACGTGCCCTACAAAGGCGGCGCGGCGGCGATCAGCGATCTGATGGTCGGACGGGTGCAGGTGATGTTCGAGAGCCTGAATTCGATCGCGCCCTTTGCCAAGTCCGGCCAGGTGCGGCCGCTGGCGGTCACCGGCGAGCGCCGCTCGCCCGCTTTCCCCGATCTGCCGACCGTCGCCGAAGCCGGTGTCCCCGGCTATGCCGCGCCGACCTGGACCGGCGTCATCGCGCCGGCCGGCACGCCGAAGCCGATCATCGACAAGCTCAACGCCGCGGCGAACAAGGCGCTGCAATCCGACGCCTTCAAAAGCAAGATCGCACAGATCGGCGACGACGTCGCCGGCGGCACGCCGGACGAATTCGCCGCGCTGATTGCGTCGGAATACAAGAAGTGGGGCGACGTGATCCAGCGCGCCGGGATCAAGCTCGAATAGGGTTGCTGCCAGCATCGTGTCAGTTGGATCGTGATGGCCGGGCATAGGCGAGCAAAGCGACGCCGTTCTTCGAACGGCTATGCCCGGCCATAACGGCCGGTGACGCACTTTTCTCGCGCCGAGACTCGACCCATATTGGGCGCATGGCGAAGCGCCCCGAGTCCCGACACCCGGCCAAGCACTCCAAGAAAGACCCGGCGAAACCGACCCGCGCCAAGGCGGCGCGGCCGGAAACGCCCGCGCTCGATCCGTCATTGGCGGAACTTTTGAACCCGGCCATCGGCCAGGGCCGCGCCGGCGTTGGCTCGCAGACGGGTGCGGTACCGCCGCAAGACCGGGAATCCTCAAAGCTTGCGCCGCCGCCGGACAATTCCTTTGACCGCCGCCGCGACTTCTCCAACGCGCACAAGGCGCGCAAATCGACTCAGCAAGGGTTCAACGAGCGGCCGCAATCGGGTTATGCGGCCAAAGGCCCGACCGATATCGATCCGGAATTGGCCGAAGCACTCGGCTATGGCGGCAGCGATCCGAGCAGACCGCTGATCGGGCAATCTTTGGAAACTACGCCGGAAGAGTCGACCCAAGCGTCGACCAACGATCGCGACGAGCTGGCGGAAATTTTCGAGCGCCAGCGCGAGAAGCGCCACCGTCCGTCGCCGCAGCCGTTGACGCTCGGCGTCACCGCCTCGATGCAGGCGCTCGAAACGCTGCTGCGCGAGGGCCGCGCCGAATTCCGCGAGGGTGAAGGCAAGATCTGGATGCCGCACCGGCCGCCGCGGCCGGAGAAATCTGAAGGCGGCCGCCAGCTCGTCATCCAGTCCGATTTCGATCCGAAGGGCGATCAGCCGCAGGCGATCAAGGAATTGGTCGAGGGCGTGCGCCGCAACGATCGCATGCAAGTTCTGCTCGGCGTCACCGGCTCCGGCAAGACCTTCACCATGGCCAAGGTGATCGAGCAGACGCAGCGTCCGGCGCTGATCCTCGCGCCGAACAAGACGCTGGCGGCGCAGCTTTACGGCGAGTTCAGGAATTTCTTTCCCGACAACGCGGTCGAATATTTCGTTTCCTATTACGACTATTACCAGCCGGAAGCCTATATCCCGCGCACCGACACCTATATCGAGAAGGATTCCTCGATCAACGAGCAGATCGACCGCATGCGCCATTCGGCGACGCGCGCGCTGCTCGAACGCGACGACGTCGTAATCGTCGCCTCGGTGTCGTGCATCTACGGTATCGGCTCGGTCGAGACCTATTCGGCCATGACCTTCACCATCAAGCGCGGTGAGAAGCTCAACCAGCGCCAATTGCTGTCCGATCTGGTGGCCCTGCAATACAAGCGCTCCGGCGGCGATTTCTTCCGCGGTTCGTTCCGGGTGCGCGGCGACGCCATCGAGATTTTCCCGGCGCACTTGGAAGACCGCGCCTGGCGGGTGTCGCTGTTCGGCGACGAGGTGGAATCGATCCACGAATTCGATCCGCTCACCGGGCAGAAGACCGACGAGCTCGAATTCGTCAAAATCTACGCCAATTCGCACTATGTGACGCCGCGGCCGACGCTGCTGCAGGCGATCTCCGGCATCAAGCTCGAATTGCGGCAGCGGCTCGAACAGCTCAATGCCGCGGGCCGCCTCCTTGAAGCGCAGCGCCTCGAACAGCGCACCATCTACGATCTCGAAATGATGGAGGCGACCGGCGCCTGCGCCGGCATCGAGAACTATTCGCGCTATCTCACCGGCCGCAAGCCCGGCGAGCCGCCGCCGACGCTGTTCGAATATGTGCCCGACAATGCGCTGGTCTTTGT
>JBAUCK010000237.1:0-2884 GCA_049677525.1 Xanthobacteraceae bacterium
TTGGCTCCTTTTTATAATTCGCACGCTTTTTGCCATCGGCCGCTAAAGAAGGCGAAAATAAAAACGGCAAATAAAATGTGAAACCACTCGATGGTTTAGCGAACCTTGATGGCGTGAGGATTTGCAACAGCAGGCACTGGATCGACATTGGCTCTAGGGCGATCCTCTGGTCGACGATACCTAAGTATATGGAGCCCCACCCAACGTTGAATGGATTGCGGCTGTCCAGGCGCGGAATGTGTGGCGGCTGGCGGGGCTTCAATGAAACATCAGATCATCAACACGGACCTGAGGACCGATCTGCGGGTCACGACGATTGCGTTAGGCACGGATGGTGGCGTGTGCGGTGATCGGCTTCATGTTCACTTTGGCAATGGCGCCATTTTGGCTGACTGCGGTGAGGGGCATTCCTATGGTCACAGCTATGGAATATCGGGAATTAGCGTTGAAGTTTTATAGATGGGCCGCTGAGTCTGAAACCGAGGAAGTACGAGATACCTATTTGCGTCTGGCACGCGAATGGACGGTAGCGGCGCTGGGTGTAAATGACTTATCGGCGTCGCCCTATGGGCATCCGAGTGTCACAGCTACTCGCCACTAACCGGCCCGGTCCGGTACTCGGCCTTTTCGGACGAGCACGAGGTACAGCGCGCGCCGGCTTTTTGCTCGGAACAGTGTTTGGTCAGCCGTTGGGTAGTTAAGGTGTTCGCAAGACCAAATCCCAAGCCAAGTTGGTTTCCCTACGCGCTGGCAACGGGCGTAGGACTGACGTTTTTCTTCTTGATAGCGACGTTGGATAGCTGGGTGCACTAAAGGGGGCCAGAGCGTTTTGCACGAGCAACGCCAATCACGCATTAGTGTGCGGAAACCCGTATCCTACTTCGGAACGAAGTGCGGGTTGTCCAATTGTGGACTCGGACGGACGGCGTCGCGATCATTCCCCATCCCCCCGTGCCCCCTCACGCGGCGCCGTCCGTTTACGTTTATGCGGCGCGACGATGAGTGATATTTCCGACGCCAAACGAGAAGCTAACGAGTGTCGGCGTGCCGCCGCAGCCCAGTCCAATCCCGACGTCGCAAGACAGTTGTTTTTAATTGCCGACGCCTGGGACAAGGTTATTCGCGCGCATGAGGAAAACGTGCGCCGCTCGGGTCGCGAGAGATTGTTGGGCGTAGCCGCTGGGTGGGATCGTCTGGCAGAACAAGCGCGCAAGGAAGCGAAGCAAGGGTAGGCCGCGTTACTTCAGCCGGTGCTCAACGCCTTCGAACATCAGCACCATCTGCAACGAGACCTCACCTGCGTCGTACCGACGCACAGGAATACGGTGCGAACACAATGCAGCCATGTAGGATGTTTGGCACTGATTGATATGCATCAAAATTGCCAATGGCCGTTTCGGCTATCTTTCGAGCTTAACCTGGAGGTTGTCATGAGTGAAAAGATCAAATCGGAAATGATTTCGCGTCGACGGGCTTTCTCGCTTCTGGGCCGGGCGGCTGCGTTGAGCCTCGTGGCTCCGGCGACGATAATGACCGCAACGAATGCCGAGGCCCGTGTCGGCCATCCAGGTTCAGCCGTGAGCGTTGCCGGCGCAAACCGCCGTAATCGACGTGAGGATCGGCGCCAATAAGGAGGCGGTGCGCGTTTGAGGAGCTACTGAAGGGCGGCGCAATCCGCATTGGGTGTCGCCCTGCAAAGGCGGCTTTGGCGGGGGCGCGCCCGCGCTCCGACGGTGGGGCACTCGCGAGGGCTTCCCTATATAATTTAGGGCCCATGGAACTGCCCCACTTCGGCTAAGTTCTTGCTGGCGTTGGCTTGATGCGGCCCCTCCACTCCTGCCACGGTCTAGCAATATCAATAGCTTAGACGATGGTTTGGACACCTTGGGCTTGTCTGGACACCTCGGCGAACCGTTCCCAGGAGAACGAACCGAGTAAGGCGCCCGCACTGTCGGCCATCGTATGGCCTGCTTGGTGTAGGTGGTCGCCTGCTTCTCGCTGGTCCAATCGGTCACCTGCTCAAAGCCGATGCGGTTCAACCGGACGTCAATGCTCTTATGTAGTTTCCGACTCCGGACATAGCTGCGCTAGCGGACATAGATGCGCCACAGGACATAAATGCTTCTAGCGTGGTGCGGTTATGTCCGATCACGTTTTCCAGCCAGCCGGGCCGGTGGGTGCGTGGCGCTCTACCTAAACCGACCACCGGTTCACGCCGCTGTAGCGCTCGAAAGCTCTAATCTTAACTTTCAACTCCCATTGACCGGAGGCGGTTTTCCAACTGCCTGGGGCGTATATGCGAGCACAGGGCGTAGATGCGTCACTCGATGAATGCGCCAGCGATGCCGGGAGCGTAGGGCATAGATGCGCCAGCAATGCCGAAAGCTTAGGGCGCCGTTGCGCCGTAGGGCAGCGCTGCCGTTACGGCCACGACGATCGCGTTCGGATCGGTAATTCCGCCCGCAGAAATCTCCGCGATTACTGGAGTGCAAGGACCAAAACTCTCGGCGAACTGTCGCGCCTCGGGGATCGGTGTCCCTGCTGCGATTTCCAGAACGCCGCTCGGTTTGCCGGCCGCGGCCCGTCGCGCCAGATCCACGGCATAGTCGGCGAACAGATGCGGCCCCAGAGCGCTGTTGTGTGCGCTGGAATGCCGCTGGCGAAACGGCTTGGTCGATCACGGTTTTCCATTTTGGAAGGATTGATCTGACCCGGGCCCGCGGCGCGGGCTCGGGTAGCACTGCGTCAGCGCGTCGGCACCGCGACCGGCTGCATGAAATTGTTCACCACGTACTCCCCGATCTTGTAACCCATGTCCTGGCCGACTTTGGTCGAGAAGCGGTAGTGGAAGCCGGACCAGATGCGCGCTTGCGAGACCTCGTCG
>JBAUCK010000238.1:0-20733 GCA_049677525.1 Xanthobacteraceae bacterium
GCCCAACGCCGTCGTGCGCCGCCGGGACTGCGAATGCCCGATTTGGCGCGCGAACGCCGCGGCGCTCTGCCCCGACCACACGCCGCTCGCGATCGCCTAGGTCGAATTCGGGCCGCCGCCGCCGGTCGCGGCGCCGACCAGATCTTCGCGCGACGCGGCGTCGCCGGCGGCAAAGAGACCCGGCACCGTGGTGGCGCACGCCTCGTCGATCGCGAGCCCGCCGACGCCTCTCACGGTGCCTTCATGGCGCAAGGTCAATTCGAATCTTTGCTTGAACGGATCGATGCCTTGGCGATCGAACGGCAAGAACATGTTCGGCTGGCCCTTGCGCATGCCCTCCTGCATCCGCGGCGACGCCTTGTCGATCACCGCATAGACCGGACCGTTGAGCGGATGACGGGCAACGAAGGCATAGCGGTCGCCCTCGCGCCGAAGCTCATTGCCGTCGCGGTCGCTGAATGTCGCCCAGAAATACAGCAGGCCTTTGGTCACCGAGGAAAAGGCCGGCGCAACGCCGAATCGGCCGGTCCGTTCCATGCCGGAGAATATCGCGCCCGCTTCCGCCGCAAGAAGAAGCCCATCGCCGGTGAGCCCATTGGTGCCGAGCGCATTGCTCATGAAGCCGCAGCCGCCCGTCGCGACCACGACCGCGCCGGCGCGCACGGTCCATGGCTTTTGCACGAGACGATCGATGCCTGCCGCGCCCGCCACGACGCCTTCGCTGAGCAGCAATTCGAGCGCGGGACTTTGGTCGACGATCATGAACGCAAATAGTCCGGCCCGCGCAGCGTCGCACGATAGGACTGGCCGTCGTCATAGTTCGGAAACGGGAGTGCGCCGGCCTTCGGCCTCGGCCGTTTTCGCCTGGGACGATCCATGGCCGGCTCTGATCGACATCCCGCTCAGTGCCGCGCGCGTCGTCACGCGGCGGCTGTCGCGCCGCGGCCGGCATGCCGGGGCTGCCCTGCAATCGGCGGGCTCCCGTCTTGAAGCTTGTTTATCTGGCCGCGCCGGTCACGGATGACAGCGCAAGAAGCCGCCGAAATCGCGATAGCCGTGGCCGGGACGGCAGCAACCGAAAGAGCCTTGCGAGCAAAAATAGAACTGATAGCCCGGACCGCAATGATCCGCGCAATAAGGCCGCCAAGTGAAATTCTCGTAAGCGCAGTGATTGCGGAATCGCGGCTGCAGTGATTGCGGCAGCTGCCAATCGGCACGGATCGCAAGATCGCGCGCAACTCTGAGCGCAAAATTGTACGCGGGTAAAACTCCCGCCTCGGCCGCGCAACATGCGGCCTGCCCCACCGCGCAGATCAGCAGCGCGCGCACGAAGGTCTTCATCAGGCCTCCGTCATTTCCGCTGCATCGAGCGGCGACGGTCTTTCCGCCATCATCAAGGTCTTCGGCAAGCGCACGGTGAAGCGCGAGCCTTCGCCTTCTTTGCTCACGACATCGACGCGGCCGTGATGCAGATCGACCGCCAGCTTGACCAGATAAAGCCCGACGCCGGTGCCGACGATGCCCGAGACGTTGCTGCCGCGGTGATAGCGCTCGAACAGCCGGCCAAGATCGTTCGCCGGAATGCCGATACCGCGATCGGACACCGCAACGACGATTTCGCCGCCGAGACTTTGCGCTTCGATCTCGATCGCGCCGCCGCCGGGGGAATATTTGACGGCGTTGGATAACAGGTTGCTGAACACCTGGAACAACAGCTTGGCGTCGCCGACCATCGGCAGCGGCGCGGCGGCAAAGCGTTCGACAATGTGCGAGCCCGGCACCATCTCGCGGTGCAATTGGCAGACCTCCTGCAACACCGGCGTCATGTCCATTTCGGCGGCCTGCAGATAAAGCTCGGCGCCACGGTCGATGACCCGCGACGAATCGAGCAGATCGTCGATCAGATGCGTCATGCGCAGCACGGCGCTGCGGATCTTGCCGGCGCGCTCGCCGATCTCGGCGGCCGTCACCGTATCTTTGATCTTGTCGAGCCGCCGCGCATGGCCGTCGATGACGGTTAGCGGCGTGCGGAATTCGTGCGAGGCCATCGACACGAAGTTCCGCTGCAATAGCGCGAGCCGCTGCTCGTGCGCCAGGCGCTCCTCGAGCAGCGCCGCCTGGCGGGCGAGCGTATGCTGGCTCTTTATCAGTTCGAGCGCATTGTTACGGAACACCACCGTCGCCTGCGCCATTTCGCCGATCTCGTCGCGGCGTTCGGTTTCGGGAATTTCAATGCCGGTGTCGTTGGCGGCGAGACGGCGCATGCGGCCGGCGAGACGGCGCAGCGGCGCGGAAATATAGCGGCTGATGTGAATGAGAGCGCCAACAACCAGGATGCCGGCGATGACGATGGCAAGAAGAATGAGCAAGAACGCCTGGCGGTAAGCAGCAGCGAGCCGGTCGCTCGCGGCTTGCGCGCTTGCGACCGCCTGATCGGTGAGCTGACCGAGCGTATCGCTCGCCGCATCGTAGGCCTTACGCGAAGAACTGCCGTAGATCTGTCGCGCCTCGTCCTTGCGGTTATTGCGCGACAGCGCCAGCATCTGTTTGACGATGCCGCGATACTCGGTCCAGCGCGCCTTGAAGCGGTTGTAGAGATCGTTCTCCGCGGCATCGTGGCGGATGGCCTCGAATTCGCGTACGGAGGCCGCAATGGTGCGGTCGAGCTCCGCCATTTCCTTTTCGGTCGCGGCGGCCTCGGCCGGGTCCGCCGACAACAGGTTGCCGCCCTCGACGGCGCGGAAGTCCGAAGTGTAATTATTGAGATCGCCGAGCGCGCGCGTCGTCGGCAGCCAGATCTCGGCGACATCCGCTGACAGCAAATCGAAATTTGACAGTCGCCAGATGCTGAACGAGCCGAGTACGCCGACCAGCATGAAGAACAGCAGGAAGACTGCAGCGAGATGGAAGCGGATCGAATGCGGCTGCAACATGAAACCGCCCATTTTATCTGGACCCCTAACCATATCGCAAAGGAGGAACCGCGGGAAACCGGATTGCGCTAGATTGCGACTGGTCAAAGAAGGGTGCTTAACGAAGGCCGCCGGCTTTGAGCGCAACACTGTCCCTATCGACGAACCGCCGCACATGCCCGAAACGCCTAAGAAGATACTCTGCATCGAAGACGATCGCGAAACCGCGGCCTTGATCGCCGAGGAACTGGTCGACCGCGGCTATGAGGTGATCGTCGCCCATGACGGCCGCGAAGGCTTGGCGGCGATCCTGAAAGCCATGCCGGATCTGGTGCTGTCGGATATCAGCATGCCGGCGATGTCCGGCTTTGAATTGCTCGAGCGGCTAGTCGCACTGGTGCCGCGGTTTTCCAAAATGCCGTTCGTGTTCCTGACCGCGCTGAGCGACCGCGACAACGAGCTCAAGGGCCGCCAGCTCGGCGCCGATGACTACGTGACAAAGCCGATCGATTTCGAGGTGCTCGCCACCATCATCACAGCGCGGCTCAATGGCGTGGCGCGCACCGCCATTTGGCCGAGCATTGTCGAGCTTAACGATCGCGAAGTCGAAGTTCTGACCTGGGTGGCGCGCGGCAAGACCTCGGCGGAAATCGCGCAGATCGTTGGCCTGACCAAACGCACGGTCGATTTTCACACCGACAACGCGCGCGCAAAGCTGGGCGCGGCAACGCGCACCGAAGCTGCGATCAAGGCTGCGACCGGGCGGCTGATCGAGCCTTAGACTACCAAACAGCAAGCAGGCAGATCAGCGTGAACGGCACCGCGGCAAGGCCGAGATAGAGCCAGGTCCGGTAGCCGTGGGCGTCGTTTGGGCCATGGAAGAGCTGCACCACGAGCCAGATGCAGACGCCGATGCCGAGCCACAAGCGGATCAGATCGCCCGGCGTCTCATAGGCCGACCAGATCGTCTCGCTTTGCGGCAGACTGACCCTGACCAGCAGAGCCATCAATATAAAAATGAACGCAGTGCGCAGAACGGTGGCGGCGATCCGCAGTCCGTTAGAACCCTGTGAAGCCGGCACTTTGGCCTCAGGCATGTTTTCCGATGTCGCCATCGCAACCGCTCCACCCGGCATCCATGGTGGACACAGCGCTCCGTGTCGCCACGTTGTTAGTATAGTTCCAAACTGCGGCAAGCGTAAGCGGGGGGAGCACGCTTAACGTGGGTTTTTCCGAGGATTTAGTGTCTGCAGAGCGGGAAAATCCGGGCAAAAAGGTCAGGGCTTGACCCGCATCGTCGAGCCGTTGATGCCCCCATTAGGTTTGGCCGGACCGCCAAGGACCGCGGGAGCCTGGGCCGGACGAATCAGATCGGTGCCGCCGATCTTTCCAGAAGCCGCGGGACCGGCAGTGACGACCGGGACCGGATGCAGGAGTGGAAGCCCTGCGGGTTTGGCACCAGGACCAAGGACGGCGCCCCCGGACGCGTTCGGCACATGCTCGCCGCCTGCGCCGGATGTGGCGTTAGATATCGGCTCGTGGATCGTAACCGGCACGCCGATGGAGTTGCGCGTGACGGTGCTGGTGGGAGCAGCTACGGGCGGGTTGTGCGAAATCTGCGGGATTTTGGGTTTGACGCCGGCATCGTTCGGGCCTGGTACTTTGCCCGGGAATCTATTGGTGTCTCTACCGACCGGCGGCTCGCTAGGCGGCGGATTGGCATCGCCTCTTGATGCCGCGCCGCCGGGTTCGGCCGGCGCGTGCGGTCCGATCTTCGTCCCTTTGCCCGAGAAACCTTGGTCTGACGTTCTTTTCGACGCCGTCGTCTTACCGGCGCTCCGGCCATCCGCCTTTGCATGACCTTGCGCGCCTTTCGCGACAGCAGGTTGCATCAGCGCGGCGCCGGCCAAACTCACCAGCAAGGCCAGACAGCAGCGTTGCAGGGCGCGGATCAATGTCCGCCTTCAGTCGATGCGATGGCGAGCTGATTGCTGAGAAAGAGCGCGCCTTCGGTGGCGGCAAGCTCGCCGGCCTGCACGCCGTTGAGAATTTGCCAGTAACCGTCGTGTTGCTTGCCGAGCTTGACCACGTGGCGGGTGAAGTGCCGGCGGTCCGCGGTGACCCAAGCCGTCATGGTGCCGTCACCCTCGCGCACCACGCCGTCGATCGCTACGGCCGGCGAACGCTCGGGGCTGGCGACGCGGATGGTGAAATTAGCAAACATGCCGGCGCGCAATTCGTGCTGCGGATCCTTGACCTCGGAACGCACCAGCACGCGCCGTGTATTCGGATCGACCGAGGCGCCAATGGTCGTGATCGTGCCGTCAAAGACCCTACCGGGAAACGCATCGAGCGTGACCTGCACCGACTGGCCGACACGAAACGCCGGGCTATCGGTCTCGGCGACATTGGCCAGCATCCACATCGTGGAAATATCGGTCACCGTAAACGGCGCCGGCGCATTGCCGGGCTGCACGAACAGGCCCGGCGCGGCATTGCGCGCGGTGATGCGGCCGTCGATCGAGCTTTTCACCACCAGCGTCGGATCGGCCTTGCGATCGGCGACGATCTTGTCGATCTCTTCGTCGGTCTTGCCGAACAAGCGCACGGCATCGCGCGCCGCGCGCAGATTGCCTTCGGCGGTCTGCTGATCGGACGTCCCCTGATCGAAATCGCGTTGCGACACGGCGCGCGTCGCATAGAGATCCTTCAGGCGCGCCAGATTGCGCGTGGTCAGATCCATCACTCCCGCCGCCGCGATCAAGGTCGATTCCGCCTGCAGCAGATCGGGGCTGTCGATGGTGAACAGCGTCTGGCCCTTCTTCACGTCGTCGCCGACTTCGGCGAACAGCGCGATGATGCGGCCCTGATAGGGCGTGAACACCTGCACCGATAGATTCTGATTGAAGTCGATGCTGCCGATCGCGTCTTTCTCGATCGGGAATTCGCGCTCCTCAACCGGCTCGACCTTCACCGCATCGAGCTGCGTGTCCGAGAGGTCGACGCTGTCGTCTGAATGCACGGGAGGGTTTGGCGCATCGGCATTGGCGGTTGTTGCGCCAAGACCGGAATTCGACCTGGAATGCCAAGCCCAATAGACCACGCCGATGACGGCAAAGATCGCGGCGGCAACCGCCGCACTCAATCGACTGTTCGGCGGGCGGGGGGCCATTGTTAAACCGCATCCAACTTCGTTTCGAGCGCCATGGAGAACGCGGCGACATGGTCATTCCCGGCCGCCGGCAGTCCACTGTCACTAATCACAGGACGGGTCACAGAACTGGGATTAATCGCACTATCCTGTCCGACTCATGACAGTTTATCACGGCCTCGCAGCCTCGCTATTTCTCGCGATTTTCCGCGAAATGCCGAGCCGCTTCGGCCGCGTCGCGGCGCAGTATCGAGAGTGAAACATGTGCATTGTGGCTAAGCGAGTACAGCCAATATCGGCGAAATCGGAAATAATGCCCATTGCGCGCGCAAGCGCTTTTGCTCAGTAGCGATAGTTATCCAAGTCATTCCGATGTCCTGTGTGGCGGTCAGGTGGCTGTTTAAGAGTACCACCGCTCTCGCGGCCGCGATGCTGTTGTCAAGTTGCGCCGTCGGCCCCGATTTCCATGTCCCTGCCCCGCCGGATACGGACCGCTACACGGTCGGACCGCTGGCATCGCGAACGTCCGCCACCGATGCGCCGAACGGTCAGCCGCAACGTTTTGTTAAAGGCCGCGATATTCCGCAGGACTGGTGGGCGCTGTTCAAATCGCAGCGGCTCAATGCCATCATCGCGCAAGCGCTGGCGAACAATCCCAATCTGCAGTCGGCCATCGCGACGTTGCGCGCGGCGCGGGAAGCGGTTTCAGCCCAACAGGGCAAGTTCTTGCCGCTGGTGCAGGTCAACTTCAATCCGACGCGGCAGCAATCCCCCTCCGTGCTGGCCGCGCCGCTTTCGACCGGAACGGCGCCGCAAACCTACAATCTGTACACCGCGCAGGCGCAGGTGTCGTACACGTTCGACGTCTGGGGTCTCAATCGGCGGACAGTCGAAGCGCTCCAGGCGTTGGCCGATACGCAACACTTTCAGGTCGAGGCGGCTTATCTGACACTGACGTCGAGCGTCGCCGGCGCTGCGATCACCGAGGCGTCGCTGCGCGGACAGATCGACGCCACCGACGAGATCATCGCGATCAACACCAAGATGCTCGAGGTGATGCGGCGTCAGTTCAACACCGGCTATGTCAGCCGTAACGACCTCGCTTTGCAGGAGGCCGCACTCGCCCAGGTCAAGGCGACCTTGCCGCCGCTGCACAAGGCGCTGGCGCAGCAACACGACTTGCTCGCCGCATTGGCCGGCGCCTTTGCGAGCCAAGGGCCCTACGGAACGTTCATGCTTGCGGACCTGCAATTGCCGACCGATCTGCCGGTGAGCCTGCCCTCGCAACTGATCGAGCAGCGCCCGGATGTGCGCGCCGCGCAAGAGCAACTGCATTCGGCGAGCGCGCAAATCGGGGTCGCTACCGCGGACATGCTGCCGAATTTCACAATCAGCGCCAATGGCGGGTACATTGATACGGTGCTTGCCGGCCTGATTTCGCCGGCCAACGAATTCTGGCTGCTCGCCGGCAATGCCACGCAGACAGTGTTCGACGCCGGCACGCTGTGGCATCAGCTGCAGGGCGCCAAGGACATCTATGACGCGGCGGCCTGGAGCTACCGCAGCACGGTCGTCGGCGCGGTGCAGAACGTTGCCGACTCGCTGCGTGCGATCCAGAGCGACGCGGATGCGCTCAGGGCCGCGCGCGATTTCGAGCGCGCCGCCAAGACCAGTTTCGCTCTCGCGCAGCAACAGACGCAAACCGGCTACGCCAATATTCTGGTCTTGCTGACGGCACAGCAGACTTATCTCCAGGCCCAGATCCAAGTGGTGCAGGCGCGCGCCGCGCGCTTGTCCGACACCGTTGCGCTGTTCCAGGCGCTCGGCGGCGGCTGGTGGAATCGCCAGGAGCCGCCGGTCGAGAAGATCCTCGATGTCAGCACCGGCGAGGCCGATTCCGTCGTCGACCGGCACGATAGCCCGATCTGGTCTCTGCTGGCCGCGCCGGCGACTGGCGCGTCGCCTCAACCGTGACAGCCTCAGCCAGGTCGCGCGCAATCAAGGCTAAATGAGATCGCGTTCGACGCAGAGCGCCAGCGCTCTGTCGCGCTCGCGCGGGCGATCACCGATATTGCCAATCATCGATCCAGCATAGCCGCAGCACAATCGCTGAAGAACATACCGGACCTCCTCCTTGGCATGTTCGCTCAACCCGACAAGCGGCAAGCGCACATGCGGAGACATGAGACCGAAAAGACTGAGCGCATATTTCAGCGGCGCCGGATTCGACTCAACAAACAGCGCGGCAGTCAAATCGCCGGCGACACGCGCCAGCCGCAGCGCTCGGACGCTCTGCATCTGGCTCCATGCCGCATAGGCATTCCGGCACAGGGCCGGCGCCACATTTGACGTGACCGATATGCAGCCATTGCCGCCGTTGGCGAGGAAGCCCAAGGCAGTGGCATCGTCGCCGGACAGGAGCCTGAAATCCTGCCCGACGAGAGGCCGCAAGCGCGCCGGCCGCGTAATATCGCCGCTCGCATCCTTAAGTCCGACAATGTGCGGCGGCGCTTCCGTCAGACGTGCGATCGTCTCGTCGGCGAGCGCGCAGCCGGTGCGCGAGGGAACATCGTAAAGAATGACAGGCAATCCCGTCAGTGCGGCGATCGTGCGGAAATGCTTGTAAAGTCCCGCTTGGGCCGGCCTGTTGTAATAAGGCACAACGGATAGGGTCGCGTCGGCCCCATGCGCCTCGGCATCCTTGGTCAGTTCGACGGCGCGCTCGGTGTCGTTTGACCCGGCTCCGGCGATGACCGGGACACGGCCCCGCGCGATGTCGACTGCGATTTCGATCAGCTTGCTGCGCTCCCGCAGCAGCAGACAGGACGCCTCGCCGGTGGTTCCGCAGACCACAAGCGCGGTCGCCCCGCTTCTGATTTGCAGGTCGCAAAGCAGCTCGAAAGCGTCACCGTCGATGCGATCGTCGTCATCGAAAGGCGTCGGTAGCGCAGGCGCATAACCAGACAATTTCGAGACATGGCGGTTGGAGAATTGCCGGCCAATCGTGGACATGGTCACACCTCAAGCGGCGGCGGCATTCGTTGCGGCGGCTCTTTCATTGAAAGCGAAAACTATCAGGCGACCCGGCGCTCGCGCGTGGCGTCGACGGTGAACTGCGGCACCGCGG
The DNA here is from genome assembly GCA_049677525.1 of Xanthobacteraceae bacterium. Classification (GTDB taxonomy): domain Bacteria; phylum Pseudomonadota; class Alphaproteobacteria; order Rhizobiales; family Xanthobacteraceae; genus BOG-931. The sequence goes on from JBAUCK010000238.1 coordinate 9,191, forward strand.
CCGACGGCGGAGCTATGTTGAGTTCAAAGATGCCTGTCACACTGACGAAAGCGTGCGGACGATTTCCATTTTCGAAGCGGATGTAGCGAAGCGCCTGCTCACGATCGACAAACAGACCGCCGCGCGCGCCATTATTGTCTTCAACAACCCACCTGCCCCTGCTGTCTTGACCAAGCATGAATATCGGAGGCCGCAGGCACGAGGGAGGTTCCTCTTCGCTTTTCATTGACATGCTCCTTTTTGGCGCCGCGTGGCGCATTTGACAGGAATTATCCGGCGCCGATCACGGAACCGGCAGGTCGTCATCGCTTTTCGACGACAGCCAATGTTGACCGTGAAACAGCTCCTGCTCGATCGCGGAGCGATGCTTGCGCTCGCCGGCGAACGCGGACGATATTTCCGCGACGAGCTTGTGCCATTCCGCGATCGCCATGCCGATAAAGGCGGCGAAACGCGGCGCGCGCTGTTTCATCACATCGATCGCGCTGCCGAGCGGCATGGCAATACGGTTGCCTTGGTTCTCGATGTCGAGTTCGATCGGCGCGTTGAGCAACATCATCGCGCAGCCGGTCGGCTCGCTTCTCCTTCGCGCGAAGCGGAACGCCGATTCCTTGCGCAGGAACAGACCTCCAGCCCGTCCTTCGGCGTCGCGCGCGATCCAGAAGCCGTGGTTGTTCTGGCAGATATAGAACAGCGGAATGCTCTCGCTGAGCACGTGGCGATTGGGACGCCGGGGAAATTGACGCAGGGTCTTCGCCGTCTGCCTGCGGCTCTCGGCAACGAGCCGCATTGCTGCCGACAGCGGTGCGTGGTCCATGGTCATGTGTTTGAAGGGTGCGTTCATGGTCGGATTTTCAGGATTGCGATTTCATGGCTGCTTCACGGTCGCAGCCTGCGCATCCGATCGACCTGCAGTCGGCAGGGAACGGCAGCGGAGAAATGCTGTGACTTCGGAAACATCAGTTGCCGGCAGCAGACGATCTCGTTGTCGACGCGGCTCAGCTCCTGTTCGGACAGCGCGTGCTTGACCGGATATGCGGCAAGCGAATCGATGGCAGTCGCGAGGTGGCGCCAGAATCCGTGCCGTTGCGGCGCAGCGTTTTCCGGCTCCGCCTTTCGTTCGAGGGGGACGACGCTCATTGGTGGTTCATCCGCTTATTGTTCTGCTGCCCGGAATCTGCGCGCCATCGCATATGAAATCGAGACGGAGGAGCCACCTTTCTCATAAAGGCGGCATAGGAGCGCCGCTTTCAATCCTTTAGGCAAAGTTGTCGCAACAGGGCGCGCCGGCCGGTACAAGAAGAAAATAAGCGGCCGCGGCTTACATGGCCGAACCAAAATTTATTTCGGCTTTATATCGAAACGGCGTGATCGGTCTGGCATTTTTATGCGACACGCGTCACATCCACTTCGGCCAATCACTGGTAGGAACACTCAGCGACGAAAAGCTTCTGTTTCTGCATGCGGTCGATAGCGAGTTACATCATGAAGTTCCATCATCAAAGCAAACGCAAACTTGCCGAGTTATCGGCCTTGATCCCTGTCGTCGCACTTTTGATGGCTGCAACATTGGCTAAGCTTGGTGCGGCCATGCAGTTCTTTCACCTAAGTCATTGAAATCACCGTCCGGCGCGATGACCAGACCGCGCGGGAGCTATGCGGTTCCCATGTAGTTTCTAATGAGCCGCGCACTTTACCGTACGACGCGCACGGACAAATCTCTCAGCCATTCAATCATTTGCAAGCTTGGCGTGCGTCCGGGCGACAGCGGTCTTTATAGGATTCCTATAACGTCCCCAACGCGCTCGTCTCGAATTCCTATGCCTACAGTGGCACCTTGGCCGCAATCGGCGAGCCCTTTTTGTAACCTCGAATTTTGTAATACCGAATTCGAGATTGCGCGGCCGCGTTAGGCTTTTACCGGCACGTTGCCGGATTTTCGCTCGGAGAATTTCCATGATGGACGTCATCATGATCGGGTTCGGCGTTGTCTTCTTCGCGCTGTCGATTGGCTACGTCTATGCCTGCGACAGGCTCTAACGCGACCCGCCACTTGGGAGACCCACAATGACATTCGACTATTCGCTCGCGGCTCTCGTGACCGTGGGCCTGCTCATCTACCTCACTTACGCGCTGTTGCGGCCCGAGCAGTTCTGAAGGGACAACGACCATGACCGTCATCGGCTGGATCCAGATTTTACTCTATTGCGCGATCGTCATCGCCATTACGCCGGTGCTCGGCGGCTATATGACGCGCGTCTTCAACGGCGAGCGCAATTTTCTCTCGCCGCTGCTGCGTCCCATCGAGATCGTCATCTACAAGATCGCCGGCGTCGACGAGCGGCGCGAGCAAAGCTGGCTGATTTACGCCGTCGGCATGCTGCTGTTCCATCTCGGCGGCTTTCTCATTCTCTATGCCTTGATGCGCCTGCAGGCAGGACTGCCGTTTAATCCAGCCGGCCAGAGCGCCGTCGCCGAAGATCTGTCGATGAATACGGCGATGAGCTTCATCACCAATACCAATTGGCAGAACTATGCCGGCGAAAACACGATGTCCTATCTCGTGCAGATGCTCGGCCTCACGCATCAAAACTTCCTGTCGGCGGCGACCGGCATCGTGCTCGCGATGGCCGTCATCCGCGGCTTTGCGCGCCATTCAGCACAGACGGTCGGCAATTTCTGGGTCGATATGACCCGCTGCACGCTCTACATCCTCATTCCGATCTGCGTGCCCTATGCTTTGTTCCTGATCTGGCAGGGCATGCCGCAGACGCTCGGCCCCTATGTCGATGCGGCGACGCTCGAAGGCGCCAAGCAGACTATCGCGGTCGGCCCGGTCGCTTCGCAGATTGCGATCAAGATGCTCGGCACCAATGGCGGCGGCTTCTTCAACGCCAACGCCTCGCATCCGTTCGAGAACCCGACGGCGCTGTCGAATTACGTGCAGATCATCTCGATCTTCGCCATCGGCGCGGCGCTAACCAACGTCTTCGGCCGCATGGTCGGCAATCAGCGCCAGGGCTGGGCGGTGCTCAGCGTCATGGGCGTGCTGTTCCTCGCCGGCACCGTCGCTTGCTATGCGGCGGAAGCGCACGGCAACGACGCGCTCAACGCGCTCGGACTCACCGGCGGCAATATGGAGGGCAAGGAGCTTCGCTTCGGCATCGTCGCCTCGTCGCTGTTCGCCGCCATTACCACCGACGCGTCCTGCGGCGCCGTCAACGCCATGCATGACAGCTTCACCGCGCTCGGCGGCATGATCCCGCTGATCAATATTCAGCTTGGCGAGATCATCGTCGGCGGCGTCGGCTCCGGCATGTACGGCATGCTGCTGTTCGTCATCATCTCGATGTTCATTGCCGGGCTGATGGTCGGGCGCACGCCGGAATATGTCGGCAAGAAGATCGAAGCCAAGGAAGTGAAGATGGCGATGCTCGCCGTGCTTGTCCTGCCGCTGATGTACCTCGGCTGGACCGCGGTCGCCATGGAAGTGCCGTCGGCGGTTGCGGCGATGAACAATCCCGGCCCGCACGGCTTCACCGAGGTGCTCTATGCCTATGTCTCGCAGGACGGCAACAACGGCTCGGCCTTCGCGGGCCTTAGCGCTAACACGCTGTTCTACAACGTGACCGGCGCCATTGCCATGGGCGTCGGCCGCTTCTGGATGATCATCCCGACCATGGCGATCGCGGGCTCGCTCGCGGCCAAGAAAACGGTACCGGCTTCCGCCGGCACGTTCCCGACCACGGGCGGTCTGTTCGTCGGTCTCGTCGTCGGCGTGATCGTCATCGTTGGCGGCCTCACCTTCTTCCCGGCGCTGGCGCTCGGTCCGATCGTCGAGCAGCTCGCGATGAACGCCGGCACCCTGTTTTCTTCCAATTGAGCCCTGGAGTCGCATCGATGGAAATCTCTCACTCGCGCAAGAGCATGCCAGTCTCGGCGCTGTTCGATCCAAAGATCGTCGTGCCCGCCATCGGCTCGGCTTTCACCAAGCTGAACCCGCGTACGCTGATGTCGAATCCGGTGATGTTCGTGCTCGAAATCGTCACCGCCCTGACGACAGTGATCCTGATCCGCGATCTGTTCACCGGCGGCGCGCATATCGCCTTCGAGTTTCAGATTATTCTCTGGCTGTGGTTCACCGTGCTGTTTGCCAACTTCGCCGAAGCCGTCGCCGAAGGCCGCGGCAAGGCGCAGGCCGATACGCTGCGCCGTCAGCGCACCGAGACGCAGGCCAAGCTGATCACGGGCTCGGGCGACCAGCAGAATTACCGGCTTATCCCCTCGACCGATCTCAAGGTCGGCAATGTCGTGCTGGTCGAAGCCGGCGACACCATTCCGTCGGACGGTGAAGTGATCCAGGGCATGGCTTCGGTCAACGAGGCCGCGATCACCGGTGAATCAGCGCCGGTGATCCGCGAATCCGGCGGCGACCGTTCCGCAGTGACCGGCGGCACGCAAGTCCTGTCCGACTGGATCCGCGTGCGCATCACCGCGGCGCCCGGCTCGACGTTCCTCGATCGCATGATCCGGCTGGTGGAAGGCGCCGAGCGGCAGAAGACGCCGAACGAAATCGCGCTGAACATTCTGCTGATCGGCCTGACCATCATCTTCGTCTTCGCCACCGCGACCATCCCGAGCTATGTCGCCTATACCGGTTCGACGATTTCCGTCGTCATCCTGGTGGCGCTGTTCGTCACCTTGATTCCGACCACGATCGGCGCCCTGCTCTCGGCCATCGGCATCGCCGGCATGGATCGCTTGGTGCGGTTCAACGTGTTGGCGATGTCGGGCCGCGCGGTGGAAGCCGCCGGCGACGTCGACACCCTCCTCCTCGACAAGACCGGCACGATCACGCTCGGCAATCGCCAGGCGACCGAATTCAAGCCGGTGCAGGACGTCGCCGAGCAGGAGCTCGCCGACGCGGCGCAGCTCGCGTCGCTCGCCGACGAAACGCCCGAAGGCCGCTCGATCGTCGTTCTGGCAAAGGAGAAATACGGCATCCGCGGCCGCGAGCTGCATGAGATGAAGGCGAGTTTCATCCCGTTCAGCGCGCAGACCCGCATGAGCGGTGTTGAAATCGGCTCCTCGTGGGTCCGCAAGGGCGCCGTCGACGCCATCTTGAGCTTCCTCAACGGTTCCCCTCCAGTCGTAACGGGCGGCGCCGTGCAAGTGCTGCGTCCCAACGTGAGCGCCGAAGCCGCGCGCGAGATCAATGTGATCGCCGACAGCATCGCCAAATCCGGCGGCACCCCGCTCGCCGTCGCCAAGGACGGCAAGCTCCTCGGCGTCATTCACTTGAAGGACATTGTCAAAGGCGGCATCCGCGAGCGCTTTGCCGAATTGCGCCGCATGGGCATCCATACCGTCATGATCACCGGCGACAACCCGGTCACCGCCGCTGCCATCGCCGCCGAAGCCGGCGTCGACGACTTCCTGGCGCAGGCGACACCCGAGGAGAAGCTGCGGCTTATCCGTGAGGAGCAGGCCAAGGGCAAGCTGGTCGCGATGTGCGGCGACGGCACCAATGACGCGCCGGCGCTCGCCCAGGCCGATGTCGGCGTCGCCATGAACACCGGCACGCAGGCGGCGCGCGAGGCCGGCAACATGGTCGACCTCGATTCCAATCCGACCAAGCTCATCGAGATCGTCGAGATCGGCAAGCAGCTGCTGATGACGCGCGGCGCGCTGACCACCTTCTCGATCGCCAACGACGTCGCCAAATATTTCGCCATCATCCCGGCGATGTTCGTCGCGTTCTATCCGCAGCTGCAGACGCTTAACATCATGAAGCTGGCGACGCCGGAAAGCGCCATCCTCTCGGCGATCATCTTCAATGCGCTGATCATCGTCGCTCTGATTCCGCTTTCGCTCAAAGGGGTACGCTATCGCCCGATCGGCGCCGGCGCGCTGCTGGCCCGCAATATTTGGATCTACGGCGTCGGCGGCGTGATCATTCCATTCCTCGGCATCAAGGCCATCGACGTGCTGGTCAACGGCCTGCACCTGGTCTGACGAGCTTTTAAGGAGAACTGTCATGTTACGCCAAATCCGCCCGGCGATAGTCGTCCTCATCGCCCTGACCCTGATCTGCGGTCTCGCTTATCCCCTGGCCATGACCGGCATCGCCGAGGTCATCTTTCCCTACCAGGCGCAGGGCAGCATGATCGAGCGCGACGGCCATGTCGTCGGCTCCGAACTGATCGGCCAAGTGTTCACCAGTGACAAATATTTCCACGGCCGTCCGTCGGCGACGACCGCACCCGATCCCAACGATTCGACCAAGACCGTGGCCGCACCCTACAACGCCCTGAATTCCGGCGGCTCGAATTACGGGCCATCCAACAAGGCGCTGATCGACCGCGTGCAAGGCGATATCGATACGCTGAAAAAGGAAAACCCGTCGGCGTCCGTTCCGATCGACCTGGTCACCACCTCGGCCAGCGGCCTCGATCCCGATATTTCGCCGGAGGGCGCTCTGTTCCAGGTGCCGCGCGTCGCCAAGGCCCGCAATCTGCCGGAAGACCGCGTACGCCAGCTGGTCGCCGACCATACCGAGGGCCGCTGGCTCGGGCTCCTCGGCGAGCCGCGCGTCAATGTATTGCAGCTTAACCTGGCGCTCGACAAATTGGCCGCCGGTTAAGGCATGTTCCCCAACATGCCCTAAGCAGGACCGCTCCGGGTGCCTGGAGCGGTCCTCATTTTTTGGGCAGATCATGCTAAAAGAACGCTCCTGACGCCTGACATTTTCGAGACCACTGGTTCGTGATGGCTGATCAGCGGCGCGAAGCCGAACATCGACCTTCGCCGGAAGCGCTCCTGGAGGCGGCGCGCCGCGAGGAGGGGCGTGTCGGCAAGCTTCGCATTTTCGTCGGCGCCGCGCCGGGCGTCGGCAAGACCTACGAAATGTTGCAACAGGCCCATGCGCGCAAGAAGGACGGCTATGACGTCGTCGGTGGCGTCGTCGAGACGCACGGCCGCCGCGATACCGAGGCGCTGTTGGAAGGTCTCGAAGTCGTTCCGCGCAAGCGCATCGAATACAAGGGCCAGTTATTGCAGGAAATGGATCTCGACGCGGTGATCGCGCGCCGACCGCAGATCGTGCTGGTCGACGAACTCGCCCATACCAATGCCGACGGCAGCCGCCACCCCAAGCGCTATCTCGACGTCGAAGAGCTGATGAGCTACGGCATCGACGTCTATACCACCGTCAATATCCAGCACATCGAAAGCCTCAACGACGTCGTCGCGCAGATCACCCATGTGCGCGTACGCGAGACGGTGCCCGACGCCATATTCGACCGCGCCGACGCCGTCGAGCTCGTTGATCTGACGCCGGGCGATCTGATCCAGCGCCTCAAGGAAGGCAAGGTCTATGTCCCGAAACAGGCCGAGCGCGCGCTCGAACATTTTTTCTCGCCGGCCAATCTGACGGCGCTGCGCGAGCTCGCTTTGCGCCGCACGGCGGAGCGGGTCGACGAACAGCTGCTCTCGGAAATGCAGGCGCATGCCATCCAGGGTCCGTGGCCGGCCGGCGAGCGCATCGTCGTCTGCATCAGCGAGGATCCGCGTTGCGCGGGCTTGGTGCGCTACGCCAAACGCCTCGGCGACCGGCTGCATGGCCCGTGGGTGGCGCTCTATGTCGAAGGCCGGCGCAGCCTTCAGCTCAGCGAAGAAGAGCGCGACCGCATCGCCGACACGCTGCGGCTCGCCGAGGCGCTCGGCGGCGAAGCGGTCAGCATTCCGGGCAGCGACCGCAATATCGCCGACGACGTCATCGCCTATGCGCGCGCCCACAATGTGACACAAATCATCGTCGGTAAATCGACGCGCTCGCGCTGGTTCGAGACGATGCACGGCTCGGTGGTGCGCGATCTGGTGCGCCGCTCCGGCAATATCAGCGTTCACGTCATTGCCGGCGACCAGGTTTCCGGCCGGCCGATCCCGAAGAAGACGGTGCGGACCTCGGACCGGGACGACGGGTTCGATCCGCAGCCCTATCTGTTCGCGATTTTGGCGGTGGCCTGTGCACTCGGGTTCGCCGAACTGGTCGATTACTGGGTTGGGGTCGAGAATGTCGACCTCGTATTCCTGACGGCGGTCGTCGGGGTTGCCGTGCGCTTCGGGCTGATGCCGTCGCTGTTGGCGAGCGTTACTTCGGCTTTGGCCTATAATTTCTTCTTCCTGCCGCCGATCTACACGTTCACCATTGCCGATCCGCACAATGTCGCGGCCTTTACTTTGTTCACTCTGGTCGCCGTCATCGTCTCCAATGTCGCGGCGCGCGGCCGCATGCAGGCGGTGACTGCGCAAGCGCGCGTGCGCACCGTCGAATCGCTTTACTCTTTTGCCCGGAAGCTCGCCAGCGCCGGGACGCTTGACGACGTGCTGTGGGCGACGGCCTACCAGACCGCGCTGATGCTGCACGTTCGTGTCGTCCTGTTGCTGCCGGAGAACGGCTCGATCACGGTGAAGACCGGCTATCCGCCAGAGGACACGCTCGACGATGCCGATGTCGCAGCGGCGAAATGGTCGTTCGAGAACGACCGCCCCGCTGGCCGCGGCTCCGACACGCTGCCGGGCGCCAAGCGCCTGTTCCTGCCGATGCATACCGGGCGCGGCGCCATCGGCGTCGTCGGCATCGACAGCGACAAGACCGGCCCTCTGCTCGCCCCGGAACAACGGCGCCTCCTCGACGCGCTGATGGATCAGGGCGCGCTTGCCATCGAACGCGTGCAGCTTGTAGAGAACATGGAACGCGTCGAGCGCGCGGCGGAGACCGAGCGGCTGCGCTCGGCCCTGCTCACATCGATTTCGCATGATCTGAAGACGCCGCTCGCCTCCGTGCTCGGCTCGGCCGGCACAATGCGCGACCTCTCCGACAGACTGAGCGACAGCGAAAAGGCCGACCTACTCGCGACCATCATCGACGAATCCGAACGGCTCAACCGCTTTATCGCCAATCTCCTCGATATGACGAAGCTTGAATCCGGCGCGGTCATGCCGAAGCTCGCGCCGCACGATCTGTCGGAAATCATAGGCTCGACCTTGCGGCGCACCATCAAGATTCTGCGGCACCACTCCGTGCAGCTCGACCTCGCCACCGATATGCCGATGGTGTCGCTCGACGCGGTACTGTTCGAGCAGGTGCTGTTCAATCTTCTCGACAATGCCGCGAAATACGCAGCGCCCGGCACCACCATCTTTATCCGCACCTGGCGCGACCGCACCACGGTCTGCCTGCAAATCCTCGACGAGGGTGAAGGCATCCCACAGTCCGACCTCGAACACATTTTCGATAAGTTCTATCGCGTGCAGAAGACCGACCAAGTGCGGCCCGGCACCGGTCTCGGGCTCGCCATTTCGCGCGGCTTCGTCGAGGCCATGAGCGGCACTATCGTCGCCGGCAACCGCACCGACCGCCGCGGCGCCGCCTTCACGATTACGCTGCCGGTCGCGAGCAAGCCGCAAAAATTGGATGCGGCCGCATGAGCGCAGCGCCGCTTCGCGTGCTTGTTGTCGATGATGAGCCCCCGATCCGCAAGCTGTTGCGCCTGGGGCTTGCCGCGCACGGCTATCACATTCTCGAAGCTCCCAACGGCAAGACCGCGCTCGAGCTGTTAAGCGAAGCTCCGGATCTGGTCATCCTCGATCTCGGCCTGCCCGACATCGAGGGCCACGATCTCTTGCGCACCATCCGCGCGCGCAACGAAAGCGTTCCGATCGTGGTGCTGTCGAGCCGCGGCGACGAGGTCAGCAAAGTGCAGGCGCTCGATTTCGGCGCCGACGATTATGTGACAAAACCATTCGGCATGGACGAGTTGCTCGCCCGCATGCGCGCAGCGCTGCGCCACCAATTGCAGACCCACGGCGAGCGGCCGGTATTTCGCGTCGGCGATTTGTCGGTCGATCTGGTGCGCCGCATTGTCAAAGTCGGCGACAAAGAGGTGAAATTGTCGCCGAAGGAATATGACCTGCTGCGCGTCCTGGTGCAGCACGCCGGCAAGGTGCTGACGCACAAATTCCTGCTCGGCGAATTGTGGGACGATCTCACCGATGCCCAATATCTGCGGGTCTATGTGCGGCAATTGCGCCAGAAGATCGAGGCCGATCCGGAACGGCCGCAATATGTGCTCACCGAAACCGGCATCGGCTATCGCCTGCGCGCGCCGGATTGAGCGCTATTGTCGCCTGCTATTGTCGTCTCTTGCTCGCCTGCCCATATTCCTAAAGGGTCAGTTTTGGCAATTCGGGGAGATCGCTCATGGCCGACGAACTCGTTCTCTATACCAATCCGCAATCGCGCGGGCGCATCGCCCGCTGGATACTCGAGGAAGTCGGCCAGCCCTATAAGGTCGAAGTGCTCGATTACGCCTCGACCATGAAGGGGCCAGCTTACCTCGCCATCAATCCGATGGGCAAAGTGCCGGCGCTGCGCCACGGCGATGCCGTCGTCACGGAAACCGCCGCAATCTGCGCTTATCTCGCCGACGCCTTTCCGCAGGCCGGACTCGCGCCGGCGCCGACATCGAAAGAGCGCGCGCCCTATTATCGCTGGCTGTTCTTCAGCGCCGGTCCCCTCGAAGCGGCGCTGAGCAACAAGGCGCTCGGCTTTGTCGTGCCGCCGGAGCGTGAGCGCATGATCGGCTATGGCAGCTTGGCGCAGGCTTTGAACGCGCTCGAGGCCGCGGTGTCGAAGAGCGACTACCTCGCCGGCGACAAATTCACGGCCGCCGATCTTTACGTCGGCTCGCATATCGGCTTCGGCATGATGTTCGGCACGCTGGAAAAGCGGCCGGCCTTCGAGAAATATTGGCAGCGGGTCAGCAGCCGCCCGGCATACAAGCGCGCCAATGAGCTCGACGAAGCACTGACGAAGAAAGCCAGCTGATCCGAAAATGCGCCGGGGCATGATCCCGAAAAGTGAAAGCCGGTTTTCGGAATAGATCATGCCCTAAAATCTAAGGCAGCCGCAGCAGCGGCTGCCCCATTCGCATGGCCACGCCTTCGCGGACATCATCGCAGAACTCGAAACCGTCCGGAGCAAAGACGATGATCGTCGAGCCGTGCTGGAACCAGCCGAGCTCGTCACCTTTCTTGAACGCGCTATCGCAAGCGATGACGGTGCGGCCGTGATAATCGCGGTTCAGCAGTCCGTCGATGCAGTGCAGACGGATGCTCGCCACCAGGATTGCGGCCACCGCGACCAAGGTGACGGTCTGGCCGCCCGGCGCCAGCGTCGTCTTGATGACCGCACGCTCGTTCTTGCAGAACAGCCGCTCGATCCGCTGTAACGCGATCGGATTGACGTTCCAGGTGTCGCCGGAAACATAGATCACCTTGTCGATGCGGCCGTCATAGGGCGCATGGAAGCGGTGATACATACTCGACTTCAACCGCAGCGTGACATAGCGGCCATTGCGATGCGCCTCGACCAGCGCCGGATCGGGCAAAAGATCCTGCAGCGTATAAGGAAAGCCCTTGGCCTGAAAAAGCTCGGTGCCGGCGATTGCGCCGTGGGCGCCGACGATCGCGTCGCAGGG
>JBAUCK010000239.1:0-8396 GCA_049677525.1 Xanthobacteraceae bacterium
AAAAACCGACTTCGCGATATCCAGACCGATTGTCGTGACCGTTTGCATAGGTAGCTCCTCCGAATCGTGGGAGCCTTAACAGCGCCCACATCCATGGCGCTCGCGCGCCGGGTGGAGGAGCCGTCCAAAGCATCAATTGGAGACACGACTTTCATTTTGATGTCCACTTTGCCCCCAAAACCAGACATTGACCGGAAGGGTTGCCGCTAGTCCATGACAATGCGTGTACCACTTGCCCCATTCAAAAGTCGTTTGAGGTGAAAGCTGGCAAGTTGGTCGTCCGGAACTTTGCCGACGTGAGCCGCGAATGCCGCGATCGCTCCCGGATCACCGGCCTCTAGCTTGGCGAACGCATCGAGATAATTTTTTGTCGCCGTGGCTTGGAATTGCTCGTCTTGGAGTGGCTCGAAGGCGCGCATCGCTTCCGTCCTACCTCTCAAAACCAAATCTCCTACCGGTCTGCCACAAAAATTCGTAACCCTTGTCGTGAGTGGTTCGCTTGCGCAAATGCGCGTGCCTAACTGCTTATTGCCAGCCTCCAACCGCGCAGCAACATTGATGGTATCGCCATAGGCAGTGTAGTCGAAGAAGCGTCCGCCACCGAAATTGCCGACGATTGCATGCCCGGCATGAACGCCGATACGAGTCACCCCCAGCGCGACGTGCTTTTTGTACCAACGTTCGCGGAATGCTTGCGCGAATTGGTCTAAGGCCAATGCGCAAGTGACGGCGCGAGCGGCATGGTCGGGTTGCTCGCCGGGCGCCCCAAACAAAACGTGCAAGGCGTCGCCGATAATTTTGGCCACGGTGCCGTCGTGCGCAAAAACGATGTCAGTCATGCCGGAAACATAATCGTTGAGAAGTGGCCCAAGCACCTCTGGATCAAGTGTCTCGACCAGCGAGGTGAAACTGGCGATGTCGGTGAACAATGCAGCGATATCACGACGCTTTCCACGCAAGTCGATCGCATCCGTGTCCTTGGCGAGCCGTTCAGCCAGATTGGGTGAGAAATAGCGCGAAAGCGATGCGTGTGCTCGCTCGGCTTCTGCCTGGCGCTGCCGTGCCTCGCGTAGTATTTCGATATGCCGAATGGTCTTGGCAATGGTCGCTTCAAGATCAGGAAAATCGATCGGCTTGGTGACGAAGTCGAACGCACCGCCGTTCATGGCGGAGCGAATATTTGCCATGTCACCATAGGCTGAGACGATGATGGTCGAAAGCTTTTCCTCGTTCTCCTGCAACTTCTTGAGCAGGGTCAAACCGTCCATCCTCGGCATATTGATGTCAGTCACGACCATGTCGATGCCGTGGTTTGCTTTTAATACTGTGAGCGCCTCAACCCCATCCTGCGCAAACACAAAGCTGATTGCGCCGCCGCCGACCTGATGCCGAAATTTCTGTCGGATGAGCGCCTCGAAGTCCGGCTCATCATCGACAATCAGAATTCGTACGGTCATGCGGCGCGTCCGACCCGCATGTCTATTTCGTCGCGCAGCTTCCCGAAATCGATCGGTTTGGTCAAAAGCGCCTCGGCACCTTTTTCAAGTGCTTTGCGCTTGGTTTCCGCATCGCCATAGGCGGTAATCATGATGATCGGAACATCGGGCCGCATCGCCTTGGCTTTGGGCAGCAGTTCAAGCCCGCTAATCCCCGGCATGTTAATGTCGGACAAGATTAGAATGAGTGATCGATCGCCTGTCTCGCTGATGCGCTGAAGAGCCATGGTAGCCGACAGTGCGAACTCCATCACGAAACGGCCGGCGCGTAGATCGCGCCGGAACTGCTGGCGGAACAGCTCCTCGAGTTCGGGCTCGTCATCGACCACCAGAATAAGCATGTTCACCCGTTTACTCCCGGTTTGCTAACGGACACGCTCCGCGGCAACACGATCCGAAATTCAGTGTACGCCCCGGGCTTGGTGTCGACCTCTATAGATCCGCTATGTTGCTTGACGATGATATCGTGACTAATGGACAGGCCCAGTCCGGTTCCTTCCCCGGCGGGCTTGGTTGTAAAGAACGGATTGAACATTTTCTCCTTCACCTCGGGCGGCACGCCGGTGCCGTTGTCGCGGATCCTGATTTCGACGCTGTCGCCGAGATTCTTGGTCGCGGCAGTCAGAGTGGGCTCGTACCTGCCTCCATTCACTTCCGCCTTACGTTGCGTGGCGGCATAGAAGCCATTTGAGATCAGGTTGAGCAGCACCCGCGTGATCTCCTGCGGAAGCAGATTGACTTCGCCGGCGGTCGGATCAAAGGAACGCTCCAGGGTGATATTAAACCCTCCCTTCTCTGCCCGTGCCCCGTGATAGGCGAGATTGAGGCTCTCCTCCACGAGGGCGTTGAGATCGACAGACTGGTGCTCTCCTGAGATCTGGCGCGAATGCAACAGCATGTTCTTCACGATCGAGTCCGCACGCTTGCCGTGCTGCACGATTCTGCCAAGGTTACCCTGTAAGATGTCCAGCAGATCATGAATTTCGGCGCGCTTCTCATCATTGAACTCTTGGGATTTGATTGCATCTTGCAACTCACCGGCCAACTCAATTGAGAGGCTTGAGAAATTGTTGACGAAATTAAGCGGGTTTTTGATCTCGTGCGCAATGCCGGCGGTCAGTTGGCCGAGGGATGCAAGCTTTTTGGTCTGAACAAGACGATCTTGCGCATTCCGCAATTCTTCCAACGAACGGGTAAGTTCGAGCGTACGAGCCTCTAGAGTTTCGTTCGCAAGTTGCAACGCCGCTTTGGCGCGTTTTTGCTCGGTAATTTCCTCAGCCACGACATTGATGCCGAGAATAGCGCCATCTTCGGCCTTCAACGGATGCCAGTAGGTCACCCACACCCGCTCTGCGTTGGCCCCGTCTGTTCGTTGGCCATTGACCTCTATGCCCGTGATCGGTTCCCCGGTCCGCAAAATTGTCTGGACGACAAACTCGACCTGTTCTGCAACCTGCGGGACCGTATCTCGCACGGAATGCCCGATATGATCGGCGATTGAAATGCCACAGATCTCCGTCAGTCGGCGGTTGATTTGCTGATAGCGGCAATCGGGAGTGAGAAACGCCAGCCCGATCGGGGCGCTTTCGTAAAGCTGCCGCAATTCCGTCAGCGCCTCCTGCAGCCGCGTGCCGCTCGCCACGAGCACGGCCTCGTGAAGACGTCGTTCGGCGAACAGCGCAGCAAGTACGAATACGCAGAGCGACACGGCCAAGATGCTCGCCTGAGCGCCCAGAATGCGCTCGTCGATCGGGAAGTTGGCGTCACCGAAAATGCCAATGCCAAATGTTGTCGTCGAAACGATTGTAAGCGCGATGATGAATGCGGCCGCCGCTGCAAAGACAGAATGGCAGCGGGCCCCCAGCCACAACAGCATTGGAAACAGGAGCGCAATCGGGACAACAGTCCCCCAAAGTCCCTGCGGGAGGAAAACGACGAACCCACTCAGGGCGAACAGCACCACGAGCGCGGCTGCGCCTTCCATAAACCCGCGGCGCGATGGCGGTTGCCGTGTGGCCGAAGCGAACTCGACGATCAGCGGTGCAACTGTGATGATTCCAAGCGCGTCGGAAGCGAACCAATGCTGCCAAATAGTCAGAATCGACGCACTCGTGCTCTGAAAGTACAGGAAGCCTGCGGTCCCGCCAATTCCCGAGACTGCGGTTGCGACGATAGCTGCTCCCAGCATCCCCAGCACATGGCTTAGCTTATCGAGATTGAAATCCAATCCGAAGTAATGCTCGATCAGCCATGCTGTTAGCAACGCTTCGCCCGCGTTGCACAGGGCGAATACGACGGCGCTCAAAAAAGTCCGGTCGCCCATTAAATTGGCAATAATGGTTGCTACCATCGCGCCGGTGACCACCGACAATCGCGCACGCGGTCCAAGCGCAATGAGGACTCCGGCAGCAACGCCGGAGGCCGGCCAAAATACGGCCACGCCGTCGGGTTTGGTGAGAAGAAGAAGACTCAGTCGTGCCGCTAGGAAGTAGACAATGCCGACTGCGACGGCCAGTCCGATTGAACGGGCCCACCACGGGGTCGAACCAGCGTAGGTGTGCCGTCGGCTAGAGGCGGCCACATCGGTCGCGAGGATCGTGGCCGGCCGCCGTTTGACACGTGCCTCACCCATGAAAAATCACCCCATCAAGACTCAGCCGAATGCGGAGGCCGGCAGCCTCCGCGAACCGAGCCAAAATCGAATTCAGGGATCGATTTTGTGCCTACGGGAGGCACCAGGGTGCCTATGGATGAAAGCGGCCGGTTGAGTGTGTCTCTGTTTTTGAGGCAGATGCAAGTCAAGTGAGGCGCTTGACTATGAGTATAACGCGCCGGAAGTAAGACGGGGAAACCTCCACCCAAGGTCGGATTCAGGCGCGCCTTCTTCCGGGTCGTGCGTCGACGCGGTGATCGAATAAACATTTGCGTCAATTGACCGTAGCGCATGTCCGTTTATGGCCGATGCTGTTGAAAAAGGCTTTTTGGGGGGTTGAACAGATTTTTTAAGAAGTACCGGTGCGATGGCCCGGAAATGACGTAGGGGGACATATAGCCAGTCCGATTTTCAACCAGCAACCCTCGTAAGCTCTCTGTGATGCGTTGGATAACGAAAAGCCGGTTTCGACGGGCGCACAGGCAAAAATTTTGGCCGATTCATTTTTGCCTTTTTCAACAGCATCGGCCTTTAGCTGCCGCGCCGGGATGAAATGCCGATGTCTGTTGTGACCCCGATTGTGTTTCAAAACTCCCATTGAGCCGACTCGCGAACGATGATTCCGTTGGAGGAGACGGGCCTCGGGCGGGAGCGGCTGATGATGGGTCGGCGGGAAGTTGGACAAGGGCAGTTCTTTTATTCCTTTGATCTCGACAAGGTGGTGCCAGGCGATCATTTGGTGCGGCAGATCGACGGCGTTCTCGATCTTGGTTGGGTGCACAAGGAGCTTTCGCCTTACTACTCACATACGGGCCGGCCCTCGATCGATCCAGTCCTGATGATCCGGATGCTGATTGTCGGCTACGTGTTCGCGACCCGCTCGGAGCGGCGGCTGTGCGCTGAGGTCCAGGTCAATTTGGCCTACCGGTGGTTTTGCAAGCTCGGCATCGAGGACAAGATCCCCGATCATTCAGTGTTCTGCCGGGCGCGGCATGAACGGTTCCGCGAGAGCGATGCGTTGCGCCGGGTGTTCGAGGGTGTGGTGGCGATGTGCATCGCTGCCGGGCTGGTCGGTGGCGAAGCATTCTCGGTCGATGCAAGCCTGATCAAGGCGGACGTGGACAAGAAGAAGCGGGTCCCCGGCGACCAGCCGTTGGTCTGGCCGAAGGCGGAGGAAGCCTCGCATGCGGTTCGAGAGTACCTTGCGGCACTCGATGCTGCCCTGGTTGGAGCGGCAGCGGCAGTCGAAGCAAGCCCGCCAAGGAAGTCTCGCTGACCGATCCACAAGCGACATGGGTTGTCAGACCGGGCATGGACCCGTTCTTTGCCTATGATGCGAACTACCTCATCGATAACAAGGCTGGAGTCATTGTCGACGCCGAGGGCACCCGCGCCAACCGTGCCGTGGAGATCGCCGTCACCCAGACCATGGTGGAGCGAGTCCGTCGCCGCTTCGATCTGCAGCCCCAGAGGCTCGCAGGCGATAGTGCTTATGGCGCAGTCAGATTGCTCAGGTGGCTGGCGGATCGCAAGATCACACCGCACGTTCCGGTGTGCGACACCCGACTACAAAAAAATCGGGCCAAGATAGCAAAACAATAAATCGGCAAGCGATAGGATCCTGGCAGGCGTCCGCTCAGCTGGCCTTGCGGCGCAGAAAGGTCGGGATATCGAGAACTTTGTCATCGATAAAATTTCGCGCAGGAGCGGAGCGGCCGTGCGGAGGCGCATGGCGGGCATATTGCGAATCTGGGTTTGCCGGCCGCCCCTGGGGGTGGGAGGCCGCTGGGAGGGCCGGCGGACTCTCTGATTGTGGCAGCAGTGCATTACGCTCGATGTGACGGCTGACGTTGCGCAGCCTGCCGGCGAGTTTTGTCAATAAGCTTTCCGCTGATTGCGTCTGGCACGTCGGATCGGGAATATCGATGCCGGTCGCCACCACTGAGACGCGCACGATACCTTCCAGACCTTCATCGAACGACGCGCCGACGATGATGTTGGCGTCCTGGTCTGCCTCTTCGCGAATGCGGTTGGCAGCTTCGTCGACCTCGAATAACGACAGGTCCTTGCCGCCGGTGATGGAGATGATGAGGCCACTGGCGCGCTTGATCGAAGGATCCTCGATCAATGGATTGGAGATCGCGGCCACGGCGGCGTTGAGCACGCGCCTCTCGCCAGAAGCCTCGCCCCTGCCCATCATGGCCTTGCCCTTCTCGCGCATTACGGCAAGAACGTCGGCAAAATCGAGATTGCTCAGACCTTCCTTGACGATAAGGTCGCTGATGCAGGCCACCCCCGAATAAAGCACTTGATCGGCCAAGGCGAAGGCATGGGTGAACGTGGTTTTCTCGTTGGCCACTCGGAACAGGTTCTGATTTGGGATGATCAGCAGGGTGTCCACCACCTTAAGCAATTCTTCGAGGCCGGCTTCGGCAAAACGCATGCGGCGCTGGCCCTCGAAGTGGAATGGCTTAGTGACTACACCAATGGTGAGAATGCCGAGCTCACGCGCGGTCTTGGCAATAACGGGTGCTGCCCCGGTGCCGGTACCGCCGCCCAAGCCGGCAGTAACGAACACCATGTGTGCGCCGGTCAGATGATTGCGGATCACATCGATTGCTTCTTCGGCTGCGGCGCGCCCCACTTCGGGCTGCGAGCCAGCGCCAAGGCCTCCGGTCACCTGGGTGCCCATCTGGATGACGCGCTTGGCCATCGACATGGTGAGCGCCTGTGCGTCGGTATTGGCGACGACGAAGTCGACGCCTTGCAGCCCGGCCGCGATCATGTTGTTGATGGCGTTGCCGCCGGCGCCGCCGACCCCAAATACGACAATACGCGCCTTCGTCTCGCGGATATCGGTGATGTTGGTCATGTTTGCCTCCCGGTGCTCTGGCAGGAATGAGGGGGCACGATTTGCGACCCGCATGCCTCGCGGGTCTGCTTCCACTATGGTCGCGGCAAGATGTCCCGGTCGTCATTATTATTGATAATTGTAGGATCGGCGGTCTTGGTTAACGGTTGGTTAATGCGTCGGACGGTGCGAAGGTCTGGTTTCGGGTGCACGCCATTCGGGCGGCAGGCACGGCAGCGCCGGAATGAGCCCGTTGACCATCGTGTCGATGTGCCGAGCCGGCGCAATGCGAACCGCCAGCCGTTTCTTGAGTGCGGATTTCGCCATGTGCCCAACGTGCCAACATTGGGCAGACGGTCAACGCACCATGGCAAAAGGACGGGGCGCGCCGACTCGCTGTAACCTCGCGAAGCTGGCGGACCTATTGCTGGGCGCCAAAGCGTAACGACCGAGCGCCCTCGCGGTGCTCCTTGCGCATCGCTTCACGATTGGACTGCATCTCTTGCAGCCTTCGCTTACGTTCAAGCCGATCAGCCTGCATATCCGCGTCAGCAAGTGCCAGAAAATGGTCGGCTATTGCGAGATACCGCGCGCGAACATCGTCGCTATAGTTGCGTGACGCCATGCGATAATAATCAGCGGCGCGCTGTCGATACTCGCGCATTCTTTCGAATGTCTGCAAAGCGGACATGGTGCCACGCCTACAACGCGAACGATAGTGTTTAGGGTGACACTAGATGGTCGGTGACTCAATGAGTTAGCCGCCATTTTTCCACAAGGAACCTAGGATCGTGCCCCGCCGGAACTGGTCGCGCCCCTGCCCCGAACGCTGACAATCCCAACCATCATGGATCCGGTCACACTCACCGACGTGCGGACGCTGATTCCTATTCGCAAGGCTCGAACGCACAAAAGGGGCCTCAAGCTTCCCCTCAAGCGAGGCCCCTTTCGTGCCGAGCCACTAAACTGGCGCGCGTGAGTAGCTGGGAGGACTCCACAGCAGCCTGCACAAAATTTATTCCGATTCGCTTTCGGCTCGCAGTGAAAATGTGCGAGGCGAGCCGGATGCTACCCGTCCAACGCGCGCCGGCGGGAAGCCAAGGAACATTCTGGCTCCGCTTCCGTTAGTTTGGGTTAGGCCGACCAGGCAGCTCCCAAACGTCGACGGGATTCCCCCAAGGCTCCCGGCCAGACCTCAACCGGGAGAGCGTCATGACGAAAAAGATCGCTATGATTGGAGCAACTTTATTGGGTGCTGCCGTGCTGTGCGCAGCTCCTGTTTCGCTTCATTGGGCGCCAGCACAGACGCTATCCTTGTCTCTCGACAAGGCAGAAGCCAGGGTAGGACGACCGCTGACGCCGGTAAGTGTTGCTGGCGTTAACCGGAGAGTACATC
>JBAUCK010000240.1:0-3912 GCA_049677525.1 Xanthobacteraceae bacterium
TTCTCGAATTCGATCCAGTCGTGGCGTGTCTGCGGCTCCGATTGCATTTTCGCTTCGAGCTGCCGCCACAGTGCCCGGAATTTTCCGGCGCGACGCGCGCCATGAAATCGCGCGCCAATAGCGGCGCCTTGTAGTCGCACAGATCCTGGCCGAGCCAGCACAGCCTCTTGAAAGTGTGTCGCGGATCGATGGCGAGTGGCAGGATGAAGGCGATCGTGCCGTCGGCAAAACGGCCGATCACGACTCCATTGCGCATTCCGATATGGCGCTGCCAGGCGGCGGGCCATTCATAAGTTCGGAACGGCGTCAGCAGCGCCACACGCTCGAATTGCCGCCACTCGTCGACGACAACGGCAAGATCGGTCGAGATGCGAAAACTGATGTCCGGCGCGGCGCCGGCCGCCCCCTCGGCTCGGCGCGCACCGCGGCCAAGCGGATCGCGTCCACCTGCGCGTTCGCGTTTCGAAACGCCGCCAATGCTGTCGCACGCGTCACTGTATGAACCGGAGGAACTGGGGGGCTGATCCCAAATCGCACCCAAATCGCAACCCCGAGCCGAGGGGCAGATTTCTTAAGCCCGCGTCGGGAACTGGCCGTTGCGTTGAGTTAAGGTAAAGACATCCGCCCACAATCTACCGACATTGGGCCGGCGCGTCAGCCGCGCTTGCTCCCTAGGGGCGTGTCGGTTTGGCGCAGGCGCGGTTTGCCGGTGGAACCCCCGATTTGACAGCCCTATCCTGGGATTATTAAGTCGCGGCCTGCCGCAACGGCAGCGCAGACGGTAGCGCACGTGAAGGGCACGTTTGCGGCGAGATGGGGGAGGATGCGATGGCGTTGCGTGAGTCCTGGTTCGGCTTTGCCGGCCCATGTCGGATGACATGTCTGATCATATGCCTGATCACGTTGCCGTTGGCCGGCACGGCGTCGGCGCAATCCAGCGACTATCCGAGCCGGGCAGTGACGATGATCTCCGACGCCGCGCCCGGCTCGGCGCCCGACATCGACGCGCGCTTCACGGCCGAAGGCCTGACCAAGATCTGGGGACAGCAGGTCATCGTCGCCAACCATCAAGGCGCCAATGGCAGCATCGCCGCGCGATTTGCGTCGCAGGCCGCGCCTGACGGCTACACGCTGTTCATGCCGGCGCTCTCGACTTTCGCGTCGCTGCCGACTGTCGCGCCCAATCTGCCGCTGCGGCTGCCGCGCGATTTCCTGCCGATCGGATTCACTATCGAAAATCCGATGTTTATCGCGGTGAACCCGTCGCTCGGCATCAACACGCTGCCGGAACTGATCGCGCGCGCCAAGAAGGAGCCGGGTACGATTTCGATCGCGGTGACCGGCGTCGGCCGGCTCACCCATCTCACCGGCCTTTTACTGCAACAGCGTGCCGATATCCAGCTTGTGCCGGTGCCATATCAAGGCGGCCCGGCGGCGGCGATGGCCGATGTCGGCACCGGCCGCGTCTCGATGATCATCGAGGGTTATTCCGGGATCATGGGCAGTGTGAAAGCGGGACAGTTGAAAATCATCGCGGTGGCGTCGCGTCAGCGCCTACCGGACTTTCCCGATGTGCCGACAGTGGCGGAGACCCTTCCCGATTTCTTCGCCACCGGCTGGCAGGTCGTGGTCGCGCCGCTCGGCACACCGACCTCAATCATTGACAAAGTCAGCGCCGATCTCATCAAGGTCATGGGTGATCCGGAGCTCAAGAAAAAGCTGGGCACAATCGGGAATTACACCCAGACCATGAATCCCGAACAGACGCTCGCCTTCGTCACTCAGCAGCAGGAAACCTGGCTGCCGATCCTGGAAAAGATTTCTGCAAAATAGACCGGTTCGAATGTCAGGGAGGAGTTTGACATGTTGACGCTATATTACGCGCCCGGCGCCTGCTCGATGGCTTCGCATATCGCGCTCGAGGAGAGCGGCGAAAAATACGAGCCGCGCAAAGTGGACCTTGCCGGTGGCGAGCAGCGCACCGAAGCCTATCTGAAACTGAACCCGCTCGGCCGGGTGCCGGTGCTGGGCCTCGACGACGGCACGCCGCTCGCCGAGAACACCGCGATCCTGCCCTATCTCGGCAAGCGCTTCGATCTGTGGCCGAAGGATGCGCTCGGCGATGCGAAGACGCTCTCGCTGATCGGCTATTTTGCCTCGAGCGTGCATCCGGCGCATGCCCATGTCGGCCGGCCCGAGCGCTATACCGCCGACGCCTCGGCTTTTCCCGGAATCAAAGAGGCCGGGCTGAAGACATTCCAAACATATTTGAAGCAGATCGACGGCATGCTGGGCGGGCGCGAATGGTTCGGCGACAAATATTCCGTGCTCGATCCCTACGGCTTCGTCTTCTACACCTGGGGCGTGCGCCGCGACTTGCCGATGGGCGAATTGAAGAACTACACCGCCCACAAGGATCGCATGCTCAAGCGCGACGCTGTCAAGCGCGTGGTCGAGAATGAAAAAGTGAAGGTGTGAGATTTATTCCACCGCGCACTTCACAGTGCGGTGAGGAAAACGTCATCCCGGCCGGCACCCTGCAACTGCGCTGCCGGGAATAAGTGTTCGCGATCCGAAATCATCTCCTGCGTCAGGCCAAATGGACATCGCAATCAAGCACGGCCCAATATCAGGAGATATGATCATGCTCACGACCAAATTCGCGTTCGCCGCAGCTCTCGCCACGGCGCTCGTCTTCGGCGCAACGCTTTCGGCTTCGGCGGCGTCCAATGCCGCCATGGCCCGGAGCGTCCAAAACGCGGCCGACAATGTAATCTCGGGCTACGGCAAAGACGGCAGCCGGGTCGCAGTTCCCAATCCGGATCGCTGATCGTCGGATGATCTGAACCCAAAGCGGGCGGCGTTTGCAGACGCGAGTGAGGCCGCCCGAAAAGGCGGCCTTACTCAGCGGATGCGCTTTTGAGCATGATCTTTTCGGAAAACCGGTTCCCACTTTTCCGGATCATACTCATGCCGTCTTCTGGACTTTCAGGCCGAGTTCGCTGATCGTCCGCTCGCGCATGATGAACTTTTGAATCTTGCCGGTAACGGTCATCGGGAACTCGTCGACGAATTTGATGTAGCGCGGCACTTTGTAATGGGCGATCTGCTCGCGGCAGAACGCCTTGATCTCCTCGTCCGTGGCGCTGGCGCCGGGACGCAGCTTGACCCAGGCACAAATCTCTTCGCCGTAACGATCATCTGGCACGCCGATCACCTGGACGTCCTGGATTTCCGGGTGGCGATACAGAAATTCTTCGATCTCGCGCGGATAAACATTCTCGCCGCCGCGGATCACCATGTCCTTGATGCGGCCGACGATGTTGCAATAGGCTTCGTCGTCGATCGTGGCGAGATCGCCAGTATGCATCCAGCGCGCCGCGTCGATCGCCTCGCGCGTGCGCTCCGCGTCGCCCCAATAGCCGAGCATCACCGAATAGCCGCGCGTCAACAATTCGCCCGGCATGCCGGTCGGCACGACGCGACCGTTCATGTCGACGATCTTTACCTCGAGATGCGGCTGGATGCGCCCGACGGTAGCGACACGCCGTTCCAGCGGATCTTCGGTCGAGCTCTGGAAACTCACCGGGCTTGTCTCGGTCATACCGTAAGCGATGGTGATCTGAGAGAGGTTCATCTTGGCGACGGCGCGCTTCATGACTTCGATCGGGCATGGCGAGCCCGCCATGATGCCGGTGCGTAGCGACGACAGATCGAACCGGGCGAATTCGGGATGATCGAGCTGCGCGATGAACATGGTCGGCACGCCGTGCAGGCCGGTGCAACGCTCCTCGGCGACGGTTTCAAGCGTCGCCAGCGGGTCGAAGCCTTCGCCGGGGAATACCATGCAGGCGCCGTGAGTGACGGCAGCGAGATTGCCGAGCACCATGCCGAAGCAATGATAGAGCGGCA
>JBAUCK010000241.1:0-18231 GCA_049677525.1 Xanthobacteraceae bacterium
GTAGAAGATTGCTTCCCAGATGCCCTGTTTGCTCCAGCGATTGAATCGATTGTAGATCGTTGTGTATGGCCCGTATTCCGGCGGACAGTCGCGCCAGCGGGCACGCTCCTCAGCATGTGGAGGACGCCGCTGATTACCCGCCGATCATCAACCCGGTGGGCGCCGCGGCGGCCGCGCGGCAACAGCGCTTCAATCCTCCGCCACTCCTCATCGCTCAGCCAATAAAGCGGCTTCCTCATCAAGCTCTCCCACAATTGGGAAGCCTTGAATCACAACTCGCGACGAATGGGAATCCTTATTGAGTACAGACCCTAGAGCCCTGCCCCAGCGGCGGCTTGCGGCTGCGGCTTCTTCATCAGCAGCCCGAAGGCCGCCAGCACCAGGAACAGCACCGTCAGCATCAAGAACACATCGGCATAGCTCAGCACCGAGGCCTGCAAGCGCACGATCGCTTGCAGTTTTGCCAACGCCCGCATCGGCGCATCCGAGCCTTGGAAACGTGCCGCCATGTTGGCGAGCATCTCGTTGGCGGAGATGTTTGCCGGGTTCACCGCTTCGTGCAGCCGCGTCAGGTGCAGATCCATCCGGTCATTGAACCAGGTATTGATGGCGGCGAGCCCGATGGCGCCGCCGAGATTGCGCATCAGGTTGAACAGGCCGGAGGCGTTCTTGACGCGCTCCGGCGGAAGCGTCCCAAGCGCGGTATTGGTCACCGGAATGATCGCGAACATCAAACCTACGCCGCGGAATATTTGCGGCCACAGCAATTCCCAGAAATCCCAATCCGAGGTGACATAAGTCATCTGCCAGGTGCCGACGGCGAAGAACACGAAGCCCGCCACCAGGATGAAGCGCGGATCGAGCCTCTCGTTGAGCTGGCCGGCGATCGGCGCAGTGACGAACATCACCAGGCCGGAGACGAACATGGTCTCGCCGATCATCAGCGAGTCGTAGCCGCGCACTTGCGCAAGATAGACCGGATAAAGATAGGTCAAGCCATAAAGCCCGATGCCGAGCACGAAGGAAAACAGGCTGCCGACGGCGAAATTGCGATTGGCAAAAGCGCGCAGGTCGACGATCGGCACCCGCGCCGTCAGCACGCGGGCGAAGAAGACAATTGCCGACAGCGCTGAAACGATGGCCACGGCGAAAATCGTGTCGTCGTCGAACCATTCGTAACGCGTCCCCTCTTCGAGCACATATTCGAGCGCGCCGAGAAAGCCCGCCATGCTGAGCAGACCGTACCAATCGAAATTCTTCAGCAGCGCGAAATCCGGCTTGTCGAAATCGACCAGCAGATAGGTCGCGATGGTAACGACGATGCCAGGCGGGACATTGATGAAGAACAGCCAGTGCCACGAATAAGCATCGGTCAGATAGCCGCCGACGGTCGGGCCGATGGTCGGCGCCAATGTCGCGATCAAACCGACCACCGGGGCCACGAACTTCTGCCGCGGGCCTTGGAAGATCAAATAAGCGGTGGCGAATACCGTCGGCACCATGCCGCCGCCGATGAAACCTTGTACCGCGCGCCACACGATCATGCTGTCGATCGAGGTACTCGTGCCGCACATGATGCTGGCGATGGTGAAGCCGCCGGCGGAGATCGTGAACAGGATGCGCGTACCGATGGCGCGCGACAAAAATCCCGACAGCGGAATGGCGACGACTTCGGCGATCAGATAGGCGGTCTGCACCCAGGGAATCTCATCGGCCGATGCGGACAGCCCGGCCTGAATGTCGGACAGCGATGCCGACACGATCTGGATGTCGAGGAACGCCATGAACATGCCGAAGCACATGGCGAGAAAGGCGAACAGCCGGCGCGGCGGGATCGGGTCTAGCGCCGCGCGCGGCTGTTGCTCGGCCTGGGACCGCGGCCGGGGACTCTGATGGGACGGAAGCGTTGCCGAGGCGGTGATGGAGGTCACGGCACCAACTCCGCAGTTTATTGCGCGTCGGACTGCAGGTTGGGCACGGCCTCGGCGGCATTGGCCGTCGAGGTCAGGCCCGCATCACGCGCCGCATCCTGCTTGATTGCATTTGGCTTGGTGTTGACGCTGACCACGACCGACATTCCCGGCCGCAACATGCGCTGCGCCGTAACGCCGGCCGGCACTTCGATTCGCACCGGCAGCCGCTGCACGATCTTGGTGAAATTGCCGGTGGCATTGTCCGGCGGCAGCAGCGAAAACACCGAGCCGGAAGCCGGCGACAGCGACGCCACCCGCCCGGTGATGTCGTGATCCGGCAGCGCATCGACGCTGATCGAAGCCGGCTGGCCGGGATGGATGCGGGCGAGCTGGGTCTCCTTGAAATTGGCGTCGACATAGACATCGTTGAGCGGCACGAGGCTCGCGACGCGCTGTCCGGTTTGCACATAGTCGCCGGTCTGGACCGCGCGATTGCTGAACACGCCGTCGACCGGAGCGCGGATGATGGTGAACGACAGATCGCGTTCGGCCTTCGCCAGCGCGGTTTGCAATTCATCGAACGTGCGCGAGGCTTCTTGCTGCTGCGCCTTCAGCACGTCGAGATTGGCCTCAGCCGCCTCGATCATCGCCTGCGCGCTCTGGATCGCGGCGGCAGCCTGATCGCGGCCCGCAATCGCCTGTTCGAGCGTCTGCTGGCTGGCAAATTTCTGCGCCGCCAAAGCCTGCTGCCGGTCGAATTCAAGCTGCGTCTTTTTGGCTTCGGCCTGCGCCGAAAGCATCTGTGCCTTGGTCTGGTCGACATTGGCCTGCTGCGCCACGACCTGGCGGCCGATGCGATCGACGGTGGCCTGTTGGGTCGCGGCCTTCTCCCGCGCCGCGTCCACCGCGAGCTGGTAATCGCCATTGTCGATGGTGGCGATCATGTCGCCCGCATGCACCGTCGCATTGTCGTTGACGGGAATACTCGCGACATAGCCGGAGATTTTCGAAGCAAGCGTCGTGTTGTGGGCGCCGACATAGGCATCGTCGGTCGAAATCATGTAACGGCCGGAAATCCACCAATGCGCGCCCACCCCGCCGACGATCATGATGGCAATGGCCGCGGCCGCTGCGATCAGCGCACGGCGATCAAAGACCGGCCACAGCGACACCCGGCGCGGCGCCGGCTCGACATCGTCATCATTGCCGTCGGCGCTCAACGGCTCCCCCGAAATAATTTGGCTCCGCGAATGATCCTCCACGACGGCCGGAAGATGCGTCTCGTTCTCTGCGTCCTTGCCGTGATATGATTTTTGACCGCGATACGAATCTTGGTCTCGGAACATGGCGCGCGCTCCATATTCAGGCTTATGGGGACCGTCATTGACCAATTGGTCATTGACCGAACGGTTCAGTCACTTTATATTCGGCGTTATTCGGCAAGTCAATATGACCGAACCGTTCGGTCAATAATAATTAAGACCTATCTGATAAAGAATTGATGAGGCTTGATAATCTGCCTCACGGTGCCAGGGAGACGACGACAATGAACGCGCAGGCCCAGCTTAAGGCGGCCCCCAGTGCAGCGGATGACAGCGCCAAGCGCCGTCAGATCGTCCAAGGTGCGCGGGAGATCTTCCTCGCCAGGGGCTTTGACGCCGCCAGCATGAGCGACATTGCCCGCGCCGCCGGCGTCTCCAAGGGCACGCTCTACGTCTATTTCGAGAACAAGGAGCAGCTGTTCGAGGCCATCGTCCATGAGGAGTGCCTCGTTCACGCCGAAGGCGCCTTCGACTTCGACCACGGCAATCACGACGTCGAGGCGGTACTGACTCGGCTCGGCAGCGCCTATCTCGGCTTCCTCTGCACCGCCGAGAAGGCGTCTGCGCTCCGCACCGTCGCCGCCATCGCCGACCGCATGCCCGAGATAGGGCGGGTGTTTTACGAGACTGGTCCGGCGGTCGGCATCGCCAAACTGGCCGCCTATCTCAAGGCGCAGAACGAGGCGGGCGTGCTGGCGGTCGACGATTGCGCGGTTGCCGCGGCGCAGTTCCTGGATTCATCCAAATCGACACTATTCATGCCGGTGCTATTCAACTTCGGCGGCGCGCCGCAAGCGGACGCGATCAGCCATGTCGTGGGCATGGCCGTGCGCACATTCATGCGCGCCTATCGCACAAACGCCTCGTTTACGTCGTAGCTTCCCCTGCCCTCGCGGCTATTTCTCCCGTGCCTTGCCTGGAACCGGCGGCGCACCGTATCGTTTCCTGTATGGAAGGTGTTTTGCATCTGCGCCGGCCGCGCGCGTCGCGCACACGATGTTTCTCAGTTTAACGAAAAGATTCGCTTTCATTCCCGATAGGGTATTGCAAACCCGCCAAAGACCGGATGTCACGCGCCGGATTGCAAGGACGAGCGGACGATGACCAGCTTGAAATCGCTGCCGGACCATGGCCAGGCCGTATGGCTTGATTTTCTGTCGCGCGGCTTCGTCGCCGAGGGCGGCTTGAAGAAACTCGTCGACGAGGATGGCCTGCGCGGAGTGACCTCGAACCCCTCGATCTTCGAGCAAGCTATCGCTCATGGCGATGAATACGACGAAGCTGTCGCGCAAATCCTGAAGAAGCATGACCGCCCGGCCGGTGAAATTTTCGAACAGATCGCGGTCGAGGACATTCAGCACGCGACCGATGTGCTGCGTCCGGTCTTCGATGCAACCAAAGGCGCCGACGGCTTTGTCAGTATCGAAGTCTCGCCCTATCTGGCAAAGGACACCGCGGGCACGATCGCGGAGGCCAAGCGGCTGTGGCAGGCGATCGATCGCAAGAACCTCATGATCAAAGTGCCGGCGACGCCCGAAGGCATGCCCGCCATCCACGACCTGATTGCCAGCGGTATCAACGTCAACATTACGCTGCTGTTCGCGCAACAGGCCTATGAGCAGGTCGTCGAAGCTTATTTGTCCGGCCTCGAAGCCCTCGCGGTCAAGGGCGGCGACGTCTCGCGCATCGCCAGCGTCGCAAGCTTCTTCGTCAGCCGCATCGATACCGCCGTCGATAAATTGCTCGACGAAAAGATCGCGGAGGCCAACGACCCGGACGAAAAGAAGCGCCTTGCGGCGCTCAAGGGCAAGGTCGCCATCGCCAATGCTAAGCTCGCCTATCAGCGCTACCTGCGGCTTTTTGCGGGCGCGCGCTGGGACGCGCTGAAGGCTCACGGCGCCAAACCGCAGCGGCTGCTCTGGGCTTCGACCGGCACCAAGAACAAAGCCTATAGCGACGTGCTCTATGTCGAAGAACTGATCGGACCAGACACCGTCAATACGGTGCCGCTCGCGACCATCGACGCCTTCCGCGATCACGGCACGTTGCGCGACAGCTTGGTGCAGGATCCGGCGGCGGCGCAACGCCTGCTCAGCGAGCTTGGACGCGCAGGCATTTCGCTCAACAGCGTGACCGACAAGCTTCTCGATGACGGCGTGCGGCTCTTTGCCGATGCCGCCGACAAGCTTGTTGCCGCCGTCGCCAAGAAACGCATCGATGTCCTCGGCAAGGCACTCGACAAGCAAGAGCTAGCGCTGGGCGACACGCTAAAGAAAAAAGCCGACGCCGTCACCGAAGACTGGCGCGTCCACGGCAATATCCGCAGGCTCTGGCGGCGCGACAAGTCGCTGTGGACCGGCACCGACGAAGATCGTTGGCTCGGCTGGCTCGACAGCACCGATGACGCGCAGATCGCGAGCTATACGGCATTTGCCGAGCGGACAAAGCGGGACGGCTTCACCGAAGCCGTTCTCCTCGGCATGGGCGGGTCAAGTCTTGGCCCCGAAGTTCTGGCATCGACATTCGGCCACCGCAGCGGCTGGCCGCGCTTGCGTGTGCTCGACTCCACGGTCCCGGCGCAGATCAAATCGATCGAAAGCCAGACCGATCTCAGCAAGACGCTGTTCATCGTGTCGAGCAAATCGGGCAGCACCACCGAGCCGAACGTTCTCACCGATTATTTCTTCAAGTGCGTCAGTGACAAGGTGGGCGCGGCGCAGGCGGGACAACATTTCATCGCCATCACCGATCCCGGATCCTCGCTCGAGAAACGTGCGAAAGAGCAAAATTTCCGCCATATATTCCACGGCGTGCCGAGCATCGGCGGCCGCTATTCCGTGCTGTCGCCGTTCGGCCTGGCGCCGGCGGCCGTGGCCGGGATCGACATCGCAGAACTCATGCGGCGCGCACGCATGATGATGTATAGCTGCGGCGCGGACGTTCCTCCGGCCGAAAATCCCGGCACTGCACTTGGCATCGCGCTTGGCGCCGCGGCCGCGGCCGGCCGCGACAAAGTGACGATCACGGCGTCGCCAAGCCTCGCTAGTTTCGGTGCCTGGGCCGAGCAATTGATCGCGGAATCGACCGGCAAGAACGGCAAAGGCCTTATTCCGATCGACGGCGAGCCCCTTGGCGCGCCGGAGGTCTATGGCAGCGACCGCGTCTTTATCGATCTGAAACTCGCCACCGATAGTGCCGATGCCGCGCACGAGGCCAAGCTCGCGGCGCTGGAGAAAGCCGGCCATCCCGTTATTCGCATCGTGCAGCAATCGACGGAAAATACCGGTCAGGAATTCTTCCGCTTCGAGATCGCAACCGCAATCGCCGGCGCAGTGATCGGCATCAACCCGTTCGATCAGCCGGACGTCGAAGCCAGCAAGGTGAAAACGCGCGAATTGACCTCGGCCTTCGAGAAGACCGGCGCCCTGCCCGCGGAGACGCCAGTCTGTGCGGAAAAATCGCTCAAGCTTTACACCGATGAGAGGAATGCGGCGGCGCTGCGTCAGGCTGGCGCCGACAGCAGCGTCGCAAGCTGGCTCACGGCGCATTTCAGTCGCATCGGTCGCGGCGACTATGTTGCTCTGCTCGCCTATCTCGCACGGGACCGAAGCAACGCAGACAGTTTGCAGAAACTGCGCATGGCCATGCGCGACCGCCGCCATGTCGCGACCTGTCTCGAATTCGGACCGCGCTTTCTGCATTCAACCGGTCAAGGTTATAAAGGCGGCCCGGATAGCGGCGTATTCCTGCAGATCACGTCCGACGACACGCAGGATCTGCCCATTCCCGGCCTTCGCGCCAGTTTCGGTGTGGTCAAGGCCGCTCAGGCGCGCGGCGATTTCGGCGTTTTGATCGAGCGCGGCCGACGCGCTTTGCGCGTTCATCTCGGCGGCGATTTGCAAGCAGGCCTTTCCGAACTCGCCGCCGCGTTCGAGCGCGCAGTATCCTGACGGAGTTCTTGCCCATGCAGATCGGCGTGATTGGTCTCGGGCGCATGGGCGGCAACATTTCGCGCCGCCTGATTCAGAATGGTCACGAGGTGGTCGTCTATGACCACGACCCCAAGGCGATTGCCGCCGTCAGCCGCGACGGCGCGAAGAGCGCCGAAGGCCCCGACAAGCTCATTGCGCAATTGCGGCCGCCGCGCCCGGTCTGGGTCATGCTGCCCGCGGGTCGGATCACGGAAGACACGATCGGGCAGCTCGGCAAGCTGCTCGATCCGGGCGACATCGTGCTCGACGGCGGCAACACGTTCTGGAAGGACGACATCCGCCGCGCCAAGTTGCTGAAACAGCGCAACATCCATCACGTCGACGTCGGCACGAGTGGCGGCGTGTGGGGTCTCGAGCGCGGCTATTGCCTGATGATCGGCGGCGACAAAGCGGTCGTCGACCGTCTTGATCCGATCTTCAAGGCGCTAGCCCCCGGGCTCGGCAACGCGGAGCGCACGCCGGGCCGCGACGAACGCGATCCGCGCGCCGAGTACGGCTATATCCACGCCGGGCCGAACGGCGCCGGCCATTTCGTCAAGATGATCCACAACGGCATCGAATACGGCCTGATGCAGGCCTTCGCCGAGGGTTTCGACATCTTGAAGAACGCCTCAAGCGACGCGTTGCCCGAGGATCATCGCTTCGATCTCGATCTCACCGACGTCGCCGAGGTGTGGCGGCGCGGCAGCGTGATCAGTTCCTGGCTGCTCGATCTGACGGCGAGTGCGCTGACCAAGGACCCGAAGCTCGACGCCTTTAAAGGCGTGGTCGAGGATTCCGGCGAAGGCCGCTGGACCGTGATGGCGGCGATCGAAGAAGCCGTGCCGGCCGACGTTCTCTCCGCTGCGCTCTACACCCGCTTTCGCTCGCGCCGGGACCACACCTTTGCCGAAAAGATTCTGTCGGCAATGCGCAGCGGCTTCGGCGCCCATGTTGAACCCGGATCGGCGCATAAGGCCAAAATGCCATGACCGGAAAGACCGCGACCACGTCGGCGCGGCCGGCCGATCCGTGCACTCTCATTATCTTCGGTGCGTCCGGCGACCTCACTCACAGGCTCTTGCTGCCGGCGCTCTATAATCTCGCCGCGTCCGGATTGCTGCCTGAGGCCTTCGCTTTGATCGGCGTGGCTCGGAGCGAATCCACTAGCGAAGCTTTCCGCGACGATCTAGCCAAAAGCCTTCCGAAATTCGCCATCCGTGACATCGACGAACGCGTCGTCAAAAGGGTCCTTGCCCGCGTCGCCTATGTGCAGGGTGAGCCCGACGATGAAACAACATACAAGAGGATCGGCAAAGAGCTTTCTCGCATCGAAAGCGGGCGCGGCACCAAAGGCAATAGATTGTTCTACCTGGCGACGCCGCCGGCTGCCTTCACGCCGATCGGCTGCCATCTCGGGCAGTCTGGCCTCGCGCGCGAAGAGAACGGCGCATGGCGGCGGGTCGTGATCGAAAAGCCGTTCGGCACCGACCTCGCCTCGGCGCGCGATCTCAATCAAAAGCTGCTCAGCGTGCTCAAGGAAGATCAGATTTTCCGCATCGACCATTATCTCGGCAAGGAGACCGTACAGAACATCATGGTGCTGCGTTTCGCCAACGGCCTGTTCGAGCCGATCTGGAATCGCCATCATATCGAGCACGTGCAGATCACGGTCGCGGAATCGCTCACCGTCGGCCGGCGCGGCAACTACTACGACGCGACTGGCGCTTTGCGCGACATGGTGCCCAATCATCTGATCCAGCTGCTGTCGCTCATTGCCATGGAGCCGCCGTCGCGCTTTGCCGCCGAATCGGTGCGCGCCGAAAAGGCGCAGGTGCTCGATGCGGTGCAGTATCAGATGAACGGCGACGCGCTGCGCAACTCGGTGCGCGCGCAGTACGGCGACGGCTATATCGACAACCGCGCCGTCGAGGCCTATCGCAAGACCAAAGACGTGAAGCCCGACAGCATTACGGAAACCTATGTAGCTCTCAAGCTCATGATCGACAATTGGCGCTGGGCCGGCGTGCCGTTCTACCTGCGCACTGGCAAGGCGCTGCGCGCCAAGCAGACCGAAGTGGCGATCAAATTTCGTCAGGCGCCTGTGGCAATGTTCCGCGAAACGCCGATCGACCGTTTGGCGGAGAATTTTCTGGTGATCCGTATCCAGCCGGACGAGTGCATTGGGCTTGAATTCAACGCCAAGATTCCCGGCCCCTCGATCGCAATCGGCGGCGTCGAGATGACTTTCAAATATGGCGACTATTTCGAGGCATCGCCGTCCACCGGCTACGAAACGCTGATCTACGACTGCATGATCGGCGACGCCATCCTTTATCCGCGGGCCGACGGCATCGAGGCGGGATGGCGCATCGTGCAACCGTTCCTGGACTCTTGGCGCGATACGGGAGCGGACGGGCTTGCGACTTACCGCGCCGGTAGCGAAGGCCCCTCCGAGGCTGATCAGCTTCTCGCCAGAGACGGCCGGCGCTGGCGTCCCATTGTGTGAGTTGCGATGACGTGAGTTTCAATATGGCGCTCAAGACACATACCAACACGTCTGCCGACACACCTGCCAACGTGGTCGCAGTTGCAGATGCCGCGGCCTTGGCGACGGCGGCGGCACGCCGGCTCATCGCGCGTGTCGCTACCGGCGGACGAAGTGCCGTGTGCCTGACCGGCGGATCGAGCCCACAGGGCCTTTATCGCCTGCTGGCCGTCGAACCGTGGCGCAGCCAAGTCGTCCCTTGGGACCGCGTGCATTGGTTCATGGGCGACGACCGATTCGTGCCGCAGAGCGATCCGCTCAGCAATATGGGCGCGGCGCGTACCGCGTTTCTCGATGCTACGGCGCCGTCCCAGAACATCCATGCGATCGCGACCAATACCGGCGATCCCGAGACGGCAGCGCAGCTCTACGAGGACGAGCTTAAAAAGTTCTACGGCGCCGACCGGCTCGATCCGGCGCACCCGTTATTTGATCTCGTCCTGATGGGATTGGGCGGTGACGGCCACACGGCCTCTCTATTCCCGCACGCCCCTGCTCTTGCCGAAAAGACCCGTTGGGTCGTCGGCGTCGCTAAAGCCGGCATGGAGCCCCATGTGCCTCGCGTCACTTTGACCTTGCCCACGCTCGCCTCGACGCGGGAGATGCTGTTTCTTGTCGACGGCGCCGATAAGCGCGCCATCTTGGCTCGTGTCCTCGGCCACGAGGACCTGCCGGCTCACCGCGCCTATTCCAATGGCGACCTGGTGTGGCTGATCGACCGCGCCGCGGCGTCGGAGACGACAGCATGAAGGCCGATCCAGCGGCACACAACGCTTCAGTCTTGGTCGTGATGGGCGTTTCCGGTTCCGGCAAGAGCACGATCGCCGCCATGCTCGCGCACCGTCTGCATTGGCTTTACGAAGACGGCGACTGGTTTCATCCCAAACGAAACATCGAGAAGATGCACCACGGCGAGCCGCTCAACGACGAGGATCGCTGGCCCTGGCTGCATGCCATCGCCGATTGGATCGACGCCACGCGCCACTCCGGCAACCGCGGCATCGTCGCCTGCTCTGCGCTCAAGCGGGCTTATCGCGACGTTCTCATCGGCAAGCGCCAAGACGTCCGGCTGATCTATCTCAAGGGCGATCAGGATCTCATCGCCCGCCGCATCGCCGCGCGCGCCGATCATTTCATGCCGGCGCAGCTCCTCGACAGCCAGTTCGCCGCGCTTGAGGAGCCGACTGCCGACGAGCGGCCGATCACGGTCTCGATTGCTCCCCATCCGCGCGAAATCGTTGAGACAATTGTCGCGGAACTGAATATCGGCGAAGCTTCGGATGCGGTGGCGAGTCGCTGATAGCGATCGCGGGTCCGGCAGGAACAACGATCGATCCGATGAACGAGCCTTCGCTTTCGTCGCCAGCGCCCGCGACACCAGACGACAAGCGAACCATCCACCGCCTCCTGATATTTTTTGCGCTGGTCTATATCGTCGAGGGCGTGGGCCAGATCGTCGGCCTGATTTCGCAGCCGCTCAACTATTATCTCAAACAGGCGCTGGGCTGGACGCCCCTCCAGGTCACCGCCTTCATCACCATTTTCAACCTGCCCTGGATCATCAAGCCGATTTACGGCTTGGTCTCCGACTTCGTGCCGCTGTTCGATTATCGGCGCAAAAGCTATCTGATCATCGCGAATCTGCTGGCCATCGGCGGCTATCTATGGGTCACGCGGCTTACCGCGCCTGGCGATCTTCTGATCGCGCTGTCGCTCACCGCCTACGCCATGGCGATATCGAGCACGTTGTGCGGCGCCCTGCTGGTGGAGAATGGCCAGCGACTGCATGAGAGCGGCGCCTTCGTCAATCAGCAATGGCTGTGGTTCAACATCGCTGCCATGGCCGCGGCCGTTCTCGGCGGCGAACTGGTAGAGCATCTGGCGCCGGCGCAGGCTTTGCACACGGCGGCGCTCATCGTCGGCATGGCGCCGTTCATGGTCATTTTCGGCACGCTCTTTCTTATCGACGAGAAACGAATGCCGGTCAACGTCGAGGGCATGAAAGCGACCTTGCGCGGCCTGATAGCCGTCTTCAAACGGCGGGAGCTGCTCATCGTCGCCGCTTTCATCTTTCTCTATTATTTCAGCCCCGGGCTCGCCACGCCGCTCTACTATCACATGACGGACGAGCTGAAATTCTCGCAAGCCTATATCGGCATCCTGTCGTCGATCGCGGCCGGCGGCTGGGTGGTCGGCGCACTGCTTTACCGGCGCTTTCTCGAAGATCTCAGCATGAAGAGGCTGCTCTATCTGAGCATCGTCTGCGGCACGCTGACCACGCTCACTTATTTGCTGCTTTACAGCGAAGTATCAGCGGCGATCATCAATTTCTGCGCCGGCCTCTCGGCAATGCTGGCTACAGTGGCGACCGTGACGCTGGCTGCCAACTATTGTCCGCCGCGCGCCGAAGGTTTCTCTTTCGCGGTGCTGATGTCGGTGATCAATCTGTCGAATTCAGTCGGCGACAATGTCGGTTCATATCTTTACGCCAACGTCTTTGAGCGCACATTGACGCCACTTATTGTGATTTCGGCGGCCTTTACCGCCTTTGCCTTCGTTCTGGTGCCGCTATTGCGGCTCGGCAACAGGCCGCAAGGCGAGCCTGCCGCTGCCAGAGATGAGATGGAACCGACGGCATCATCTTTGCGTTGATCCATGCGTGCGTTGAATTATATGTTTAGGTGAAGTGCTTCCCGACAACCGCGTAGCCCAAAGTCAAACCCGAGGGCCCGTTCGGGACAACATATTGGTGCTCGATCATGCGAAAGATCGGCGCGCTTGTTGCAGTCGGCGGAATCGCCGCAGTCATCGTTTCTGCATCGCCGGCCGCGGCCTTCGGTATTCGCATAGGGCCGTTCCATATCGGCTTACCGCTTGGCTGGCATCACCACCATCGCCAGCTCTATATGCGCGCCAGTCCGAACGAGGTGGCGCGATCGAACGCACCGTCTCGCGCCGAAACCTCTGAAACCGTGCCGCAAGGCGTGGTGTCGCCGGCGCTGGTCTACCCAAGCCTCGCACTGCCGGCGATTTTCCAGAATGTGTTCTGGCCGAATGCGTCGCAATGGCCGTTCGGCTATCAAAACATCTTCACAACGGCCTTTGCTAAAATTCCGGCGGATCAGGACCAGCGCCTCTGCCAGCAACCGCTCGACCCCAACGCTATGGTCGGGCGCATCGGCGCCGAAGTCTCCCCGACCGCCGATCAGATGCCGCTGTTGCAGAAGCTCGGCGGCGCGCTTGGCATGGCGTCCGGCTATCTCGCCAGGGCCTGCCCGAAGGAAATTCCGGCTCAGCCGGTGGCGCGGCTGCAAATGATGCAGTCGCAGATCCAGGCTTTGGCCATGGCGATCGACATCGTCCGCCAGCCGCTCGAGGACTTTTCGCAATCGCTGACAGCGGATCAGCGGTCCCGTTTCGATGGAACTCCGCCGCCCCAAGCGGCGAAAGATCAAACCACGGTGCGAGAGCAGAATCAGGCGGGCAATCTGGTGCAGCCTTGCGGCGGCTCGTCGACTGCAATCGACTGGTCGATCGCCCAGATCAATCGTTCGGTACAGCCGACCGACGCGCAGCGCGACGATCTTGCCAGCGTCAAGCAATCGTTCAACGCCGCGGCGATCGATCTTGACGCCCACTGCCCGACTTCGGCCCCCGCGACCGCGCTGCGACGTCTCGAAACTATCGAGGCGCGGCTCGATGCGGCATGGCGTGCGGTCTTGGCGATGCATGTGACGCTCGCCAATTTCGAAGCCAAGCTGAGCGATGAGCAAAAGAGCCGTTTCGACGCGATGAATTTCGCGTCACGCTAACCGGTTCCCGCTTTTCGGATCGTGCTCTAGGGCGCGCGGTTCTGCGCGTTCCAATGCCGCTCCAGATTGGCGATCAGCGCCGGGCTGAAATGGCAATAAGCCTGTTCGCGCGCATAGACCGCCATGTAGCGGCGGAACATATCGAGTGGTTCTTCACTGACGCGGAGCGCACGGCGGTTGCCGGCGGCACTGACCACGCCGGAACCGGTGAAGCCGTCGATCACCGTTTCGAGCGCTGAATCAATCGAGGCCGGTGGCGCGATCTCATCGCAGATCAGCCGTCCCTCCGGCGTGTCGCAATCGAGGCGACGGCCGTAGAGGATCGCCTGCCGCGCAACCCGGTCGCCGGTAAACCGCCACAGCCGCAGATTGGCGGCGCCGGGAATAATGCCTTCCTTACGCGCCGGCAGCGTCAGATAGGCATCGCTCGCCGCCAGCACATAGTCTAGCACCAGCAGAAGCTGACAGCCGCCGCCGATGGCAAAGCCGTCGACCACCCCGATCCACGGTTTTTCGATCGTGCCGCCGACCAACTCGTCAGGGCTCGAATCCGCGCGCGCCACACCGCGGAACAGTTTGTTGACCAGCCCCATATCGCGCTTGATGTACCATACGTAGGAAATCTTGCCGTGATAGAGATGCGTCAGGTTGATGCCGGCCGAAAACAGACGTCGGCCGCGATACTTGGTGTGCTCGACCGTATCGCCGCGCAACACGGCAATGTCGGCTGCGGGATCGAGCGTGGCGACATCGATCGCGGTTTCAAGACCGTCCACGGTGCTCTCGTCCTCGGAATTGAGGAAGCGCGGATGACGCATGGTGACCACGGCCGCCTTGCCGTGGCGTTCCAAGGTCGCGCCTTCGAATTCGAGCTTGCCGCGTTCGGCAAAACGGCGGGCCTGTTCGAACGCTTCCGGCCGCGGCAACAACATAGCGTGGCACAAATGCATGCCGCAGGCCGCATGGCCAAGGACGTGAGACAGTAATAAGCCCTGGTCGATTTCAAAGCCGTCCTTGTGCTGTTGTTGGAATGTGTTCTCTCGCGCCAGAACCGAGTCGTTCGGCACCAGGCCGGGAACGACCGCCGTCGCATCGCGGACCAGATGTTCGACGCGAATGAATTTGGTGAAATTGTCGGTCAGCCGCCGATAGATCGTCTCCACATAGACGCCGATAAATTTCTCGCGCGCGGCGCGATCACGGCGGGTGATTTCGGCAGCAGCAGCCGCTTGCGCTTCGGAGCGCGAATTTTTCGGCGGCAGCTGCAACAGCATTTCCGTGCCGATGCGCCACTGCCGTGAAAACTCCTCAACGTCGCGGCGATAGTCGCCGGTCACGACGGCGTCGCCGCGACCCCAATCCGCGGCTGCTGCGCGCGGCAGACCGGCGCCGTCAAAAATATCGGCGCGCGAGATATCTTCCCCGACTGTCATCACTCGTTCCTAGTGTTTTGATTGAGCATGATCTTTTCGGAAAACCGGTTTCCACTTTTGCGGATCATGCTCTAATTGCGCGGCCTTTTATCGATCACGCGCTTGGCCTTGCCTTGCGAGCGCTCGATTGCGCCGGGCGCCACCGCGCGAACGGTCGCGGCCACGCCGACCTGCGCCTTGATCATATGCGCGCCGCGCTCGGCGAGCACCATGGCCGCATCCGGCGGCAGTGCCTCACGCGTTTCGACAATCACTTCGAGTTCGTCGAGCCGGCCGGGCCGCGTCACTTCAAGAATGTAATGCGGCGCGAACAGACGCTCGCCGGCGAGCGCCGCCTCGATCTGGGTCGGAAAGACATTGACGCCGCGGATGATCAGCATGTCGTCGCTGCGGCCCTTGATGCGCTCGATGCGGCGCATGCCGCGGCCGTCACTGGGCAACAGGCGCGTGAGGTCGCGCGTGCGATAGCGGATAACCGGCATCGCCTCTTTGGTCAGCGAGGTGAAGACGAGCTCGCCCTCCTCGCCGTCCGGCAGCACCTTGCCGGTCTCCGGATCGATGATCTCGGGATAAAAATGATCCTCCCAGATCGTGAGCCCGCCCTTGGCCGTGACATATTCTTGAGCGACCCCGGGGCCGATCACTTCCGAAAGCCCGTAGGAATTCACCGCATCGAGGCCAAGGCGCTGCTCGATCTCCGCGCGCATCGTCTCGGTCCACGGCTCCGCGCCCAGCATGGCGATGCGCAACGACGATTTGCGCGCATCGATGCCTTGCCGATCGAATTCGTCCGCAATAGCGAGCAGATAAGACGGAGTAACCGCAATGATATCCGGCTCAAAATCACAGATGAGTTGCACCTGACGCTCAGTGAAGCCGCCGCTCACCGGGATGACCGCACAGCCGAGATATTCGGCGCCATAATGAAATCCGAGCCCACCGGTGAACAGTCCGTAGCCGTAGGCGATGTGCATCTTGTCGCCGGGTCTGCCGCCGGCGGCGCGCATCGAGCGCGCCATCAGCCCCGCCCACATTTCGATGTCGCTGCGCGTATAGCCGACCACCGTCGGCTTGCCGGTGGTGCCGCTCGATGCATGCACCCGCACGATCTCATTCATCGGCACCGCGAACATGCCGAATGGATAATTCTGCCGCAGGTCGTCCTTGGTGGTGAAAGGAAATTGTGCGAGATCGTCGAGGCTCCCGATGTCGCCCAACTGAATGCCCGCCGCCGCGAATTTCTTCTGATAATGCGGCACCCGCGCGGCGCGCGACAATGTCTCCTTGAAGCGCTTGAGCTGCAGCGCACGCAATTCATCGCGGCTGGCGCTCTCGATCGGATCGCACGCCCCGGCCGCCTGAATGTGCGGGTTCTGTTCGCCCATGAGGATTCCTCCCGGCTGCTCGACCAGCCGTTCGCCACAGTCTATGGCGTGGCGGAATCGCCCGCAATTCGCGTCAGATCACTTCAATTCTCGAAGAACCGGTTCTTCGGCCGCGGCAGGCCGAGATGATCGCGCAAGGTGGTGCCTTCGTAATCGCGGCGGAACAGGCCGCGCCCCTGCAGTTCGGGGACGACGCGCGTGACGAAATCGTCGAGGCCGGCCGGCAGATACGGAAACATGATGGTGAAGCCGTCGCTGGCTTCGGTTTCGAGCCATTCCTGCATTTCGTCGGCAATGGTCTTCGGCGTGCCGACCATGGCAAGGCCGGAATAGCCGCCGAGCCGTTGCGCCAGCTGGCTCACGGTGAGGTTATCGCGCTTGGCAAGCGCGATGACGCGCTCGCGCCCGCTCTTGGACGCATTGCTCTCCGGAATGTCCGGCAGCGGACCGTCGGGATCGAATTTTGACGCGTCATGCCCGAGCGCGATCGACAGCGAAGCGATGGCATTGGCGTAATTGATGAGGCTGTCGAGCTTCGCGCGTTTTGCCTTCGCCTCATCAACTGTATCGCCGATGACGACAAAACATGCCGGCAGGATTTTCATATGTTCGCGCGAGCGGCCGAGTGTTTGCATGCGGCCTTTGACGTCGGCGTAAAACTTCTGCCCGGCTTGGATGTCGCTTTGCGCAGTAAACACCGCTTCCGCCGTTTCCGAGGCAAGCTTGCGGCCGGCCTCCGACGCCCCCGCTTGCACGATCACCGGCCAGCCCTGCACCGGCCGCGCGATATTGAGTGGGCCGCGCACTGAGAGAAATTCGCCCTTGTGGCCGAGCACGTGCATTTTCGCCGGATCGAAGAAAATGCCGCTGTCGACATCACGGATGAAGGCATCGTCCGCCCAACTGTCCCAAAGGCCAGTGACCACGTCGTAGAACTCGCGCGCACGCTCGTAACGCTCGCCATGCTCCATGTGCTCGTCGAGGCCGAAATTGAGCGCAGCATCGGGATTGGATGTGGTGACGATGTTCCAACCGGCGCGGCCTTCCGACAGATGGTCGAGAGAGGCGAAGCGGCGGGCGATGTGGTACGGCGCGTCGAAGGTGGTCGAGCCGGTGGCGACAAGGCCGATGCGGTCGGTGACCTGCGACAACGCCGATAACAGCGTGAACGGCTCGAACGAGGTTGCGGTATGGCTGCGCTTGAGCGCGTCCATCGGCATGTTCAGCACGGCCATATGGTCGGCCATGAAGAACGCATCGAACTTCGCCCGTTCCAGCGCTTGGATGGATTGCTTCAAATGCCCGTAGTTGAAGTTCATGTCCGGCCAGGCGCCGGGATAGCGCCACGCACCGGTATGGATGCTGGCCGGGCGCATGAACGCGCCGAGATGAAGTTGGCGGGCGGAAGCCATGCTGAAATTCCTTGTCGAGGCAGGTCTTAGTCGAGGGAACGTCTAATCTAGGTACGCCGCCGTTCGAGCGGAAGCGCCTCCGCGAAAATCGGCATGCCAAAAATTCGCGCCAGGATGAAAGATTCGTTCTTGACGGCACGAGCGAGAATGTCGCGTCCGCGCGCCCATTCCGATAATCGGCCGCGCGGTTGACACTAATAGTACATGACCATACGGTCCTGCCGGCCGCCGACGATCGCCACGCGAAGACACCCAATCTTCTGCACACCGGGTCGTCCGAAATCCGCAATTGGATCTGCGTCGCCGCGGCGAAGGATCTCAAGCTCGATTGGATTTCCTACGTCCCCGCCTATCGTTCGCGCGCCCTGACCGGCGTCGGCCTTTGCTTTGCGCACTGGTCGCAATAAGCTCCCGCCAAAGCGCAACTCCAAGACC
>JBAUCK010000242.1:0-3660 GCA_049677525.1 Xanthobacteraceae bacterium
TCCTGGGCGAGCTTGCCGCGCAAGGCGGCGAGATCACCCTGCCCAAGAACGCGCGCATCGGCTCGGTCGATCAGGAACATCCGGCGACGCCGGTGACGCTCATCGACACCGTGCTGGCCGCCGACGATGCCGCGCGAGAAGAGCGCGTGCGCATGACGCGGCTCCGCCAGACCATCGCCAAGCGGCTCAAAGACGCGCAGAACACCGCCGCCATGCTCACGACCTTCAACGAGGTCGACATGAGTCACGTCATGGCGCTGCGCAGCCAATACCGCGATCTGTTCGAGAAGAAGCACGCCGTGAAGCTCGGCTTCATGGGCTTTTTCGTGCGCGCCTGCGTCCAGGCGCTCAAGGAAATCCCCACCGTCAATGCCGAGATCGACGGGCCCGACATCATCTACAAGAACTATTATCACATCGGCATCGCGGTCGGCACCGAACGCGGCCTGGTCGTGCCGGTGGTGCGCGATTGCGAGCAGAAATCGTTGGCCGAGATCGAGAAGGCGATCTCCGATTTCGGTCACCGCGCTCGCGACGGCGCGCTCAAGATCGACGAAATGCAGGGCGGCACGTTCACCATCACCAATGGCGGCATCTACGGCTCCTTGATGTCGACGCCGATCCTCAACGCGCCGCAGTCCGGCATTCTCGGCATGCACAAGATCCAGGAGCGGCCGACGGTGATCGGCGGCAAGGTCGACGTGCGGCCGATGATGTATCTCGCGTTGTCCTACGACCATCGCCTCGTCGACGGCCGCGAGGCAGTGACGTTCCTGGTGCGGGTCAAGGAAAGCCTCGAAGAGCCGGCGCGGCTGGTGTTGGATCTTTAATCGCGTCATGCCCGGATATAGGCGAGCGAAGCGACGCCGTTCTTCGAACGTCTGTGTGCCGGGCATCCACGTCTTTTCGTTTCTCCAAAGACGTGGATGGCCGCAACAAGTGCGGCCATGACGATTGAGAGTACGGAGTTTTGTTGATGGCTTACGATCTTATCGTCATCGGTTCCGGTCCGGGCGGCTATGTCTGCGCCATTCGCGCGGCGCAGCTCGGCATGAAGACCGCCGTCATCGAAAAGATGCCGACGTTCGGCGGCACCTGCCTCAATATCGGCTGCATCCCCTCGAAGGCGATGCTCAATGCGTCGGAGCTCTACGAGGAAGCCGCGCACAAATTCGCCGACATGGGCATCAAGGTCGGCAAGCCCTCGATCGATCTCGCGGCGATGCTCAAATACAAGCAGCAGGGCGTCGACGGCAATGTCAAAGGCGTCGACTATCTGTTCAAGAAAAACAAGATCGAGAGCTTCATCGGCACCGGCAAGATCGGCGCGCCCGGCAAGGTCGAAGTGAAAGGCAATGACGGCAAGACGCAGGTTCTCGAGACTAAAAATATCGTCATTGCCACCGGCTCCGACGTCACGCGCCTGAACGGCATCGATATCGACGAAAAGCGCGTCGTGTCCTCGACCGGCGCGCTCGATCTCGCCAAGGTGCCGGCAAAGCTGCTCATTGTCGGCGCCGGAATTATCGGGCTTGAGCTCGGCTCGGTGTGGCGGCGCTTGGGTGCGGACGTGACCATCGTCGAATTCCTGGATCACATCTTGCCGGGTATCGACGGCGAAGTCGGCAAGCAATTCCACCGCATGCTGCAGAAGCAGGGGCTGACCTTTAAACTGTCGTCGAAAGTCACCGGCGTCGATACGTCGGGC
The DNA here is from genome assembly GCA_049677525.1 of Xanthobacteraceae bacterium. GTDB lineage: Bacteria > Pseudomonadota > Alphaproteobacteria > Rhizobiales > Xanthobacteraceae > BOG-931. Next base: position 1,709 of record JBAUCK010000242.1, read on the forward strand.
AAGACTCTCAAGGTCAAGGTCGAGCCATCAGCCGGCGGTGCGGCTGAAACGATCGAAGCCGATGTCGTGCTCGTCGCCATCGGGCGGGTGCCTTACACCGAAGGTCTCGGTCTCGAAGCCGTCGGCGTCAAGAAAGACAATCGCGGCCGCGTCGTGGTTGATGGACATTTCCAGACCAACGTGCCCGGCATCTATGCCATCGGCGACGTGATCGCGGGCCCGATGCTGGCGCACAAGGCGGAAGAGGAGGGCGTCGCCGTCGCCGAAATCCTCGCCGGCCAGGCCGGCCATGTGAATTACGATGTCATTCCCAACGTCGTCTATACCTATCCGGAAATCGCTTCCGTCGGTAAAACCGAGGAAGAGCTGAAAGCGGCCGGCGTCGCTTACAATGTCGGCAAGTTTCCGTTTACGGCGAACGGCCGCGCCAAAGTGAATCTGACCACCGACGGCTTCGTGAAAATCCTCGCCGATGCGAAGACCGACCGCGTGCTAGGCATCCACATTCTCGGCGCTGACGCCGGCAACATGATCGGCGAGGCGGCCATCGCCATGGAATTCGGCGCTTCTTCCGAAGATATTGCGCGCACCTGTCACGCCCATCCGACGCTGACGGAAGCGATCAAAGAAGCCGCGCTCGCGGTCAACAAGCGCGCGATCAATTTTTAACATCCTCCCCCCGTTCGCACGGGGGAGGATGAATCACAGCGTAGCAATAAACGGCACCGCGTGCGGCGCCAACAGCCCTAGCGCGCCGAGCGCGAGTCCGACCGCGCCGAACAGACCCGCGAGCCAGACCAGCCCCACCATGCCAGTGATCACGGCGGCGGAAGCGAGCACGATGCCGACCTGGAACGCCGCCGACGACAATTCATAGTGATGGTATTTCGCCGTCGCTAGGTCGCGGTCTTCCTCGGCGGCCTTGGCCTGTTCTTCGATCTCCTTGCGGCCCGTCTTCGCTTCGGTGTCGATGCGCTCGACGTTCTTCTTCCAGGCGTCGATCTGCTTTTGCATCGCCTCCTTCGCGGCGGGATCGGCGGTGTTGGCCGCCACCACGGCCATTCCCTCGGCCGCGGTTGTGATCTGCGTCATGCGGATATTCTTGCCCTGGAAGAAGCCCCACAGGTCGGAGGCTTCGATGTTCTTGGTCGTGACCTCCGTTTGCGCGCCCTTCCCGAGCGTTTCCGCAAACGCCAGGAACAGCGCCAGGATGGCGATCACCAGGGCGACTTTCCTGTTGAAGCCGTCACCGCCCTCGATGAGCCCGCCTTCCTTTGCCTTTTCGATGGCTTCGCTGATTTCCGACATGATGGCCCCCTTTTTTTATCCGAGGGACGCATTGTGCCTGTCATTGCAAGGAGCGCAAGCGACGCTTATGCGCGCGGATGCGCCGACCGATAGGCTTCGATCAGGCGGTCGGCATCGACCTCGGTGTAGATCTGCGTGGTCGAGAGCGAGGCGTGGCCCAAAAGTTCCTGGATCGAGCGCAGATCGCCGCCTCGCGCCAGAAGATGCGTGGCGAAGGAGTGCCGCAGCGCATGCGGCGTCGCCGTCTCAGGCAGCCCGAGCGCACCGCGCAGCCGCGCCATCGCGAGCTGCACCAGCCGCGGCGACAGCGGTCCGCCTTTGGCGCCGACGAACAGCGGCCCATCTTCCGGCAGGTCGTAGGGACACAGCGCGACATAGTCGGCGATGAGTTTGGCGACCGTGGAGATGAGCGGCACCATACGCTGCTTTCTCCCCTTGCCGATCACGCTGAGCACATCGCGCGCGCCGAACTCGCCGCGCTTCAGGCCGAGCGCTTCGGAAATGCGCAGGCCGCAGCCATAGAGCAGGCCGAGCACCGCGGCATCGCGGGCGTGAATCCACGGCTCGCGGCCGTCGCTCGCGGCAATATCGGGATTGGCCACGGCGCGCGCGCCTGCAACCGCAAGCGGCCGCGGCAGGGTCTT
>JBAUCK010000243.1:0-10470 GCA_049677525.1 Xanthobacteraceae bacterium
GGCGGTTGCCGCATCGACTGGGCTGACACTTCTGCAGAAACAAGACAGAGGGCTGCAGCACCGATCCAGGTTGCAAAACGCCAAATCACGAGATTCGTTGACGAACGGAAGCCAATCATGCGCCCCATCTCCTTTGAAACTGCTTTCGGATAGCACATGACGGGCTAGCTCGCCATCGCAGAAATCTATAAGTGGCCCCGCGTCCGCTTTGGCTGATTAGCTGCCGCGAATGCTCCAATTCGTCGCTCTTTAGCCGCCGCTAGACGCGTCGACCCCTAATCGCTCGCCACAGAAAAATGATAATACAGGCACCGATAAATCCGGCAATCAAATAACCGATCCATCCGCCAAGTGCCATTCCGAATAAGCCGAGCAGCCAATTGGCCAAAGCGGCGCCAATAATTCCGAGGATAATGTTCATGAAAATACCGGTACCGGATTTCATGAGCATCTCAGCAAGCCACCCGGCCAAACCACCAATTATAATCGCAGCGATCCAACCAATTTCTGCCTCAGGCATTTTCAGTCTCCTCTGCTGTCTTATTTAACTGATCATATAGCGCCGTCAGCCGTCGGCAAATCCCTCGCTACTTGAGGATCGCAAGCGAAGGGTAGGTCGTTACTGAATCGTCAGAGGGCCGCCCAAGAGACTGAAGAAGCTTGAGATTGCGTCTGCTTCGGGTCATTAACTGCCGCGACGAGCGCTCCACTCCGCGTCCGCCCGACCCTCCCTGCCCAGTTGTCCTAATTTCCAAGTGCGCTTGTCCCTAATTCGGACGATGCCAACACTCAAAGAGAAATGAGTTCAATGAGTGATGCGGCCTGTCAAGTGATGGTGTGCTCCGTTTCGCATAATAACAGATTAAGGAACTGCGCGGGGGAGACCCCAGGTCGAGCACGAAAACGTTTTGTATTTCGTGTCAGCAATTCGACAAGCGTGCTCATAAGAGCAATGCACAATTGGGATAGCGGTCTTACTTTCGTTTCAGTGCCTTACTACTTATAACCCGCCCAAGTAATCCCACCCCTGTAACATGCAGCTCGACCGGCCGCATTTCACAACGAACCATAGGATGTTTTTGTGACTGAGGCGACCTTAGCCGGACGCACGACGTCAAATGACCCCATGATTCTGTGGGCGATCACCTTTTGTCATTTTCTCAACGACCTGGCGACGTGGTTGCTGCCGGCGATTTATCCCATTCTGAAAAGCGATCTCGCTCTTAGCTTCGGGCAAATCGGCCTGCTCACGCTTGTTTATCAAGGCATCGCATCGATGCTACAGCCAATCGTCGGTCTGTTTACTGATAAACGGCCGCAGGCTTATTCGCTGCCGCTCGGCATGGTGTCCACGTTGTGCGGGCTATGTATCATTGCTTTCGCGCCGTCGTTTCTCGTTCTGCTCTCGGGCGCCGGCTTGCTAGGCGTTGGGTCGGCGATCTTTCATCCAGAGTCGTCTCGAATCGCGCGCTTGGCATCCAACGGCGCGCATGGTTTTGCGCAGTCGCTATTTCAAGTTGGCGGCAATTTCGGCAGTTCGATCGCGCCGCTCGCGGCTGCCTTTTTCATTCTGCCGCATGGTCGCGACTCTCTGGCTTGGTTCGCGCTCGTTGTTCTCATTGGTGTGTTAATACTGGTAGCGGTCGGACGGTGGTACCAAATTGCGGGTCACAGCAAAAAGGCGACAAAACAGCCGTCGATACTGCCGGACGGATTGGCATGGCCACAGGTGCAACGTGCCATAGCAGTTCTTGTCGCGCTGATCTTCTCGAAGTTCTTTTATCTATCGAGCATCACTAGCTATTATATTTTTTACTTGATGCATCGCTTCGATATGACCACGGAAAACGCGCAGCTGTGTCTGTTCGTCTTCCTCGGAGCGTCCGCCGCCGGCACCTTCATAGGTGGTCCGATTGGAGATCGTTATGGACGTAAGAACGTGATTTGGGGCTCGATCCTCGGAGTGCTGCCGTTCACCTTGATCATGCCCTATGTGGGACTGGCAGCAACCATTGTGCTGAGCATACTGATTGGCCTCATCATCTCGTCGGCGTTTTCGGCGATCGTCGTTTACGCGCAGGAGCTGATACCTGGCCGCATCGGCATGGTTTCGGGATTGTTCTTCGGGCTTGCCTTCGGCATGGCAGGAATCGGTGCGGCAGTGCTAGGTCAGGTCATTGACTACACGAGCATCGATTTTGTGTACCGCATCTGCTCGTTCTTACCATTGATCGGTTTGCTCACGGCATTTTTGCCAAACATCAAAGCGCGGGCGCAGAAGGTTCAAAGCGGCCGTACACAGTAAAGAGGGAGCCGCTATAAGTGACGCCACAAGGCGGCCGGTCTTGGCGATGTTGCCACTAGAAAATTCGTAAGCGCGGAGCTCGTCCTTGATACTGGGCGACGCCTCGTTGGGGATAAGGTATGCGGGCCAAGTTGGGCGATTTCCCACAAGGCCGACGCCGGCGTGAACGTGCAAGTAAGGCAAATCGGCAATTTGCCGGACACTTCGCCCATGCCATAGTGCTTTTGTTACAGAGGGAGGATCTGGTGCGGCTCGTTCTGTCCGTCCTCGTTGCGGCGTGGACGTCGCTTCTCGTCTCACCCTATCCCATTCTCGCTGCGCAACTCGCCGTCAGCCAATACGGCCGCGTCACCGCGACGTTGCCGTGGGCAGTCGCCGTCGAAAAAGGCTTCTTTGCCGATGAGGGTGTGAATATCGACGAGATCATCTCCGGCGCTGGCGGCGGCACGACATTGCGCAATGTTCTGGCCAGCGACCTGCCTTACGGCGAGGTCGCGACATCGGCCGCGCTCGCCGCCCGCAAGTCGGGCATCGACGTGGTCATCGTCAACACCGCGAGCGACCATATCGGCGAGATTTCGCTCGTTACAAATTCCAAGAGTGACATCCGGCGAGTACAGGATCTTCAGGGTAAGAAAGCCGGCTTCACGAATCCGAAATCGACCAGCGAATTGTTGCTTCGGTTAGCGCTCAAGCAGGCGGGTGTGGCCGGAAAGGTCGAGGCGGTGGCGACGGGAGGGTTTGGCGGTGGCCTCACTTTGCTCGACAGCGGCGGCATCGATGCGGCGCCGGCCATCGATCCGGTCCTGACGCTCGACCAGGACAAGTATCGAGTCGTTTTTCACTTCGCCGATCTGATCCCGCGCATGACCTGGCTAGTCGGGATTACGACACGAAAGTTTGCGCAAGAGCAGCCCGATATGGTGCGCAAGCTCGTTCGTATCCACCGCCGCGGCGCCGATTATATCTACGCCCATCGCGACGAGGCGATGCAGATTTACGCTAAGATCTGGCAGGAAGATCTGCAAAAGGTGGCCGGCTATTTCCCCAAATATTTCGACTACAAGGGTGAATGGTCTGCTGGCGGCTTCGATCCTGAAGCGCTCGATAAGATGTCGGAAGGCCTCCAGCTCATCGATGAAGCGACCGGACCGGTCGACTGGAATGGCGTCATCGATCAGCAATTCCTGCCGGACGATCTGAAGAAGTCGCTATGATCGCGTCGCTGCAAACGCGACTCTCGAACGTCATCGTAACCAGGATCGTCGTGCTGACGGCGCTATTGACCGCGCTCGAACTGGCGTGCCGTCTCGGCGCGATCGATCGTGTGACGATGATCCCGCCGACGGAAATGGTCGCCGCGCTTTCGCAGATATTGGCAAGCGGCCAGTTCGACAGCGACATCGCCTTCACCACCGGCAACATCGTTGCTGCCGTTGGGCTTGCGGTCGGTCTCGGCTTCTTCGTCGGAGCGGGCCTGCATGCGCTGCCGCGGCTGCGCCGGGTTATCGAGCCCATGCTGTCCGCCTATTACGCCATTCCGACCTTCATCTTCTACCCGCTCTTGATCGTCATTTTCGGTGTGGGACGCACTGCGCTGATCGTCATGGGCGCGATGTTTGCGATCGTGGCGATGATCGTGAATACCATTCTCGGACTCGACCGGGTGCCGAAAGTCGTGCGGCAGAGCGCGGTGATGCTGCGGCTCGATTGGTTCAGACAGCTCATCCTCGTTCGGCTGCCGGCCGCCGGGCCACATCTCGTCACCGGCCTCAAGCTTGCGGTTGCCTACTCGGTGATCGGGATTGTCGCCGGCGAATTCATTCTTGCGACTGCCGGCATCGGCAAAAGGATCGCTTTCGCCTACGACAACTTCGATAACAATACCATGTACGGCATGCTGCTGCTCCTTCTCCTGGGTGTCATCGCCGTCAATGGGCTGCTCTCGACATGGGAACGCCGGCTGCATCGTCGCTTCGGTCAACGATGAAATCCGCCAGATTGGATATCGTAGTCCTAGTCTTCGGCCTGCTGCTCGTGTGGCAGCTCCTTTATATAGTGGCCGGCGCCGATGTCCTCTCCGCGCCGCTCGCGACGTTAGTCCGCGCCGGCCAGCTTCTCGCGGACGAAAGATTTTGGCTCCATGTCAAAAGCACGGGGGAAGCGTTCGGTCTTGCTGGAATTATTGCGATCGCGCTTGGCATCGTTCTCGGCTTGTGGCTCGGATTCCGGCGCTTCGCTGGCGACGTCGCCGATCCTTTCATCAATACGCTCTATTCGATCCCGAAAATCACGCTTTATCCCCTGATCTTGCTCGCCTTCGGGCTTGGCATGCCGGCCAAGGTGGCTTTCGGCGTTATCCATGGCATTTTTCCGGTGACGATTTTCACCATGGGAGCGGTGCGCAATGTCGCGCCGATTTATTACCGGACGGCGCGGATCATGCGTTTGACGGACTTTGCAACGCTGACGACGATCATGACTCCCGCAGCGCTTCCGGAAATATTGGCCGGCATCCGGATCGGCATCGCTTTGACACTGTTGGGGACGCTGATCGGCGAGTTCTTTGCGTCGACCTCTGGTGTAGGCTTTGCGCTGATCCGCGCCTCTGAGACACATGCTGTGACCGATGTCCTGGCGATCACGCTTTTGCTCTTTGTGTTTGCCGTGAGCGTCAACGCGCTGTTGAATTTCATCGAGCGGCGGTTGCGGCATAATGAGTAATGTCGACAGCCACATTAGTCTGCATGCGGTTTCAAAGAGCTTCTCGGGGCACGAGGGACATCCCGACACTCACGCGCTCGGCCCGGTAGACCTTGACGTGGCGCGGGGCGAGTTCTTTTCCGTGGTCGGTCCGTCGGGCTGCGGGAAATCTACGCTCCTTGAGATGATATCGGGATTGTCGCCGCCGACTGACGGAACTGCGCTATTCAACGGCAAGCCGATCGTCGGTAGCGTTCCGACGGGGATCGGTGCGGTATTCCAGCAGGACGCAAGCTTCTTCTGGCTCAATGTGTGGGACAATGTCGCCTTCGGACTGCGCCGACAGGGCGTAGCGACCGCTGAAATCAAGGATCGTGTCGATCAAGCGCTCGCTTTCATGGGGCTGGGCGCGTTTGCTAAGGCCTATCCCGCGCAACTGTCCGGCGGCATGCGTCAGCGCGTCTGCATCGCGCGCACGCTCGTGCTTCGCCCCGAACTCCTGCTGCTCGATGAGCCTTTCGGCGCGTTGGATCAGCAAACTCGGCTTCTGATGGGCGACGAGCTGCTGCGGCTGTGGCGGGAGACCAATGCGACGATTATTCTGATCACGCATGCGCTCGATGAGGCGGCCATGCTGTCGGACCGCATCGGTGTCATGTCGGCGAGGCCGGGGCAGTTCATGGAGATTATAACAACGCATTGGGCGCGCGATCGCGATAGCACGATTGTGTCCCATCAACGATTCGGCGCCATCACTGGCAAGCTGTGGGAATGCCTTCGCGAAGAATCCCTGAGGTCGCTGAAGCAGAGTTCGTAAACTAATTCGTCGGGAGCGTGCATTGCAAACGAGTCAGAACAGAATTCTGACGACCCATGTCGGCAGTCTCCCGCGAAGCGAACCCGTCGTAGCCGCTCTCGAACGCCGCGAGAACGATGCCAATGCGGGCTCCGCGGAATTCGAGGCCACTATTCGGCAAGCGGTTGTCGATGTCGTACAGCGGCAAGTCGACGTCGGGATCGACATCGTCAGTGACGGCGAAAACAGCAAGATCAGCTATGCCACTTACGTCAAAGAACGTCTGACCGGTTTCGCCGATGAGGGGCCGACCGAAAGTGCCAAGCCGCACCTCGACCTGCAGCCGTTTCCCGAGTTGCGAAAAAAAATGGCCGTGCTGAATGGCGCGAGACGCTTCAAAAGGGTGGCGTGCATCGGTCCTGTCGCGGTCCGCAGCTTGGATCTGTTGGGTAAAGACCTCGACAATATGCGCCGGGCACGAACCGTTTCAGCACCAAACGAGGTCTTTTTGAATGCCGCGTCCCCCGGCGTGATCGCGAGCTTTTTGCCGAACCAGTATTACCACAGCCATGCGGCTTATGTCGAAGCCGTCGCCGAGGCGATGCGTGAGGAGTACCGCGCGATCGTCGCCGCCGGGTTCGTCCTTCAAGTCGATTGTCCCGACCTTGCCATGTCGCGGCACACAGCCTTTCAAGATCTTTCCGAAGATCAGTTTCTCAAACGGGCCGGTTTTCACGTCGAGATGCTCAATCACGCGCTCTCTGGAATTTCACAGGACCTGATCCGCATCCATGTGTGCTGGGGGAATTATGAAGGCCCCCACACGCACGACATCGATCTCTCGAAGATCGCAAAAATCGTACTTGGTGTGAACGCGTGCGCCTTGTCGTTAGAAGCAGCCAATCCGCGTCACGAGCACGAATGGACGGTGTGGCGTGAGCTCAAGCTTCCCGACGACAAGATCCTGCTGCCCGGAGTGATCGATACGTCGACCAATTACATTGAGCATCCGGAGCTCGTGGCGCAGCGGATCGTCCGCTTCGCCGAGGTCGTCGGACGCGAGCGCGTGGTCGCTAGCACGGATTGCGGATTCGGCACGTCGGCTGGCTACGGCAAGATCGACCCGCAAATCGCTTACCTCAAGCTCCGTTCGCTTGTCGAAGGCGCATCGACCGCGTCGAAGCAATTGTGGGCCTGAAGCGATATCAGTTCCAGAGCCTGCTGCTGGCGAGGCGCGATCCTTCGACCAAGGCTTGGAGCTTGGCCCAAGCCACGTCGGGATGGACTTCGTCGCCGGCGCCGGACGTGCCGAAGCCGCAATCCGTCCCGGCGATTACGCGTTCGCGGCCGACGACCTCGGCGAAGCGGACGATCCGCTGCGCCACGAGCTCCGGATGCTCGACCAAATGGATGCAATGCGACACCACGCCGGGCACGAGAATCTTGTCGTCTGGCAATTCGACGTCTTGCCATAATTTCCATTCGTGTTCGTGACGCGGGTTGGCCGCCTCAATCAAATAGGCTGAGGCGCGTGTCCGCAGCATCAAGTCGACGAAGTACTTGAGCTCGAAATCGTGCACCCGAGGTGCAATATTCACGCTGTAGCAGGTATGAAAGCGGACCCGATCCTCGGGAATGCCGCGCAGCGCATGGTTGACCACTTCGACGCGTAGCGCGATGAACTTGCGGCAGTCCTCGATCGTGGAATCCGCCGCACGATTGTAATGCGTCGCCATGCGCGGGTCGTCGATCTGCAGCAACAGGCCGGCATCCACGATTGTTTTGTATTCCTCATGCATCGCGTCTGCGAGCGCGGCGAGATACTCCTCGTCGGAGGCGTAGTGCTGATTTTCGTAGTAAAGTTCAAGGTTCGATGGAGAGATGGCGGTCATGAAAGCCTCTTCGACGTTGGCGGTCGACAGTGAGGCTTTCAGATTCTCTATGTCTGTCCGCAGCTCCTCTTGGCCGGTATACTTGACGGGCCCTGAACATACGAAGGCGCGCGTTCGGACTTTACGCTTTGCCACGATCGCACCGGATCGCGCGGCGAACATGACCCTCATGTCCTCATAGGCATTTTTGAATTCTATTGAGTCGCGCGTCGGGCCACGAAATCGAGCCGGGCTATCAATTTCTTCGAGCCCTGAAAGACGAGCGCGCGCGTAGGCCATCCAATTGACCTTGCTATGTTCTCCGTCATTGATGATGTCTAACGACACGGCAGACTGCTTATCGACGATATCAGAAATCGCACGTTTTACGCGTTGTGAGAGAGCGGCTTTGTTGTAAGGGCTGCCCAGTTCCTTGTCGTTCAGGAGGCCGACAAGATCGGCTGGCCGCGGCAGGCTTCCAGTATGCGTTGTCAGAATTCTGCTTGAACTGTGCTTCATGAGATTAAATCGCCGAAGGCAGAAATCGATATATATCTAAGATATGATGACGCGCTTTCCGGCATGTCAACGTATCGGAAGCTCACGGCCGTCAACGTCGCTCGTCTCGGTGGCGGCGAAGGCCCAAAGCGAGCCTCCGACGTCGCTACTCAGCCCTAATATTGTTTTCTCTGACGACAGGTCTTTGGGTAAGTTGGGTGCCGCGCAGAATGATCCGAATAAAATTCGGCGCTCGAGGTTAAAGACCCCGTCCGGCCAACTTAAGAAGTCATTCGCAGAATGCAGGTTATGGAACGGTCGCCATCGGGATTGAGAGGTCGCGGCGCCCGTTCAACAGCAAAGGCGGCGGCGATTGCAACACAGGCGCTCGGAACGGAATGACTTTCCTCGCTTCATCCGGAACTCAAAATGGCGTTCGAGTCCGCACGCAAACGATTGATCCCGCGTTTCCGAATTGTCTGCCAGACATCACCTCGACCGATCTGGACTCGGGCCGACATCAACTCGACATCCGCAATCCGATCAGGCTATGGGCGACATCTCTAGCATCCTTGACCATGATGCAGTTTGGCTTGCTGGAGAGGACCGGCGAGCGAAGAAGGATTATTGCTCATTTTGCCGACACCGGCGGTCGTTCCAGCCCCGCTGGTTGGGGAGAACATCATTTCCTATCCAGGCGTTTGTCTCCTCCCGGTGGCTTTGAGGAAGAAGTATAGCCCTGAACTACAGCACATCCGCTCTAACATATATAACGCCGCGATCTAGCATTTGCAGGACACGCGCCGCGCCCAGCGATAGATCGATTACTCTGCCCTTAGAGAAGGGACCTCGATCGTTAATTGTCACGACTACACTTTTACCGCTCTTCGGGTCAGTTAGTCGAACACGAGTCCCGAAGGGTAATGTTCGATGGGCAGCCGTCAAAGCGTGTGGGTCGAGCCGTTCTCCGTTGGCCAACTTGCCATCGCTATAAGAATAAAACGAAGCTAAGCCCGAGAAGCTGCGTTCCGCCGCCGTAGCGCTTGATCCGAAACTTCCAATCATCACCAGAAGCGAAATGGCACAAACAACGTATCGAGAAATCGACATCGCCACCTCTTATGGGCGGTCATCTGGAAAACGAAATCAGATTTCGAAACGCGCGAGGCTTCAAAACAGTTCCCGTGTCGTTAGGCTGCGTTGCGCAACGCTAGAATCAATGACGGCGAGGGCGCCAAGATCGTCAACGAAAAACCCGACGCCGATTTTGTTCCGGTGTTCACGCGAAAAAAGTGACGATCTAAAAGCTAACGCGGCGCGCTATCGGGCGGCTCCCCAGTGAAACGACCGCGAGCGAAGGAACTCATGGCTCCCTAGCTGGTTGACAATTGAGTTCCACGGAGATCGAAAAAATCGGAGACTGACATGCCAGTGCTTCTTTGGTTGCTGGGTGTTCCCGTCATCGTGATAATCGGGTTAATGCTCACGCACGTGATTTGAAATCTAGCCCCGTCTCGGCGGGGCGTTTTCGTTAGCAACAAATATATCAAGCTGATCAGTCGGGGTTATCATGGAATTGTTGTTGATCGTCCTCGTTATTATTTTTCTGTTTGGCGGTGGTGGTTATTGGGGCCGTCGCCGAGGGCATTGGTGACTCCTAAGTGGTCGCGAATCCCCCCGCCGAACCAAAATCGATCCGCCAATCCGTTAGGCGCCTCCATCCGTATTACTGCTTGCTCCTGCTCGCGATCCCAGTGGCAATCGTTGAGCCACTAAAAATGGCGGGCTTTGTTGTGGTGGGCACCGGTCATTGGATCGACGGCGCAGCTATGTTGGCACTCGCATATATTCTCAGCTTCTCGCTCGTGACGCGCCTCTTCAGGATTGTCCAGCCACGGCTGTTGGCACTACCTTGGTTTAGAGATGGCCGCGCGTGGATCTTGAAGCTTTGGCACACAATATTGGATGATGTTGTCGAGAAGTATAGTGCAACTCCGATCATAGGAATGCTCATTTCAAGAATGCCCAAGCTGGTGAGTGATCACTCGCGTTCTGCTTTCCCCGGACGCTCCGATCAACGCCAAGATCGTTATGCCCGGATTGATCGACACTCACTGGCATCTGTGGACCGCGATTTTGCGGAGCATGGCGACGAGCGAACAAAAATACGGATACTTCCCGACTTCTGCAAAGGTCGGGCAATTCTGCCTTCCCAGCGACATCTATTGCGGTGTCCGCCTTGCGACCGCGGAGGCTATTTGGGGAGGTATTACCTTCGTTGATGATTGGGCGCACAA
>JBAUCK010000244.1:0-5805 GCA_049677525.1 Xanthobacteraceae bacterium
GGCGCCGCCAAATATCTCGCCGAGACGCGCAATTTTGCCGGCACCGCGATTGTCATTTTCCAGCCGGCGGAAGAGGGCGGCGGCGGCGGGCTCGCCATGTTCAAGGACGGCTTGATGAGCCGCTTCGCCATCGAGGAAGTCTAGGGGATGCATAATTATCCGGGCCTTCCGCTCCGCGAATTCGCCATCCGGTCAGGCTCGATGATGGCGGCTTCGGACCACATCGAGATCGCCATCGAGGGCAAAGGCGGCCACGCGCCGCGGCCGCATCTGGCGATCGACACGGTGCTGGTCGGCGCGCAGATCGTCAACCAGCTGCAATCGATCGTATCGCGCAATGTCGATCCCTTGGAGTCGGGCGTGGTGTCGATCTGCATGTTCCAGGCCGGCCATACCGACAACGTCATCCCGCAGCATGCGCGGCTGCGCGGCACCGCCCGCAGCCTGAAGCCGCAGGTGCGCGACCTGTTGCAGCAGCGGATCGGCGAAGTGGCGGAAGGCACCGCGCGCCTTTACGGCGCGAGCGCGAAAGTATCCTACCACCGCGGCTATCCGGTGTTGGTCAATGATGAGCGCGAGACGTCTTTCGCGGCCGGCGTAGCGCGTGAAATTGTCGGCGACACCAAGGTCGACACCGACGTCGCGCCGGTGATGGGGGCGGAGGACTTCGCCTATATGCTCGAAGAGCGGCCCGGCGCTTTCATCTTCGTCGGCAATGGCGACAGCGCGGGCCTTCATCACCCGGCCTATAATTTCAACGACGACGTGATCCCCGTCAGCACGTCCTATTGGGTACGGCTGACGGAAACCGCACTGGCGGGCTAAACCGTTTACTGCGCCGCTTCGACTTTATCCGCAGGCTTCGCCGGCTCGATCACGGTGGTCATGACCTTCCGCGACTGCGGCAGGATGACCGCGGCCTTGGCAGCGATCCTGGCTTCGACGGCGCGCCAGAAGATGAAGCTGTTGAAGCGCGTGCCCTCGATACCGGCAAGCACGACGGCCGCCAGGAACGGCAGGCTCTGCACCACGAGGACGGCGGCGAAAATATTGATCTCGTGCACTTGCTTGTAGTTGGTCGCCACCAGCGTGATCGCACCGGTGACGAGGAGCCCGGCAATCACCGCTTCCCAGAAGGCCGGGAAATCGGGACCTTTGCGGGCCATGCCGCCCTTGGCCGTGCGCAGGAACGGCGCGTGTTCGGTGAGAATGCCGGTGCCGACAGCGCGAGCCACGGTCCATTGCAGCGACATGGCGGCAAATACGGCGCCAACCATCTCGCTGAAAGATGCGCGCACCCGCAGCCGATAAAGCGAAATGAAATGGGCGACCGAAACCGCAAAGGCGGCAATGATCGGCAGCGTGAGGATGCGATCGGGCACCGCGATATTGAGGAAGGCGACGAACGGCACCCAGACGATGTTCAACAGCGCGACAACCACGCCGATGGAATCCGAGCCCATCCAATTGAGCCAGCCGATGCCGTATTCGCGCTTTTGCTCGCGCAACAGCCCGTCCGCTTGCGGCAATAGCTGACGCCAATGCTTGCGCAGCAATTGGAAGCCGCCATAGGCCCAGCGATGGCGTTGCCGTTTATAGGCGTCGAACGTATCGGGCAACAGGCCGCGGCCGTAGCGACGGCTGGTGTAATGGGCCACCCAGCCATGCTCGAGCATGCTCATGCCGAGATCGGTGTCTTCGACGATCGTGTCGCTCGACCAGCCGCCCGCGCTATCGAGCGCTGCGCGGCGAACGAGGCACATCGTGCCATGCATCACGATGGCATTGACCTCGTTTCGCTGCACCATGCCGATATCGAAGAAGCCGGCATATTCGGCATTCATCGCGTGGTGCATCAGCGAATTGTCGCCGTCGCGGTGATCCTGCGGCGATTGGATAAAGCCGACACGCGGATCGGCGAATAGCGGCGCAAGATCTTTCAGCCAGGCTTGATCGACCACGTAATCGGCATCGATGATGCCGATGACTTCTGCGTCCGGCGCGGTGTGCGCCAAGGCAAGCAGCAAGGCGCCGGCCTTGTAGCCGACAAGCTTGTCGATGCGGACGAATTTGAAGCGGTCGCCGAGCGTGCTGCAGTGCTCCTCGACCGGCTGCCACAAAGCCGGGTCGGGGGTGTTATTGATCACCACCACGCATTCGAGGTTCGGATAGTCGAGACGCGCCACTGAATCGAGCGTCAGATTCAGCATATCCGGCGATTCGCAGCAGGCCGGAACGTGGATCGATACTTTGGGCGCGTAGCCGTCGGTTTTAACCGAAGCCGCGTCAGCGGCGGTGCCATTCGCGGCGATATTGTCAGGCACGATCGACGGCGCATTGGCGAGGCGCCGCGGCGGCCGGCCGAAGGCGATGGCCGCAATCTCGTCGAGCCGCGCCAATGCGATCGCAATCAGCGGCATCAGCAATGTGAGCCCGAGACCGAGCGCAAAGGCTGCGCCGGGCACGAAATAGTGCCCCTTCCAGAACGCCACGATGGCCGTAAACCACGCGCCGACGACATTGGCAGAGATGGCCAGCATCGCAGCTTGCGTCACCGTCACCCCGGCGATGGCCAGGATCGGCAGTGACAACAGGACGCCGAGCAGCACAGCAAGGCCGGCCTGCTTGACATAGTCCGGATCGGTGATCGGCCCGGTCCAGGCGAATTTGGGCTGATGCGAGGCGTCAAAAAGACCCCAATAGGGACCCACGCCGCCTTCCATCGTCTTCCACGGCTGATCAATAGCTTCAACGATGTTGTAGTCGATGCCATAGGCCTGGGCGCGGTTGACGAAGTCGCGAACGATTGCGGCCTGCTCCATGCGGCCGGGATTGGCGTCATGGAAATTGTATCCCGCGCTCGGCCAGCCGAATTCAGCGATGACAATGCGCTTTCCGGGATGCATCTTGCGCAGCTCTTCGTAGAACTCGATCGAGTGGTCCACAGCGTGGGATGCGTCAAAGCCTTCCCAATAGGGCAGGATGTGCGCCGCGATGAAATCGACGGAGGAGGCCAATTCCGGATGGTCTCTCCAGACCGTCCAGATTTCGCCTGTGGTAACAGGAACCGGGCTCGACCTCTTCACCTTCTGGATGAGCTTCATCAGGTCCGGCACGCTCATTTCCGCGCGGAGCGTGGTTTCGTTGCCGACCACAATGGCGTTGACGTTGCTGTAGTGGCGGGCGAGGTCGAGCGCCGAGCGGATTTCCCGGTCATTGCGCTCCTGGTCCTTATCGATCCAGGCGCCGACCGTGACCTTCAGGCCAAATTCAGCGGCGATCGGCGGCACCAGTTCGGCGCCGCCGGTAGCCGAATAGGTGCGGATGGCGCGGGTATAGGGCGCGATCGCCTTGAGGTCGGTCCGGATCTGCTCGGCGGTCGGACGGGTACCGGAATCCGGATGATCGGAATTGACGAACGGCGAATAGGAAAGGCTGGCAAGTTGCCCAGTGAAATTAGGGGCCGTCTCCGTCCGCTGGAGGAGAGCCCACATGCCGGCATGCACGCACGCTACAAGCGCGAGCACGGCTGCGACGGTGCGCATCGAATTCTAACCACGCGGGGGCGGAACGACACTGGCCCGAACCTGTCCCCAAGGTTCGAAAATGGTCGTAAGGGGAGGCAACCTTGCGAGCGGCAGAAACAACGTAGCTGCGGGGAATGGCAATTTCAAGACAACAACTTGCGAGCCGCGGCGTTATCTGCACCGCAGCGGCGGTATAGCAAACAAACCGTCGCTAGTGCGTCGAGGTCTGGCTCGCGGCGGCAGCCGCCGGCGAGCTCGGAGCGGGCGCCGCCGACGCCTGCATCGACGGGTTGATCCAACAGGCATGGACACGCCCGTTAAGGCTGTCGGCGGACTTCGGATCGGCCGATTTTGGATCGGCAGAAATGGTCGGTTGGTGCAGGACCAGGCAGCGGAATGCCGCCTGGACGTGGCCACTTGGGCAGCCGAAACGGTCGTAAAGATCGAGGTGCCGGAAGGCCGTATCGAGATCGTCGCGTAACAGCAGGCTGACCACCCGGCTACCAAGCCAGACGCATTCCGGGTTGCCGGCTGGGCCGTTCAGCACGCGCTGAGCCTCGGCATATTCATCGACTGAGGCGCCCTCCGGTCCCGGCGCCGCCTGCTGATCCGTCGCCTGGGGCGGCGCGGCATTTTGGGCTGCCGCCGGCAGCGGCGGCAAAAGCATGGCTGCGGCAAGGAGCCACATCAAAGACGTTACGGCACGCAATCGGCCGGCAAGGCTGAGCACTCGATGGGGCATGGTTCCTTTATTGTGTTGGGCTTTGAGTTTTAGGCCGGTCGAACGGACGTTTTCTCCCGATCTATGACGAACCGCCTCGTAAACGGTTTTGGCCGTTGGCGCTCTTTTTTGGCCATCGGATTAAGCCGCCATTGCGGCGGCCGTCGCCGAAACAACCACGCAGACAACACCCTAACTCTGTTGTCTTGTCCAGCATGCAACCATCCGACGCTCGGCATTGGTTACCTTCCAGGCATCGATCGCTTGGCATCGTTCCGCGCGGAGGCTAATGCAACGGCGTGGCTGGCCCTGCTCAGAGCAACCCGGTCGTTCTGGCGCTCGCGCATCTCGCGACCACGGCGCTTGTGATCGCCATTGTCTGGCTATGGCTCGGCTGGCCGGTGCAATTGCCGCCGTCGCCGCTGGCTGCCGGCGGCAAACTCTCATGCATTTCCTATGCGCCGTTTCGCGACGGCCAGGACCCGCTGGTGCCGGGGACCATGGTAAGCGCCGAGCAGATCGACCAAGACCTCTCTTTGCTGTCGCGCTACACCGGCTGCATCCGCACCTATTCGAACGCCAACGGGCTCGATCAGATTCCCGCCATCGCCCAGCGCCACGGCTTGAAGATGCTGATGGGGCTCTGGCTCGCCAATAACGCCGCGCTCAACCGGCAGCAGATCGCTACCGCCATCGATCTCGCCAAGAAATATCCCGATGTCATCAGCGCCGTGATTGTCGGCAATGAAGTGCTGCTGCGCGGCGAACTGTCGGCGACCGATCTCGGCGCCATCATTCGCGAAGTGAAGTCGCAAGTATCGATGCCGGTCACTTATGCCGACGTCTGGGAATTCTGGCTGCGCCATAGCGATCTGCAAAACGACGTCGATTTCGTCACCATCCATATCCTGCCCTATTGGGAGGATTTGCCGCTGCCGGCCTCAGTTGCCGCCGCCCATGTCGCCGATATCCGCGACAAGGTCGCACGCGCCATCCCCAACAAGGAAATCGTCATCGGCGAAGTCGGCTGGCCGAGCGCCGGCCGGATGCGCGAAGCGGCGCGGCCGTCGCCATCCAACCAAGCACGGGTCATCACCGAGACGCTTCAACTCGCGCAGCGGCAGAATCTCCGCGTAAATGTCATTGAGGCCTTCGACCAAGCGTGGAAACGGGCGCTGGAAGGCTCGACCGGGCGCTATTGGGGCATCTTCGACCGTGCGACGCAGGCGCCGAAATTCAGTTTCAGTGGCCTTGTCTCCGATCATCCGCATTGGCTCGCTCAGGCCGTCGCCGGAATTCTCGTCGCGGCTGCTGCCTTTGCCGGAGCATTCGTCTTTGGTCGCGGCAAAACTGCTCCGTCGTATCTGTGGGAGCGGATAGCCATGATCTCCTTCCTGCCGTCGGTGTTGTTCGGCTGGACGCTGGAAACAATCCCGGTCGACAGCGTCGATATCGGCGGTTGGGTGCGGATGCTGGCATTTGCGGGCGTGGCGGCGGCGGTACCTATCGTTTGCGCTGCCGCTTGCGCGGCCGGACGGACACGGCCGGCCTTTGGCG
>JBAUCK010000245.1:0-2391 GCA_049677525.1 Xanthobacteraceae bacterium
TTTCACATAGGGCTTCACATAGGCCGGCGGCATCAGACGCACACAATGGCCAATCGCCTGGAGTTCGCGCGACCAATGATGCGACGAGGCGCAGGCTTCGATACCGACCAGGCACGGCGATAGCTTCCCGGAAGAAGGTCATCACGTAGCGTCGCTTGAGCTGCCGGCGGATGGCTACATTTCCCCCCGCGTCGACGCCGTGGACCTGAAAAACCGACTTCGCGATATCCAGACCGATTGTCGTGACCGTTTGCATAGGTAGCTCCTCCGAATCGTGGAAGCCTTAACAGCGCCCACATCCATGGCGCTCGCGCGCCGGGTGGAGGAGCCGTCCACAGCATCAAGAGCAGACGCTAAACGCAGATGTTCTGGCGATTTTCTAGATCCCCGACCGGGGACGGTTCGCCGTCGTTCTGTTGGGGGGCTGCCCACGCAGCTGGGCATTTTAGGCAGCCGTTCAAAGGAGCGAGCTTCCCAAGACAGCCTAGCCTCAGGCACCGATTAAGAGCCAAACGACGCCACTAGGATTAGGTCCATCAACCTTCAGTTAAGAAAAAGGACTGTGCCGATTGCGAGCAGCAATGCGGGCGTCATGACAAACGCGCCGATTTTCAAGAATTTCATTGCACCGATATGATGCCCGTCGCGCCGCAGGGCGTTGAGCCAAAGGATGGTGGCGAGCGAACCGGTCACAGAAAGATTCGGTCCGAGGTCAACGCCGATCAAAACAGCGCTCGTGATTTTAGCGGGCGCATGCGCCGCCTGGACCGCGCTTCCCGCGACTAGGCCGACCGGCAGGTTGTTTGCAAGATTGCTCGCGAGGGCGGCGGTCAGTCCAGCAGCCCACCCGGTCCAGATCTCAGAACGTTCGGCCGCCGTCCGCAGAGAGCCACTGATCGTGGCGATGACGCCGGTGCTGGCTAATGCCTCGACCAACACGAACAGCGCAGCCACCAGAGGGAGGATACCCCACGAGACGCCTCGGATCGTTGGGAGTGCTTTGCCGGGATCGCGTATCAATACGACTGCTGCCGTGATTGCTCCAGCTACGCAGGTCGGCAGCCCAAGCTGGATATCCAGGGCGGAAGCGGCCAGCAACGCCACGGCGGTCGCGACGATGCCGAACGCCGCCGTTCGGCCGCCGGCCGAAAGCACCGGCATCGTGATGTCCTTGGCTATGGGCTGCCCCAATGCGTTGCGCTGCGTCCAGAATAGGAAAGCGTAGGTCGCGCTTATCGACACGACAGAGGGTAGCAGATATCGCGGCAGCAATGGCGGCATGGCGCTGCTGTAAATCACGAGGTTGGCCGGATTTGAGATTGGTAGGACGAAGGAAGCTGCATTGGCAATAAAGGTGCAGACCAACAAGTAAGGAAGCGGCTGCTTGGTATCTGCGGCTTTGGCCGCAGCTGCGACGGCCGGCGTCAATACAACGGCGGTTGCGTCGTTTGACAGGAAGACCGTCACTACCGTTCCAACAATGTAGGTCAGGAGAAACAATTTTTTTGGCGATCCATTGGCGTGGGTCGTCGCCAGTGCCGCGAGCCAACCGAAAAGGCCTTCATGGCGTGCAGCTTCCGCCAACAACATCATGCCGGTCAGGAACAGATAAACGTCAGTGCCTTTGGCAATTCCCGCTAGTGCGGTTCCCGGAGCGATCAAGCCCGAAACCAGCAGGATGACAACCGCGATGACGGGCCAGATAGCCTCCATGAGATCGAACGGCCGTACAATCACACCTGTCACGGCGATAGCCGTGATGATCCAGGTGACCAGGCGGGGCGAGAGAACCAAGTAATCCATCATGGTGATGCGGCTCGAACCACATGCTCGCGCGCCGCGGGCGGCAATTCGTCTTCATTGGAAGCAACCCGGCTGGCATCACGCACGGTCGATGCGAAGCCAAGCCACAAAGCGACCGAACCTATCGCAAAGGCGCCGAGGACGAGGAACATCGCGCTGTAACCGATTTCCTGTGCGATCCAGCCGCCGATCGCAGGACTGAGGGAGGCTCCAACGCCTTGCGCCGTCATAACAGTCCCCAACCCGACATTGATGCGTCCGGTGCCATTGAGGATGCGCGCGACAAGGCCAGGTACCGCCACACTTTGCATGCGCCGATACCGTCGAGGGTTTGCACAGGGTAGACGCCCCATTGGCTTATGAACAAGGGCCGCAACGACGCCGCGCACCGGAAGTGCAGCAAAAGAAATTAGTAACACAAGCCAAAGGCCTTTCTGTTCGCCAAGCTGCATGGCGGCGAGCGACGTTAGAATCATTATGCCTTGCGCGACCACAATTGTAATGGCGACAAAGCTCGCAGGATCGGCGTGCTTATCGGAAACTACCGCCATTCCGTAGAGAGGCAGCATCGCGGCATTGCCGAGGTGG
>JBAUCK010000246.1:0-2794 GCA_049677525.1 Xanthobacteraceae bacterium
TGTCCTCGCCAATTCCTTCAAAACTTCAGCCTCCTATCGTCTCTGCGTTGCCCTTGAATTTCTCTCGGTTCAACGCAGCCATACTATAGCAGCTCGATGTCGTAGGGTGGCGCCGTCCACAGCATCAGTAGCTGCCGCGACCGCTCAGATTGCTGATGTCCGCTTTACCCCCGAAAGCGGAGATAGCGCAGTGAATGGAGATAAAAGCTAATTATTGCAGGTATTTACTGCGCGCCACGCGAAGGCCGATTAGCCACATGGTTTCGGCCGCCGTCGCGATTGCCGAAGTTCGGATGCTGGCTCGGCCGATTGCCGAGATTTGCGCGGCCGCCGCCGGGATTCAAAACCCGCTGAGCATTGGCGGCGCCCGGCGTAAGGCTCGTTTATTCCCCAACTCGGACATTCGACGGATGCGCGCCCAAGCGTTCCTCTAGAAGTGATGCGCCCGGAAGAATTCACGGCCGAAGCAAGCGATTGTTGTCGCAGTTGACGCCGCCCCGGAGATCGACGGAAAGTAGCGACTGAGGAATCTTCAGCGCGAAATTCCAATCAAGGCGCCGTCGCTGACGTTCGGCCGAGGGAGGGGTTCACCCATATGTATTGGAGTTTGTGGTATCGCACGCGAAGCCGCCTGAGATCCTCGCTCTGGACGATTCCGATTGTCGCCATTCCCTTCGCCATGGCCGCAACAAGAGCGCTCCACTGGCTCGATGGCAAGCTCCAATGGACGTTTTTGGGTTTCGGCGTGCCCGGTGCGCAAGCAATGCTGCAAGCCATAATCACCGCAACACTCTCATTCATGGTTTTTACATTCGGCTCCTTGTTGATTGCCATTCAGGTCGCGAGCGGTACCCTGACCCCGAGAGTCATTGCGCCAACTCTGCTGCAAGACAAGGTTGTGCGGAATACCGTGGGCCTTTTCATCTTCACATGGCTATTTGCGAACGGCGTTCAGAATCGCATCGATGCGAAGGTCTATCAGTTTCCCTTGCTCGCCGCCGGAGTACTCGGTGTCTTGTCGTTTGCGGGCTTTTTCTACTTGATCGATCACGCATCGAGATTGCTGCGGCCGATAACCATTCTGAGATACGTCGGCAACAGCGGCTTGCAGGTCATTCGCGACGTCTATCCGGAGCAGAGCTTCGGACCCGCCACCTCAGACGACCGGCCTCTCAAGCTTCGAGCTCCGGCACGCACGATTTTCCACCACGGGTCCTCTGGCATCGTGCTCGCAGTTGAGTTGAAGAGGCTGATGCAAGAGGCCGTGCTTCGCAACAGCGTGATCGAGTTTGTACCCCGGGTTGGCGACTTCGTCGGGGTCGACGAGCCGCTCTTCAACATCTACGGCGACGGCGTAGAAGACAGTGTCCTACAGTCAGCTGTGGCGTTCGGAACGGAACGCACCATGGAGCAAGATCCCACTTTCGCCTTTCGCATTGTTATTGACATTGCGCTGAAGGCCTTGTCGCCGGCAATCAATGATCCAACAACTGCGGTGCTCGCGATCGATCAGCTCCATCGCATGCTGCGATTGGTTGGAACACGCCATTTGCGCACCGACGAACTTTTGGACAAAACGGGGCATTTGCGCGTGGTCTTTCGCACGCCCAACTGGGAAGACTTTGTGCATCTCACCTTCAGCGAAGTGCGTACCTACGGCGCCAACAATCTGCAGGTTGTCCGGCGATTGCGAGCCATGATCGAAAATCTCATGCAGACATTGCCTTCGCACCGATTGGAAGTTCTGCCGCTCGAGCTTGATTTGCTCGACCGTGTCGTCGCGAAGACATTCCCATATCCTGAGGAATTGGCATTGGCTCGCGTCGCCGACTCCCAGGGTTTAGGCGGTCATTCCGGAAAGAATTGTCCGGGGAAGGACGTCCGCTAATGGCATGGAACGGACATTCGCGTGCAATGGATTACCGTTGACGTATGTCGATGCACGCAAGATACTGATTGCCTCCTGCGGCATTGCCCGAGATTTCTAAAGTCGTGGCGTAGAACTAAAAAGGACGACCAAATGAAACTTCGATTGTTTATTACCGCGCTTGCAATCTCGCTTCTTCCAGTTGCCGCAAATGCACAAGTCACGATCGATATGAGTGCGTTTACATGCAACCAATACCTAGCAATGTCGCCTTCAATGTCTCGTGACTTCTCCGCGTGGATGAGCGGCTGGTTCAGCTATCAGTCGCGCAAAACATCTGTGGATGTGCTTTTACACCAGAAAAATATCGGAATCGTGAAATCGTGGTGCCAATATCATCCGCAAGCGAGCGTGATGACTGCCTTGCAGAGCGCGATTGGCCCGCAGTGACATCCTGGGTTCGGAGAAAAGCTATGAGATGGAATGGTTTGTTCGTTGTGGCGACTTTGCTTGTGGCCACTTCCTCGCCGAGTGTGGCTCAGATCAGGGTCGATATGAATCAGATCACTTGTGGCGGCTGGCTCGGATACAGTCCAGAAAATCGGGATTTCGTCCGCTTTTGGATAAGCGGATATTACAATGCGGCCGCCAATAGCAACGTCTTAAATTACGACCGCTTTCAAGGTAACTCCGCAAAGGTTGCGGCCTATTGCGAGAGACACAAGTCAAAAACGCTCCCGACAGCGATCAAGAACCTCGGCTTGTGGCAGTGAAAGTACGATTGGGATCGTTGTGGTCGCAATGTCCGCTTATGATGCTGTGGACGGCTCCTCCACCCGGCGCGCGAGCGCCATGGATGTGGGCGCTGTTAAGGCTCCCACGATTCGGAGGAGCTACCTATGCAAACGGTCACGACAATCGGTCTGG
>JBAUCK010000247.1:0-2885 GCA_049677525.1 Xanthobacteraceae bacterium
CGTCTTGCCGCCGATGGTCGAAGTCTGAAACAGCGCGTCGTCGCGGCGCGTGATTGCCATGACGTGGAACACCGGATTGCGCTTCACCGCCCCGTAATAGCCGAGGAATTCGCCATAGGGTCCCTCCGGCTCGACATGGCCGCGCTCGTCGAGATAGCCCTCGATGACATATTCGGCGTCGGCCGGAACACGAATGTCGTTCGTGATGCTCTTGACCACCGGCAACGGCGCGTCGCGCAGGCTCGCGACGATGCCGAGTTCGTCCAGAGGCAACCGCATCACGCCGGCCACGTGATCGGCCGGATGCGCACCGACCACGAAGCTCACCGGCGTGGGCTTGCCTGCCGCAGCGTTGGCCTCGTAGATCGCCTTGAGATCGCTCGGCGCCACGAGATCGATGCCGGTCTCGTGTTCCGAGCGCAACATCAGCCGGCGCAGCCCGACATTAGTAAACCCGGTCTTGGGATCGATGACGTAGTCGATCGAGGCGGAAATATAGGGCCCGCCGTCAGCGCCGTGCTGGAGATGGACGGGAAGCTTGGTGACATCGGCGTCGGCGCCGGTCAGCACCACCGCCTGACAGGGTGCCTCCGCACGGAGGACCTCGAAAATCTCGGGCGTGTTGCGCAGCCGCCGCATCACTTCCTTCATGAGCTCGTGCGGCTTCACGCCGAACGCCGTCGCGATCCGGGCGCGACTCCCCATGACATTGCCGATAAGTTTGTCATGCTCCGGACCCGCCGAGCGGAACAGCACCGCTTTCGCGTTGCCTTCCATCACACCAGCGAGGTCGGCGAGATCGATGGCCGCGTCGTGGGTGTCGAGTTCCTCCGTGCCAAGGCTTTCGATGAAGCGGCGCAACCGGAAGCGCTCGAAGTCCACGGTATTCGGCCGCAGCTTCGCACTGGCCTTTTCCGCGACGTTCATCGGCGTTCTCCTTTCCACCATTATATTTACGGCCTGGATCAGCGGGTCTCGGATGCCATCTTCTCGAGCCACCTCCGGCAGCATACGCTTTGGGCGTTGAGGTCAGGGCGGTCCCGGCCTCGGACGCGATAGGTCCTTCGCCTGAGTTTGATCACCGGAGTTTGGCGGAGACCCTTCGAACACGTAAGAGAAAGATATCCCAAATTACAAAACGCAACGCGACAGCGAAACATAGCAGCGATCCCACGACAAAGCGCGGGGCAAGAATCCAGAGCCGGTATCCGCTGCGTCGCTAAAAAGGACAGCCAAAGTGGCCGACAGGAGTGCCATCCTCCAATCAGTATTTTGGCGTTGCCATACAGCTCGGGCTGCTCGGAACAATCGTGCTCCTGGCCATGTATATGGCGCATTACCTTTTGTTTCGTGCTGCGGGATTTACCGCCTGGATCGGGACAATTGTCGTCGTACAGAACGCAGTCTCCTCGCTGACAAGCTCGCATCTCTTCGATTTCACTCACGGTGGCTCTCCGTGTTCGGCGTGGGGGTAGCCGGAGGAATGATGCGCCGTGTCGCTACCGGCACGGCAGCTTCTGAATTCCAGCGCGCCGCTCGGTAGAGCGAGCGACATTCAATGCCGGACCAGGCCGGACAATCCGCTGTGGATCGAGCGCCACTAACGGCAGCGGCCGAAACTAGGCCCGCGAAGAGTTGGGCGTTTCGCTTCACCACGCCTGCATGATCAGGTCATCGCCAGGATCGTCGAAATTGTGAACCAGGACTTCGCCGACAAGATCTGGGCAACCAGGCCAAAACCCGCACGCCAAAGACGCTGAGAAGTTAGAGGGAAAGGACCTGTACTGAAACATTCATGTTGTTGAATGCATTGCCGGGGCCTTCCCATATGCCGGACAGAGGGCATGCCTTTTCTTGTTCGCGCGCGACGGCGACGGAAACATGTTCGTTACCAGCAAGCTTGTTGTTCGTCGGGTCGAACCCGCGCCAGCCTGCGCCGGGAATGTAAATTTCCGTCCAGGCGTGCGTGGCACCGTGCTGGCCTTCCGCCATCTGGATATAGCCGGTGACAAATCGCGCGCCGAACCCCCAATGCCGCGCGGCTTCCATCATGAATACCGCGAAATCGCGGCACGAACCGCTCGCACGCACCAGCGTGTCACATGGCAATTGCACGCCCATATCGTCGCGGTGCGCGTAGGCAAATGCGCGGTATATTTGCGTGTTCAGTTTCTCGAGAAGCTCAAATGTCCCGATCGTCTGACCTGGCCGGTACAGATCGGTCAGCCAGCGTTGCAACTTTGGTCCCTCGTAGGGATAGCTGGGCAAACGATAATGGATCAGCTCTATTTGCTCGTCGGGGGAATATTGAAAGGGAAACAGCCGGGCATCAGGATCGATGAGACATTCGATCGGATTATCGTCGCGGAGTTCAACTTCCACCTCGCCGACGATGCTCAATTTCTGCGACGGCTCCGTAAACGTCAGTATGGCAATGGAATTGCTGTAAATGTCGCGCAACCAACGTATGGTCGCCGTCGGTTCGACGTCGAGACCAGCGCGCGTGATATGAACGTCATGTCCCTCGCGCGGCCGCATCATCAAACGGTGTGGGCCGAAAGTGACGGGTTGATTGTAGTGATACTCCGTCTTGTGAATGATCTTGATGCGCTTCATCATACGATGCCTTCAGTATCGGCATGACCGGCTGCAAGATCGGCGCCATTGAGCTTGCTTAGTCAGCAAGACGTATTCGCAATACGCCCAATTTTGCTCGTAGGCGAGCGAGCCGCATGCGAACCGCGCGTCGACAACTTCCGCGCCATTAATTCAGCGGCAATAGTGGTGCGAGACGCGGTACCATCTGCCGCTGCGGCCGTGATAATAGCAATGGCCATGATACCAGTAATAACGTCCGTGGAGGCGCCGACCATGGCTGGCAATAA
>JBAUCK010000248.1:0-26130 GCA_049677525.1 Xanthobacteraceae bacterium
CCTGAAGGGCTACGCCGCGCCGATCTGGGCGGATTGTGTCTCCGATAACACCGAGAAATTCGTCAAGGCTTTGTGTGATCTTCCGGGCAAGGCTTCCAAAGGTCCTGCCGGACCATTTGAAGGCAGCCATGCCGGCGTCACCTATCGGATCCAGGGGCAAGGCCCGGCCCTGGTCCTTTTTCCTTTGCTTCTATCGGCCGCTCAGTGGAGCGCCGCGCTGCCGGCGCTGACGGATCATTTCACCATTATTCTCCTCGCGGCCCGTATCTCGGCGGCGTCGCAGTGCTGGAAGACCGTGCCAGAAGTGCGAGCTATGAGGGAATGGTTCGCACCGTCTTTCATCTTCTCGCGCCGCAACCGGGCGAAACCATTCTCGATGTCGGAGCCGGTTCGGGGGCCGTCGCGCGGATTGCGGCGCAAAGCTTCGGACCATCGAACAAGATCGTGGGCGTCGATCTCAACGCCTACCTGTTGCGCGAGGCTGGGGATCTTGCGCGACAGGAGGGGCTGGCCGACCGCTTGCGCTTTGAAGTTGGCAACGCCGAGAAGCTGCCGTTTGCGGAAAACAGCGTCGATCACGCCTACAGTGTGACGGTGCTGGAGGAATGCGACGCCGACGTCGCGCTCAGCGAAATGCGGCGTGTCGTGAAGCCCGGCGGCCGGGTCGGCGTGATTGTGCGCGCGATCGACATAGCTCATCCGTGGCATCTTGATCTCCCGATGAATTGCAGCGCAAGGTCGACGATGCGCCGGCCCTAGTTGGCCCGCGTGGCGTGGCGGACCACACAATCTACCGGCGCATGAACGCGGGCGGCATTACGGATCTGACCTGCTTCCCGATGCTGGCTTCGTTCAATCGCGCCGGCGGCCCTCACTGGAGCTATCTCGAAAGCCGCGTTCTGGCGCGGCTCACTGCAACGGAAACCCAGTTCTTCCACAAGGCGGCGGAGGCCGAGCGCAAAACCGGCACGCTTTTCGTCACGAGGCCACATCATTGCGTGGTCGGAACGAAACCCGCCTGACGGGGATCGCGCTTTAGCGCTGGCGCGGCCGTTTATGGCCCTTAGCGGCGCGGCAGCTACCAGCACAGCGTACCGTTGCGCGCCGATGAGCTTAATCAGCTCTCTTAACTCAAATCGAAACGCGCCGTAAAAAGATCGATGAGTCCGCGGATCATGATATTGAACGGAACGACGATCCGGTCTTCGCTCTCGTCCGCAGTTCCCTGCTCTACGGCATGCGGAATATGACTCGGCCAAATCAACATGCGGCCCCGTTCCGCGGGGAAGAGAATAAAATCCGAATTCAAATCGTTGCGTTCTCGATATTTCGGTTCGAGATTCTTAGAGAACCGACGCGGCGAAGCAAACATAGTCGGTCCGCAATTGGGCGGAGCTTTGATGTAAACTAGACCGCTGAGCAGGCAGTTGGGATGAACGTGCATGTTCTGGCGATGGTTCGGATGAGTAATGTTCGCCCACATATTGGTGATGTAGTGCGAGTCTCGTTGCACGGTGTAAGCGTCTAGTACTTTCCCCGCCTCCACCATGACGACATCGACGAACTCCTTCATTTGCGGAAGGGTGTGAAGGTCGTCCGTTGACATCCAGGCGGGGCTTCCTCTTTTCGGAGAGGACTGTCCGTTGCCCGATGCTCGCAAGGCGCGAACGCGCGTCTCGATCCGGTCGCACATGCTCATATCGGGCAGCGTTCCGGTGAACATCGGCGTCGGAAAAAGCATGAACGTGTGCCGCGCGGTCAAATCCTTCTCTTTTGTGTCGGCAGGAGCGACGAGAGCCATCAGAAATTCACCCAAATTGCCCGATAAGCACTATGTTATAGAGTCGTCTCGCGATCTGAAGGCGATTAAAATCGCGTCCTCGGAATACAGCACACCCCAATATATAGCGACAAAATGTCGACAAGCCAAGAAAGCGACCGTTCGCCCGACGAGCGGCGCGCCCGACCTGGACAGCCCGCATAACGCTGCGGTTGACCTCACCCGAATCATGGCCCAGATCGGCCGCCACGGAAATCGAGATGAGCGAGCGACAAGTGTCAAAGGATCGCGGCCCAGCGACAGTGCCGGCGAGATCCGTCGACAAACTCTTTAGTGCGGCGGTTGCGCTTCATCAAAAAGGAGCGATCGCCGATGCCGAGCGGCATTATCGCGACCTGCTTGCGCTTGCCCCCGATCATGCCGACGGGCTGCACAATCTCGGTCTGATCGCGCTCTCACAAGGCGATGCGTCCTCGGCGGTCGATTTAATCGCAAAGGCGATCGCCGCGAACGGTCACAAGGCGGAATATCACTACAACATCGCTCTGGCGTGGCGAGCCTTGAGCCGCCTCGACCAGGCCGCAAGACATCTCGAGCGCGCAATCGAAATCCGCAGCGACTATGCACCGGCGCATCTCAATCTCGGCAATGTGCGCCGCGAGGAAGGCCGATCGGCGGAGGCCGTCGCCTGCTACGAGCAGGTGCTCGCGCTCAGCCCGAACGCGTCAGCGGCGCGGATCAACCTGGCAAATATCGCCTTCGAGCAGCAGCAGTGGGATGCGGCAGCGGCGAATTATCGGCAAGTCTTGATGCGCGAGCCCAGTCATGCTGGTGCTCATGCCGGGCTTGGCGCCGCACTTTCGGCCTTGGGTCTTCCGCGCGATGCTATCGGCCATATCGAGCGCGCGCTATCGCTCGAACCCGACCTGACAGGCGCCCGCGAAGAACTCGCCAAAGCCTATCTTTCGGCAGGCGATGTTCCGTCCGCTATTTTGACCGCGGCGCGCGCGCTTGAGCTGAAGGAGACAGAAACCGGAAGAATCTTGTTCGCACAATGCGCAATCCTCACCAATTTCACAATCGATCCCGGCGGCGAATTCCGCAAACTGGTGCAGCGCGCTCTCGTCGAAGCTTGGGCCGTGCCGCGCGAGCTCGCCGGGGTGTGCATCAGCCTGATCAAGCTCGACGACCGGGTGAACGAAGCGATCGCGCGTGCCGATAGGACATGGCTGGCGCGGCTACCGGCCGCAGAGATTCTCCGCGCTCCCGTACTGTCGGCTCTGGCCGACGACAACCTGCTGCATAGTTTGCTGGAATGCGATCCGATCACGGATGTCGGCCTCGAGCGACTATTGACGATTCTCCGTCATGCCGTTCTTGACGCACTGATCGCGACCAAGCCGTCGCTCGCGCCGCAGGACGAACGGCTGCTCAACTTCTATGGCGCGCTCGCGCGACAATGTTTCATCAATCAATACGTCTTCTCGTTGACCGACGAGGAGAGCCTCCACGCGCAGCGTCTGCGCGCTACGGTCGACGATGCGCTGAGCAACGATACCGAGATATCGCCGCTGCATTTGGCCGCGCTCGGCGCTTATTTGCCTCTGCATATGCTCGAAAACGCCGAGCGGCTGCTCGAAAGAACCTGGCCGCGCCCCATCGAGGACTTGCTGATCCAACAGATCAAGGAGCCGGCCGAGGAGCGCCAGATTAGGGCCACGCTTCCCACCCTCACCGAGATCGAGGGCGAGGTTTCCTCTGCCGTGCGGGAGCAATACGAGGAGAACCCTTATCCGCTCTGGATCAAAGCTGGTCCGCCAATACAGCCGGCTATTCTCAATCGCCGGCCGCAGCCGCTAGCCGACGTCCTTGTCACCGGTTGCGGCACCGGGTTTTTCGCCACCGAATTCGCTAGCAAGGCGCGCAGTGCCCGCTTCCTTGCCATCGATCTCAGTCTCTCAAGCCTCAGCTATGCCAAACGAATGGCGCAGAGTTTCGGCTTGACCAATATCGAATTCGCTCAGGCCGACATCATGAAGCTCGGATCTCTCGGCCGCAGTTTCGACTTCATCGACTCGTCCGGCGTGCTGCATCACACCGCCGATCTGTGGGCGGCTTGGCTAGTTCTCCTGCCGCTGCTGCGCCCCGGCGGGATCATGCAGGTTGGTCTCTACAGCGAATTGGCGCGGCGCAATGTCGTCGCGGCCCGCGCGCTGATCGCCGAGCGCGGCTACAAGCCGGTGCCGGAAGACATCCGGCGCATCCGCGAAGTCGTCGCCGGCGCCGAGGACGGCTCGCTGCTGAAATCGATCAGCCAATGGAGCGACTTTTTCACCGTCAGCGAATGCCGGGACCTGCTATTCCATCCGCAAGAGCACCGGACCTCTTTGCCAGACATCAAGTCGTTCCTTGAGGCGAACGGCCTGCAATTCGCGGGCTTCATTCTTGATGCATTGACCTCGGACGCCTTCGTCAGGCGCTTTCCGGAGATCTCGGGCCTCACGCACAAAGCGCGTTTCGACGCTTTCGCCGATCTCGATCGCTGGCACGTATTCGAAACCGAACGACCGGAGACATTTGCCGGCATGTATCGGTTCTGGGTGCACAAACCCGGCGCGCGCTCTTAAGAAGCATGATCCCGAAAAGTGGATTCGGTTTTTCGGATGAGACCATGCTCCAATACGGCACGCGTCCGGATTGGTGATTTGCTTCAGTGCCGTATTTACGCCGCGAGCGCAGGCATTGCTGCCGCAGCAGCAACCATTGCCGGTACCGCCGGCATTTCGTTGCTGCGCAGCCAGTCGCGCGCCGCGCGCTGAGCTGCGGCAATCTCGGCGTCCGACATCTGACCAGCGACTTCGCGCCGCAATCGGATGGCGTCGGCGCTTCCCTTGGTCGCCGCGAGATTGAACCATTTGTGCGCGGCGACGAGGTCAACCGGCACGTCGCGCCCGATCGAATACATCATGCCGAGCTCGAAGAGCACGTCGCCTGCGGCGGGCCCTTCGCCGAGCGGCGCCATAGTGCTGTCGAGAATTTCAAACCGAGCCATTGCCCACTCCCCTGTTTACACCTCGAGACCCCAAAAACGCTCTCGTGTGTTCATCGGCTTTTTGCCCCAGCCGACATGCGGATAATCATCGGAAGATTTGAATGGTGGTTTAAACAATGCGATGAATCGAATGTGAACCGCGCGGTGCGATCGCTGCGATTTCGGCAACGCGTCATTAAGGAACGCCGCGCGCGTTGGTTCGTTGACGAGCTGCCGCAATTGCGGTTTTCCCCGGCTTTATTGGACAACTATGTAATCGCCGGCGTGTCGTTTATGGTCCGCCGCGCCTGACAGGAAACAACGAGGCAGCAATGAAAAATTACCGTAAAGCGGCGTTAGCGCTTTGGCTTGCGACAATCGCGTCGTGCAGCGGATCGTGGCTGATTGGGCCCGCGCTCGCCGCCGACCCCACAGGCACTTGGTATACCGGCGATAGGGACAGCCAAGTGCGCGTCACCAATTGTGGCGGCGCGCTGTGCGGTACTTTGGTATGGCTGAAAGAGCCGAACGATCCGGCGACCGGACGGCCGAAAACCGACAAGAACAATGCCGACGCCAGCAAGCAGAGCCGGCCACTGATCGGCGTCCAGATCGTTCTCGGCATGCGGCCCAGCGGAACGCCTAATCAATGGTCCGGCAGCGTTTACAATGCGTCGGACGGCAAGACCTATAGCGGCTCCTTCACCTTGAACGATGCGAACAGCGCGGAGCTGAAGGGCTGCGTGTTGAGCGTATTGTGCAAGTCGCAGACCTGGACGCGGACGAAATAGACGCGACTAGGCTGCAAAGCGGCTTTTCAGCTTGGATCGACGACAAAGCTTTGCGGCGGCTCGCCGCGCTGCCGGCGCTGCCACATTGTCGTGTAGGCAGCCTCGATATGGCGCGTGAAGCGGGCCGTGTCAAAAAACGGAAAGCTCGTCCGGTTCCCGGCGAGCTTGGCCTTGATCGAGCTCAGCAGCGCCGGCTCACGCGCAAGCTTGAGCGCGAGCGCCTCATAGTCGGCGAGCGAGCCCGTCACTAATTCAGACAACCCAACGGCGTGGACCAGACTTGCGGCGACGCGCGCCGCAAAGGTCGAGCCGATGCAGGTCAAGACCGGCACGCCGGCCCAGAGCGCGTCGCTCGCGGTGGTGTGCGCGTTATAGTGCAACGTATCGAGGAATAGATCAGCCCGCTGTTGCCGCGCCCAGTGCGCCGTGACGTCTGGCACCGAGGGCGCGAATATCAGGCGCTCCGCGGCGACCCCGCGCCGTTCCGCTTCGCGACGGAGATTGTCGGACGCGGTCGGATCGTTGTCCTTGAGCCACAGCACGCTGCCGTCGACAGCTTTGAGAAGCCGCGTCCAGACGCCGAACATGGTCGGTTCGATCTTGCAGGCCTGGTTGAAGCTGCAAAAGACGAAGCCGTCTTGCGGCAATTGCAGTTCGGCGCGGCTCGGCACGCGCGCGGCCGTGGCCCGTTTATCATCGTTCGCCATGAATGTGCCGGGCAGCCAGATCACTTTTTCGCTGTAATGCTCGAAATGCTCCTCCGGAATCACAGTCGCATCGGCAATGATGTAATCGTAAAAGTCGGCGCCCATGGTGCCGGCATAGCCGAGATAGTTCACTTGAACCGGCGCCGGCCGCCGCGCGAAAACTCCGAGCCGGGAATTGCGCGTGAAGCCGTTGAGGTCGACGACGATATCGATTTCGAGCTGGCGGATCAGTTCGGCGATGTCCTGATCGCTCTGCGACGGCACGACGATGAAACGATCGAATGACGCTTTCACCCGGCGGCCGATTTCGGAGTCGCTTCCGGCGTCGACCGAAATGGCTGTCGTCTCGAAGCGCGATTTGTCGTGCTGCTCGAACAAGCCGGCGGTCAGGTAAGCGACGGCATGTTCGCGCAGGTCGGACGAAAGGTAAGCGACCCGGATGCGATCGTGCGCATAGGTCTCGCCGTTCCAGACCGGCCGCGCCGGCGGCAAATCGGCGATGGCGAGTTTGGCGCAGAGCAGTTGTTCGGCCGGCGTCGACGGCATGGACAGAATCGGAAACGGATAACTGACCGTCTTGCCCTCGCGCAGCATGGACAACAGGTAGGTCACATCGGCATCGAGTTCGGTCCAGTCGCAGATACTGAGCTTGGCATGAAGGCGATGGCCGGCGGCAAAATGCGTCGCCAGTTCGGGATCCGAATTCAGGGCCCGGTCATAGGCGGCAAAGGCCTCGGCAAAGCGCTTGAACTCGAGAAAGACGTTGCCGCGGCCGAGCCACGCCGCAGGCAGATCCGGCATCAGCGCCAGCGCCCGGTCATAGACCCCAAAGGCTTCGTCGTGCCGTCGAAGCGCAATCAGGGCATTGCCACAGCCGAGCCAAGCTTCCGCAGAATCCGGCTTGAGCTGCCGCGCGCGGTCAAAGGCTGTCAGCGCTTCGTCGTCGAGGCCGAGTTGCCGAAAGACCTCGCCGCGGGCCAGCAATGCTTCAACCAGGTGCGGATTGATCGCCAGCGAACGGTCATAGGCGGCAAGCGCGTCGTCAGGGCGATCGAGCGCCGCGAAGACATTGCCACGACCGAGATGCGCATAGGCATGGTTCGGTGCGAGCGCGACGGCCTTGTTGTAGTCGGTCAGCGCCTCCTCAACGCGCGAAAGGTCGAACAAAGCGTTGCCGCGATTGTTCCAGGCGTCGGCATAGTCGGGCAGGATCTGCAGCGCCTTGTCGCAATGGCTGAGCGCTTCGTCGTTCTGCCCCTGCCTCCGCAACAGGATGCTGAGATTGCTGTGCGCCAGTGCCGATTTCGGATCGGCGGCGACCGCTTTCTTGTAGGTCGCGACGGCAGCCGCCGGATCGCCAAGCTCGCTTTGGATTCGCCCGAGATTGACCAGGGCCTCCGGCGCGTTCGGCCGTACCCGGAGCGCATCGGTGATGCGGGCGAGGCCGGCCGGGAAATTGCCGCGCTGCGCCTCGATGAGGCCGAGCATATGCAGGGCATCGAACTGCTTCTTGTCGGCCTGAAGCACCATTTTATAGAGGAACTCGGCCTGCGCGGTATTGCCGGCCTGGTGGGCCGCAAAGGCGCGCGCAAGTATCTGTTGCGATTGGGAAATTGAGGGCTGCATGGCGTTGGGCGGTAACTTACCGCACTCTGGCGGCGAAGGAAATCCGCGCCTTTTTGCGCATGTCCCCGCTTTTCCGGGATATGCGTTATTGCGCCCGGGGGCCGAACAATATCCGGCGCACTTTCGGGTCGTTCATGTCGACTGCGGACGCAGCCTCAATGCGGATAGCAAAGGCGCGTTTGACGGCGGGCCGTGCACGGATGGTTTCGAACCAGCGCCTGAGATTTGGAAATTGCGCAAGATTCTGACCTTGCCGCTCAGCGAGCCGCACCCAGCCGACGCAAGCCATGTCGGCGATCGAATAGCGCCCGGCTAGAAATTCGTGCTTCGCGAGCCGGGTGTTCATCACGCCGTAGAGACGATTGACTTCGTCGGTATAGCGGTCGACC
Organism: Xanthobacteraceae bacterium; assembly: GCA_049677525.1. Classification (GTDB taxonomy): domain Bacteria; phylum Pseudomonadota; class Alphaproteobacteria; order Rhizobiales; family Xanthobacteraceae; genus BOG-931. The sequence continues at coordinate 8,325 of JBAUCK010000248.1, forward strand.
GCATAAGCAATCGGTTCCGGCGCGTAGCGGCGGAAATGCGTCGCCTGACCCGCCATCGGCCCGAGCCCGCCGATCTGCCAGAACAACCATTCTTCGACTGCGGTTCGCGTCCGCTCCTCGCGCGGATAAAACTTGCCGGTCTTGCGCCCGAGATATTGCAGGATGGCGCCCGATTCGAAGACCGAGATCGGCCGTCCGCCGGGGCCCACCAGATCGACGATCGCGGGCATCCGGTTGTTCGGCGAGATCGCAAGGAAACGCGGCGCGAATTGCTCGCCCTTGGAGATATCGACCGGGCGCACGACGTAAGGCAGCCCGCATTCTTCGAGCATGATCGAAATCTTCCAGCCGTTCGGCGTCGGCCAGTAATAGAGTTCGATCGGCTCTTTGCGCCGCGACCCGCCTCGCCTGCGGCGTCGCGCGAGGTCTGCTGCGGCTCGGCTTGCTTTGGCTTTACGCCGGACGCCCGGCATTCGGGAATGACCCACGATCCAATAAAAAAGGCGCCACGGAATTTCTCCACAGCGCCAGGGAAAGTCTCAAGAGGATATCCGAGGGCGTCGGCGAGATGGTTGAAGGATTAAGTCTGCCGGTTGAACACCGGAGCGAGATCGGAACTTGCCGTATCTCGTCAACACTATCGCGTAGAGTAGTTGCGATCGTGAAGCTTACGCCTCCGTCCCGCCGACGCCCCCTGCTGTTCACCGGAGCCGGCCAGCGCAGAGCGATCATGACGACCCTCCCGACATCGGCCGGTCCGTGTGACCCGATCTTCGACCTCAAGAGAAATCAAAGACCGAAGACGGCGTAGACTACTTCTTCTTCCGAGTGGTCTTCTTCGCCTTAGCCTTCGACTTAGCTTTCGCTTTTCTCTTCTTCGCCATTGCTGCCCTCCTAGCTTGAGTGGGTGGCGATATTCGGTGCAGTGCAGTCGCGAATCGATCCGCACTACCTTCCGAATTACTACAGCGAAAAAAAAATAACAGTGACTCCGCTTAATTTTGTGTGTAGGCGCCCCGCCCCGCTGTTGCGCGCGCCAAGCTTTGCGCACAGCGAATCAGCTCACCAAGCAAAAGGTTTTTTTGCTCGCGAGATTGCGTGCGGAATTTTCGCGACGTGAGAAAGTGCCGATGAAATGCGGCTTTCTTTGTTTACTATTTTCTGAATCGCGCCGCGGCGGGCGACGCCGCAGCGCAGTTTTTGCGCAAGATTTTAAGCCCGCCGAAACGCGCGCGCGACGTCTTGCGCGACCTGAAAAAAATTTATGCACCGGGTGCGTTTCTTGGCGTGTTGACCGGTCGCGGGAGGCGAAAACGCGCGAATCGGTGCGAATTCGATTCGCTGATTCGGTCCGCGGCGACCTTCGACGGCTCGCCGATGGCGTCACGGCGCCTCGCACAGTGTCCGATTCTCATCCCGTGGGACACGTCCGTCGGCGTTGCGTGGCGCGCACGCGGGTCGCGTTCAGATCCCGACCTTCTTCTTCAAGAGATCATTCACGGCTTGCGGGTTCGCCTTGCCGCCGGACGCCTTCATGACCTGGCCGACGAACCAGCCGATCGCTTTCGGATTGGTCTTGGCGTCGGCGACCTTATCCGGATTCTTACTTACAATGTCGTCGACAACCTTCTCGATCGCGGCAACGTCGGTGACCTGCTTGAGGCCGCGCGCTTCGACGATGGCGCGCGGATCGCCGCCCTCGGCCCAAGCAATCTCGAACACATCCTTGGCGATCTTGCCGGAGATGGTGCCGGCACCGATCATATCGAGAATGGCGGCCAGAGCGGTAGCGGAAACCGGCGCCTCGGTGATGTCCTTGCCCTCGCGATTGAGCCGGCCGCCGAGCTCGTTGATCACCCAATTGGCCGCAAGCTTCGGGTCGCGGCGTGGCGCCGAGGCGGAATCGCCGACGACAGCCTCGAAATATTCCGCCGTCGCGCGCTCGGCGACCAGTACATCCGCGTCGTAGGCCGGCAGTGCGTAGTCGCGCATGAACCTCGCCTTCTTGCCGTCCGGCAGTTCCGGCAGATCCTTTTCCAATTCCTCGACCAATGACGGCGAAAGTTCCAGCGGCAGCAGATCGGGATCGGGAAAGTAACGGTAGTCGTGCGCCTCCTGCTTGGAGCGCATCGAGCGCGTTTCACCTTTGTCCGGATCGAACAGCCGGGTCTCCTGCTCGATCTTGCCGCCGTCTTCGATGATCTCGATCTGGCGGCGCGCCTCGAATTCGATGGCTTGGCCGATGAAGCGGATCGAATTGAGGTTCTTGATCTCGCAACGCGTACCAAGCGGCTCGCCGGGCCGACGCACGGAAACGTTCACGTCGGCGCGCAGGTTGCCTTTTTCCATGTCGCCGTCACAGGTACCGAGGTAGCGCACCACGCTGCGGATCTTCGCCACATAGGCCTTCGCCTCGTCAGGGGACCGCAGATCGGGCTTGCTCACGATCTCCATCAGCGCGACGCCGGCGCGATTGAGATCGACCAACGACATTGTCGGGTTCTGGTCATGCAGGGATTTTCCTGCATCCTGTTCGAGATGCAGGCGCTCGATGCCGATGCGCGCTATCTCGCCGTCCGGCAAATCGACGACCACCTCGCCCTCGCCGACGATCGGCGACTTGTACTGGCTGATCTGGTAGCCCGGCGGCAGGTCCGGATAGAAATAATTCTTCCGGTCGAATACGGATTTCAGGTTGATCTTGGCCTTCAGCCCAAGACCGGTGCGAACCGCCTGACGAACGCATTCCTCGTTGATGACCGGCAGCATGCCCGGCATGGCGGCGTCGACCAGCGAGACATGCGAATTCGCTTCACCGCCGAATTCGGTCGAGGCGCCGGAGAACAGCTTGGCCCGGGAACTGATCTGGGCATGGACCTCCAAGCCGATGATCACTTCCCAGTCGCCGGTTGCGCCCTTGATCAGCTTTGACTTGGCTGGCTTGGATTTATCTGCCGGTGCGTCCATAGCAGTGCCCGTTGGCGGTATCCGTTCCGTTTGCGGTGCGGTTACGCGCTTCCAGGGCGGAGGGCAAGATGCCCACCGCCAGCCTCGGCTAAGCCTGGATGGGTCCAACCACCGTCAGATCGGCGGCGATGATTAGCCGCCGCACTTCTGGGTGCAGAAGCTGCCGTAGCAAGGGACGACCTTGGTCAGCGTCCCGTTGGCGCACAGCTGCTGCGAGCACCAATTCGTGGCGGGATCGCAGTCGAACGAACAGAACCTGTTGTTGGCGATCGCCACCTTTTGGAAGGCGCAGGCGCCGGGCGGAAGCTGCTTCATGCCCTTCGCCGAGGCGCCGCATAGGCTCATCGCGGCCATAATCCCGGTCATGACCCCAGCCAACAACACCACCTTAACGACCGACATCGCGTGCATTTTGGTCCCCTGTTGCAACCTCTACCCCCGGCGAAATGTGCGGTAGTATTTTACATTGCTACAGTGCGCGCGCAAGCCGCAGGTTGCGCTTCCGCATTCACAATCGGTCTGTAAGGCAGCGAACCGCGAGCACGCGGCGTGGCGCCTAGACCAATCTCAATTGCTCTCGCGCCAGATGCCGAGCGCTTCCTGCGCCGGCCGGTCGGAAATCGAGAACAGCACAGACTGCTCTGGCGCGTTGTGGGAGTAGCGCTTCCACGGCGGCACGACGAAGACGTCGTTCTTGCCCCATTCGAGCACGCTGCCGTCGACATTGGTCGTGCCTTTGCCTTCGACGCAGACAAAGACCGTGCCGTCGGTCGCGCGATACGGCTCACCCTTGAACCCCTTCGGCAGCATGGCGAGATAGGCGCCCATGGTCGGCAACACGGGGCCGCCGGTGACCGGATTGGCGTAGCGCACCCGCGCGCCATGACGCTTGTCGACGTCGCCGGACTGCATCATGCGCTCGATGATCGGACGCGTGCGGGCATAGGTGTAGTTGATCACCGGGCTTCGGTTCGTTGTCGGCGTGCCGTCGGGCAACACGCCCGAGCCGTAGAACGACAGCGAGTCGCCGTCCTTGCGCGTCGTTTCTTGGGTCGCATCGTCGAAATGCTCGGCGAAGGAGGCTTCATAGAAATTGACCGCCGGGAAATCGAGCACGTCGAGCCACAGCATCGGCTGCTTCGACGGATTGCCGTGATCGTGCGGGGCCCAGTTCGCGGTGATGACAAAATCGCCCGGCGCCATGAAGGCCTTCTCGCCCTCGACCGCGGTATAAGCGCCCTCGCCGTCGAGAATGAAGCGGATTGCGGAGGAGACGTGGCGGTGAGCAGGCGCGATCTCGCCGGGCATGATCATCTGGACGCCAGCGAAGAGCGTGTTGGTAATGCGCGACTCGCCATGCATCCCCGGATTTTCCAGGATCAGCACGCGCCGCTCGGCTTCCTCGGCCGTGATCAGGCCGCCGGATTCCATGACCAGCGATTTGACGTCGTCATAGTGCCAGACATGCGGCTGGGTCCGCGTCACCGGCTCCTTGGTGACGACACTCCTCATGACCTTCCACAACGGCGCCATGTCTTTCGTGGCAATCCGCGCGTAGAAGGCTTCCCGCATTGCCTCGATATTGTGCTTCGAGTTCGGGGGCTGAGTTGCAGCGGCGACCGCCATGGTGTGTCCTCCTGAGAAGATCCGGAAATTGCTTGGCAGCGACTATAGCGATGGCACCGCCTTGCGAAAATACCGCATAAACGCGGCAAATGGCGGGTCTGCCATGCGGCGGGCGAGGCCGAAACTCGGCCAAAGCTCAGCAAAGGCTCAGATATTCAACCCTCACGTATTAACGTTGCCGCCATCGACGGCAATGGTCTGGCCGGTAACGAAGTCAGAGTCGGCGCTGGCGAGGAAAACGAGCGCGCCGAGCAGGTCTTCCGGCGTCTGGTCGCGCTTGAGCGCGCGCGACGCCACCGCACGGGCGCGCGCTGTCTCGACGTGCCCGGGATTTTCGGCGATCACCGTCTCGCTCATGGTGAAACCGGGCGCGAGCGTATTGACCCGAATGCCGTGCTCACCGAGCTCGCGCGACAGCGCCCGCGACATCGCCAGGATCCCGCCCTTGGAGGTGACGTAATGCAGCATCCAGGGGATGCCGCGGAAGGCCGTGCTCGAGCCGATATTGATGATCTTGCCGTAGCCCTGGGCTTTCATATGCGGCACAACGTGCTTCACCATCAAAAACGGGCCGCGCAGATTGATCGCCATGACGCGGTCCCACACGGCGGCATCGATCTCCGTACAGCTCTGCTCGGCAAGCGGCGCGAACAGAGCGGCATTATTGATGAGAACGTCGACCTTGCCGAACCGCTCCATCGTATCGGCGATCAGCATCTTCACCGCAGCCTCGTCGCTGACATCGGTGACGCGGCTGGCCACTGAATTGGCGCCGTGCGCACGCGCCAGTTCCGCGGCGAGCTCGCTGCCATCGGCAATGTCGGCGATCATCAGGCGCGCGCCCTCGGCGGCGAGCGTACGCGCATAGTGCATGCCGATTCCTTTGGCGCCTCCGGTCAGAATCGCCACGCGGCCGTCGAGACGCGCCATCATTCCCCCTTTTGTCGCGAACGCCGTTCGGCGCCTGTTGTTCAGCTTAACCGCCGTGCGCAGCGATGAATTTTGCGAAAGCCTCGAGCTGCTGCTTGATGAAGCCGATGGTCTGCTCGTCCTTGATCTGGCCAGTCTTGTCGTCGATGCGTGACGACACATTGCCGATAAAGATTTCCGGCTTGTTCATGGTCATCGCATCGAGAAAGATCATGCAGCGGCGCAGGTCGTATTGCATGCGACCGCCGCCGAGAATGCCGCCCGCCGCGGATTGCATCGTCACCGGCTTGCCGGCGAAAGGCTGGTTGGGCACCCGCGATACCCAGTCGATGGCATTCTTCAAGCCGCCCGGGATCGAGTAATTGTATTCCGGCGAGATGAAGATGACGCCGTCGGCGGCGCGCACCGCTTCGGCGAGCTTTTGCACCGGCTCCGGGAAGCCCGTCGTGTTCTGGATATCGGCGTTATAGAGCGGGAAGTCGGCCCACGGCGGCGCTTCGGTGATTTTCATGCCGGCCGGCGCATAGCCGGGCAAGAGGTTCAGCACGATGCGATTGTAGGAGCCTTTGCGCAGGCTGCCGCAGATGGCGATCACGTTGAGTGTCGAACCGGCCATATGATCTCTCTCTATCGGGCGCCGCCGAGTGCGGTCTGGCGGGGTGTCAAAATGACTTACGGCCGAAATTGTCGCAAGGCACGTCGCAGCGCTTATGACGAATGGGCCATCGCCGCCGCTCGCGATCAATAATTGAGGATCGCAATGTCTTTCGCCGATCGCGGGCCGGGCAGCGACCGCACGAAGGCGTAGATGTCGGCGATGTCCTTATCCGACAAAAGCCTCGCGGGGAAAGCCGGCATATCGTTGACCGGGTTGCGTATCTGCGCCCTTGAAGCCGTCGAACGGCAGAGCGGTCTTGGCTAGGATCGGCGCCGGGCCGTTATAGGCGCCGCCCTGCCCCGAACGGCCGTGGCATGTGTAGCAGCCATCGGCGATGAAGAGACGCTTGCCGATACCGGCATTGCCCGGCGGCGCGTCTTGCGCCTGCGCCACAGTCCAAGTGGCAATGCCGGCCACGGCGGCAGCGCATGCGAGCCGCGCGATCTGTTTGATTGCATTCACAAACTCCTCAGCGCGGGTCGGTTACGACATCGACCACGGCCGGCGGGCCGCTTTTGACCGCAGCGATGGCGCGGGTAAGCGCCGGGGCGAGATCTTTGGGATCGGTGATCGGACCTTCGCCCTAGGCGCCCATGCCGCGGGCGACGGTGGCGCAGTCGATATTAGGGTCCTTCAGCGTGGTTCGGATGTCCATCTTCGACACATCGCGGCCGTGCCGCGCCGCCGTGGTGACGAGATACATGTATTCCTGGTGATAGGCGCGGTTGTTCTGCACGATATAGAGAATCGGAATCTGGCCGACTCAGTCGGCCATTAAGACTCGAAGACTCTTCTTGGCGGGGAGATTCGCTTTGAGATTTGTCACCGTCAAGCGCGGTGAGGCGGGAGCAGCCATGCGGCCGCTTTTTTTCGGAAATCCGCAAAAATTGTGGCCCGGCCGGACTTTAGTTACGTAGCAGACTAATTGCTCGGCGTGCTCGCGAGCGCCGAGACGGCAACGTCTTGGAAGCCTTGCGGCACGGTTGCGAGCTCGCCGTGCCGACCCATGAAATCGGCTATGGCCTTCACGCCATAGACGGCGCTGCCAAATTCGCCCCTGATATCCCGGATCACGGCTTCCATGGCGGTGCCGTTCATCAAATCCGACGGCTCGTGGGTGAGATAGATCTGCGCGGCGCGGCGCGGATCGTCGTGGATGATGCGGGCGGCGTCATCCATCGCCTTCTCGATCACTTCAGGCACGCGCGGAGCGGCGTCAATATAGGCCTTGGTGGCGGCCAGAATGACGAAGGAGAATTTGCCGCCCATCACATCGGACGAATTGAGCACGGCGTGGATCTTGGCGTGGCGCAGCGCGAGCTCGGCATACGGCGGCGACGCGAAATAGGCCCTCACCTGGCCGGTCCCTTCGACCAGATCGTTGATCGCGTCGGCGTGCGACAGCGCGACGACCTGGCTCTTTAGCCGGTCATAGCGGTTCAACGCCTTCTCCGATTGCAGCTCCAACACATACATTTGCGGTGAAGTCAGCGTCGGCATCGCAATCTGATCGGCGGACTTGAGATCGGCGATGGACTGCACGTCCGGCTGATTGCTGAGCAGCGTGAGCGGCAATGACGTCAGGCCCGATACGGCGAAGACCTGTTCGGGCTTATTCCTGCCCTTCTCCCAGGCCGCGAGCAGTGGCGCGGTGCCAAACGGCGCGATGTTAATGTCGCCCGAGGCTAGGGCGGCCTGTGTCTCGGCCGCACTGGTGAAATGCTGAAACTCAGCCTTGGCGTCGAGATGCGCTTCCTTGGCATGCTTCTCGACGAGCTTTAAGTCCTCGCAGATATAGATCGGCAAGAACGCCAGCCCATAGCCGATGCCGACTTTGATCTCATCCTGGGCCAGCGCCGGCGTCAGTGCGACGGAGAAAGCAAGCAGCACAACACAGAACCGCAGCGGCTTGCGCAGCCGCTGCGCTCGTTTGCGCCATCGTTCCGTCCTATCGCGCATTCCGAAGTTCTATTCGTCGGCGATCGGATTGCGCAAAGTGCCGACGCCTTGAATCTCGACTTCGACGGTGTCGCCGTTCTTCATCCACACCGGATTGGGCTTGCGGGCGTGACCGACGCCCGATGGCGTGCCGGTGAAGATGACGTCGCCCGGCTCGAGCGTGATGCCTTGGGTGATATAGACCAGCATCTCGACCACGGGGAACATCATGTTGTCGGTATTGTCCGACTGCATGACATTGCCGTTGAGGCGGCTCTCGATCTTCAATCCCTTGGCGGCGTCGGGCAACTCATCAGCGGTGACGAGCCACGGACCGAAACCGCCGGTGCGGTCAAAATTCTTGCCCATGTCCCATTGCGTGGTCTTGCGCTGAAACTCACGGATCGAGCCTTCGTTGCCGCAGGAATAGCCGGCGATGCACGAAGTTGCATTGGCGGGCGTCAGATGTTTGGCCCGCTTGCCGATGACCAGGATCAGCTCGGCCTCGTAGTCGAGCGTCTCCGACACTCTCGGCCGGATGATCGGTTCGCCGTGCGGCACCATCGAGGTCAAGCCGCGAAAGAAGACGGTCGGAAATTTCGGAATATTGTCGCGCTGCGAACCTTCCTTGACGTGCTCAAGATAATTGAGCCCGAGGCAGATGATCTTGCCGGGCTTGCCGACCGGCAGCGCATATTTGAGTCCGGCAAGCGGCTTGCGCGCGGCGGCCGGTGCGCTCTTGGCGATGGCGGCGAGTTGTTTGGTGTCACCGTTGTTTTTAGCGAGCCATTCGCCGAGATCGCTCGGAATTTTGCCGTCCGCGGCCTGCAGATCGACGACCTGATCGCCCTCGACAACGCCAAGATGCGGGCCTCCCTGCCCTTCGAACGCAACGATTTTCATGTTTTTCAGTCCTTCAAGAGATCGGAAAACGCCTCGCGGGCGGCGGGACTATATCGGGCCGGCTTGCGGCAATCCACCCGGGCGCAATTGTCCCGCGCCTAGCCGAGAAAATGCACGCGCAATCGCTCCCGCGCCGCTTGCGCTGCGCGCAGATCGAAACTGTTGACAACGGCAAGGCGGAAGCCGCCTGGCGGCATGGCATGTTGCTCGGGCGGAAGATCTTCGTGGAAGGTGATTTGCACGCTAGTCACGCCGGGCATGGTTGCCACATCCTCGACCAGCGTCGGCGGCGGATGCCGATAGCGCCGTCCGTTCGGGCCGAACAGAACGACGCTATAGCCTTCGCTGCGATCGTCGTCCTCGAACTCCCATTCGTGCCGCTCGTAAAGACCAACCAGCGCGTCGACCCAACCCGGTCCGTAGAGATCGGGCCATTGGTCGGCAAAGCGCAGATGCGCCTCGATGATTTTCTGATCGATGGTCTCGAGATTCAGCATCCCGGTGTAGCCGGGCAGGTGTTGTTCGATCCAGGCGCTGCAATAGGCTTCGAGCCCGGAATCGGGCTCGGCATGAATAAGCCAGTAGTCAAAAGTGCCCTCGTCCGCGGGCTTACCCGTGACGTGCCGCCACCAACGCGGCACCCCATCGACGACAGCGATGTCAGACGAGACGTGGCGGCCTTCGAGATAAGTCATCCAGAAATGGCCCGGCGCATAATGCAACTCGTAATCGGCCAGCGATTGCAGCACGCGGCTGCCGACGCCCATGCCTTTGAGATTGGTGATCGGCTTGGAGAAAACCGGAAAACGCGGCGGTTCGATGCCGTGCGGTCCGGCTTCAAGATTCTGGCTCAATGCGACTGCGAGCTTGTCGTAGATCCAGCGCTGCGCCGGATACCAAAGCCAAGCGTCGCAATCTTCCGTCGGAATATTGGCAGCGGTCGTGATGTGCGCGAAATATTGCAGGCGCCAGGGGTCAGCTTCGCAGATCGGCATGACCGTTCGTCCAACCGCTCACCGCGGCATCACACCTGCTCGCGCTTGTCCGGCTGCGCGCCGTCGAATTTCAACGCCAGCACGCCGAACATGCCGTCGGTCCACGATTTGAGCGGCGACCATCCGGTGCCGCGCGCCAGCGCCGTGAATGACTCCACCGTATATTTGTAGCTGTTCTCGGTGTGGATGGTTTCGCCGGCGCGGAAGCTGATGGCCTTACCGTTGACTTTGACCTTCTGCCGCTTGGTGCTGGCGAGATGCATCTCTATCCGCTTCTGCTCGCTGTTGTAACAGGCGTGATGCTCGAAGGCGGAGAGGTCGAAATTGGCGCCGAGCTCGCGGTTGATGCGCGCCAACAGATTGAGATTGAATTTCGCGGTTACGCCTTCGGCATCGTTATAAGCGGGACAGAGAATCTTGATCTCCTTCATAAGATCGACGCCGATGACAAGGATAGCGCCGGCGCCGAGCGTGTCTGCCGCGTGGTGCAGGAATTTTGCCGCTTCATGCGGCTCGAAATTGCCGATGGTCGAGCCAGGAAAGAAGCCAACCCGCGGCAGCGCCGCGATCGGAGCCGGGATCTCGAACGCGCGCGTGAAGTCAGCGACGACGGGATGCACGGCCAAACGCGGAAAATCGCGCCGCAGCTGCGCCGCCTCGCCTTGCAAAAAGTCGCCGGAAATGTCGACCGGCACATAAGCTTCGATCGTCGCCGCGGCGCCGAGCAGGATGCGCGCCTTGCGGCTCGACCCGGCGCCGAATTCGATCAAAGCGCAATTGGGCGGAAACAGCGAGGCGATCGCCGGCGCATGCTGGCGCAACAGCGCGATCTCGCAGCGGGTCGGATAATATTCCGGCAGATGCGTGATGCGCTCGAACAGCGCCGAGCCGGCAAGATCGTAGAAATATTTCGGCGGCAGCCGTTTGGGCTTGGCCGAAAGGCCTTCGAGAATATCGGTCGCGAATGAATCCGCTGTTTCGAAGGACGGCTCCGCGCGGAGCGCGGTTTGCACTGCAGTGGCCATTTTCAGCTCTCGGGGTTCTCAGTGTTGGTATTTCGCAAGCCGCAATCCGGAGAATTGCCAGCGCGCCTGCGGATAAAAGAAATTGCGATAGCTCGGCCGCGAATGGCCGGACGGCGTGGCGAGCGATGAGCCGCGCAACACCATTTGATTGACCATGAATTTGCCGTTGTACTCGCCGAGCGCGCCGGGCGCCGCCCGATAGCCCGGATATGGTGAATAGGCGCTGCGCGTCCATTGCCAGACCGTGCCGAAAGCGTCGGCGAGCGCACCACTCATGGCGGCGACTTCCCACTCGCTTTCGGTCGGCAGATCCATGCCGGCCCAGCGCGCGAAGGCGTCGGCCTCATAATAATTGACATGACACACCGGCTTTTCCGGCTCGACGCAACGCAAACCGCCGAGCGTCATGGAAAACCACGCGGCGTCGACCTTGCGCCAATAACCCGGCGCGGCCCAGCCTTTCGCCTCGACGGCCGTCCAGCCGTCGGACAGCCACAGCGTCGGCGTCTTATAGCCGCCGTCGGCCATGAATTCGAGCCACTCGCCGTTGCTGACCAACGACGGCGACAGCCGCACCGGCTGCAGCAGAACCTGATGCGCCGGCAGTTCGTTGTCGAAGCAGAAGTCTTTGCTTGCGTGTCCGATCGTGTGAACGCCGTCGAGCACCACGCTTGCCGCCGGCCTTTCGTCGCTGCGCGGCCACTGCCAAGCCGAATCATAAACCGGATGTGTCTCGTTCAAAGAAAACGCGTGCAGAATATCGGTGAGCAGCAATTCCTGATGCTGTTGCTCGTGCTGCAGCCCGATCTCGATGATCGGCTTGATCTCGTCGAAATTTTTCGCAGTTGCGATCAAGTCGGCCACCGCGTCATCGACATGGGCGCGATAGGCCGCGACCTCGGCAGCACTCGGCCGCGTGACCAGGCCGCGTTGCGGCCGGGCCTGCCGGGGACCGGCGGAGACATAATAAGAATTGTAGAGAAAGGCGAAGCGGTCGTCGAAAACGCGATAGACCCTGGCATGCGGCCGCAACAGGAATTGTTCAAAGAACCATGTCACGTGCGCGCGATGCCATTTGGTCGGGCTCGTGTCCGGCATCGATTGAACGACTTGGTCCTCCGGCGACAGCAGCGCCGCGCGGCGCTCGGTCTCGGCGCGCACGGTGCGAAAGGCGTTGAGCCAGTGGTCGCGCGAATCGCGATGCAGATCGCGCCGCAGGTTGCGGCCGGAATGTCCGGCTTCGACAGCATCATCGTCGGTGGCGGAATGCGCCGAGTCGGGGGGCCGAACACGCGTGGAAGCGGCCGAATGTGGCATGATGAAAGTCCGTGAAGGACGGGATTAAGTCAGGAAATTCAATGGCTGGGGAGATAATAAGTCCCGGGCACGTTGGTTCCATAGATGCGCGGCCGTTCGCCGGCCGCAATGCGAATCCAACCCATCTAACGCACTTGTGATCGTGCAGCCAAGCCTTCCCAAACACGGCGGTACGCTTGGCTAAAGTCAGAACGCCGACGTATGGTCTCGCCCGCGTTTTGACAAGGCCTGCCGGGCGAGGCCTGCCGACAGGTTGGAGAATCAATGACTAAGCGCGTGAAGAAGAAGCGAAAATCAGGCCTGACCGGAACCATGCTGCCGCGCGAGCGGGCCGACTATTCGGCGATCGTCGATCGACCGCCGTTGAAACTGCCCGGCGGCGCCCGCATCGTGTTCTGGACCATCGTCAATTTGGAAGTCTGGGACATCGGCAAGCCGATGGCGCGTCAGGTGCTGGCGCCGCCCACCGGTGAAACGCAATTGCCCGACGTGCCCAATTGGAGCTGGCACGAATACGGCATGCGGGTGGGCGTGTGGCGCTTCTTCGATTTGTTCAAGCGCGAGAAAATCCGCCCCACCCTCGCGCTGAATGCCCGCGTCTGCGAGGACTACGCCCGCGTTGCGCAGGAGGCCAAGAGCGACGGCTGGGAATTTATGGGGCATTCCTATCAGCAAGGACCTATCCATAAAGAACCGAACCAAAAAGCGATGATCAAGCGCTCGCTGGATATGCTCGAAAATTTCTGCGGCAAGCGGCCTGTCGGCTGGCTTGGCCCAGGCCTGACGCAGACGCTGGAGACGCCGGATCTTCTTGCCGCCGCCGGCATCAAATATATCGGCGACTGGGTCTATGACGACGAGCCTTCGACCATCCGCACCAAAAACGGACCGCTGGTAACGCTCCCGTACACGTTGGATATCCACGACATCGCGATGATGGCGGTTCAGCATCACGAGTCGGATTATCTCCTCAACCGCGCGATTGATCAGTTCGACCGGCTTTATGCCGAAGGCGAGACACGCGCCAAGATCATGTCGCTTGCGATCCATCCCTATCTGAGCGGCCAGCCGCACCGCATCAAATATCTCGAACAGATCTACGAATACATCCGCAAGTTCGACGGCGTTCTGTACTGGACCGGCGAAGAAATTCTCGACTGGTATTCGCGCTCCGCGGCATCGCGCTGAGCGCGCTTTGTGCCGCTATTCTCCGCGCCCCGAAGTTTCTGAGCGTATGGTAATTGGCACGACGAGGCCTTAAAACGCTCGACCGTGCCGGGGCGCGGCGTTTGAGGTGTGCGATTGGCGGCCGAAACCGATAAGCGATTGGCGACAACCGATGTCGGTCGGGCGCCGTTGTCGTTGCTCGCTTGAGCATTGGCTATCGGCCTGTTGCTCTGCCTCTTGGCCCCGGTGACAAGCCAAGAGGGCCTCGACGGCTCGCCGGTCTTGGCGGGCATCGTTCATGACCCGCCGCAATCGCCGATGAATCAGTATTTCCTCGGCAGTTGGACGATCATTCATCAACTCGGCGCGCTGTTGCTACGCGCCGGTCTCGACCAAGCCTATGTCAGCGAGCTTTTCTTTCTTGTGCCGTGCGCGCTCATGGTCGGCGCCTATGCGGCCGTCGTCTATTGTTTCAGCGGCCAGTTTCTGATGAGCCTTTTGGCGGCGCCGCTTTGTTTTCTGACCAACCCGTTGGCGAAATTTTTCGCTTCGCCCGATTACGCCGCTTAGGATTGCTGTGGAGCCAGCCTCCCGTTCAGACGTTCGGGTTTTGGGCCCATGCCGGATCGCTCTGGGGTGGTCGGCTGCGTCGCCGCGGGACGCGCGCGGGCTTCCCAGCCGTCGTTCTGATCGCCGTTCATCCCGTGCTCGGCGTCTATATGATTGCGCTTCTCACAGCATGATTGCGCTTCTCACAGCCACATTGCTAGCGGGAAGGCTTTTTCTCGGACTTGATATCCAAGGTTTTGCCAAGGGCGCCGCATTGGGGGCTCTGGTACTGTCCAGAATCATTCGCACATTTGATCAGGCGACGGCTTCGGTTTGCGCGACCTGCCGCTGATAGAGCGGTCGCATGTTCATGTAACACTTGGCGGACCATGCGGTCCCGAACGCCTGAAGCAGATGGGCATCGTGCTGGGCCAGTGACATTCGGCCTTTTATCGTATGTGGAAGTGGTTGGTGTGGGCGCTCCGCTTGATGGCCGTCCCCACCCACTTGCTATTCAGCTCAACAAGTTCGCTGTCACTTCACGGGCGCGCTCGCGCCAATCCTTGGCTTTAATGCCGAACACGCTCGCAAAGCGCGAACTATTGAGTTCAGAATTGGCCGGCCGCTGCGCCGCCGTCGGATACTCAGAAGTCGAAATGGGAATGACTGAAGGCCGCTTATGCGTAATCGCCGCCTGTGCATCGACGATCTCGCTAGCAAAGTCATACCATGTCGTCGCCCCCTGACCAGCAAAGTGATAGGTGCCCCAAACGGGCTCGCGGCGAGCTAAAAGTGGCGCAATTTCTACCACAGCCCGGGCAATATCGGCGGTGCCAGTCGGGCAGCCACGTTGATCGGCAACGATGCGAAGTTCATCGCGCTCACGAGCGAGCCGCAGAACCGTTTTCAGGAAGTTTGTTCCATAGACGCCATAAACCCACGATGTTCGCAAAATGACGTGACACTCGAGCTGTCCTCGCACGGCAGCCTCGCCATCTGCTTTGGAGCGTCCATACACGCCAAGAGGAGCGACCGGATCGCTTTCTACATAAGCACCTGTTTTGGTGCCATCGAACACATAATCGCTAGATACGTGCAGGAGGGGAAGGCTCTTAGCAGCGCAAGCGCGGGCAAGAACAGAGGGTCCTACACTGTTGGCGCGAAAGGCGGCATCGGATTCACTTTCCGCACGATCAACATTGGTATAGCCAGCGGCGTTGACAACGATTGCCGGATCAGTGTCCGCGATCGCCTGGGTGACCGCATCGGTGTCGGCGATATCCACCTGAGCCCGACCAAGCCCACGCATCGCGATATCGCTCTGCTCCGCGCACTTTGCCAACTCCCGACCGAGCTGGCCTTCTGCGCCAAACACCAAAATCGACGACATCACGTCCACGTGCAAAACCACTTACTCTGAGAAACGCCGAACGGACCCGCCACCAATGATCGCCGTGGAGACACTAGTGGAGCGTCCAGGGTAGACCTGCCCTAAATGCTTCTTGCGACCGCCAACCGAGCCGTTGGAATTCCTCACTGCCGTCGCGCATCGAAGCATCGTTGTTAAGCTTATTGGATAAATAGGATGACAGAATCTCTGAAGGCAGACCAAATGACAAAGCGCCCATCATTTGCTCTCGGAGTACACAAACGGGCTTTTGAAATCAGAAAGCCGAGGGAGCTTAGCGTCTTTTTCGGAGAGAATAGCGCTGTGCGCTGCGATCGGCCAGTCGATGGCGAGATCCGGATCATTCCATATCAAACCAGCATCACATTCGGGTGCGTAATAGTTATCTACTTTGTAGGCTAATTCCGTGTTTGGTTCGAGCGTACAAACCGCGTGAGCAAATCCGCGAGGAATGAAAAGCTGATTGCCATTCTCTGCCGACAGAGTCTCCGCGCACCAGCGGCCGAATGTCGGCGAACCGCGTCTTAAATCGACCGCAACGTCGAACACCGCACCGACGAGAACTCGAACGAGTTTTGCCTGCGGATATGGCGGAACCTGAAAGTGTAGGCCGCGTAGTGTTCCAGGGTGTAGCGATAGCGACTGATTGTCCTGAACAAAATCACAATTGATACCCAGCGTGGCAAAGGCCTCCCGGCTAAAAGTCTCCGAGAAATAGCCACGATCATCCCTAAATCTTCTTGGCTGCACCAACAGCACGTCGGGAATAGCAAGCGTTCTAAAGGTAAAATTCGCGATCTTGAGTATTTCACCAGGAGACGCCGGAAAGGTACTGACCGTCATTGCCTTTTGCCCCGCTTTACGCCAGTTACCGCAGGCAGTTAGCATTATACCTCGGCAATCGCCAATAGGCATAAACAACACATCGAAAACAACACATCGAAAATAATCTATGGTTGAGTGGCCCTGCTTCTTCAATGTCTAGCGTTTTCAATGTCTAGCGTCGGCATCCTCCTGTGCACATTCATTGGTGCCAGATTCCTGCCCGATCAATTGTCTTCATTCGCCGATCAGCCATGGCGCAATTGGTCCGTCTTCGCGTCTGACGACGGGTCGACCGACGAAACCGTGGCGACCTTATCCCAATACCAAGAAGCGCTCGGATCATCTCGCTTCGCGGACCCGCTTGGTCGATGAAGAGGGGCGTGAGCGCGGTTTCTCGCCGCTTTTTGCCCCGCCGTTTCTCACCGGTATGCAAACGCTGATCTTGACGCTGACTTTGGCACTCATCCGGGCGAGACTGCGTGCTACTCGCGACGTGAGGCTGCGGCAGCGATCTTACTGCTTTGCGCGGCCGCCCGCGCCCGCTCGCGCAAAACCGAGCCGCCCAGGACGCCAACCCCAAAGACGTAGAGCCAGCCATTGGAGAAATCGAAGAGATGGGTATGCACCGTCGAGGAAACGATATTCTCGGCGACCACCACGGTTCCGAGCCAAGCAGGAATGCCCTCGCCGCGGAATAAGAGAAAATGCGCGATCCACATCGTCCATAACACAGCGGCGCCGACGAGGCCGATCTGGATAGCAACGGCGAAGGTCTGATTATGCGGATTGACCGTGGCGACGGCCGCAGCTCCAGTGGCGCCGGCGGTCACCAGTCCGAATTGCTCGTGAATAGAACCGGTGCCGTGTCCGAAAATCGGCGCCGCTTGAATGATCTTCGCCGACTCCTTCAGGAAGGCGATGTGCTGTCCGATCGAAGTCGCGTCATTCGTGGAGCCGTAATCGCGTGTCTGCGCAATGGCACTGTCGACGCGGGCCCGCAAGGTCGGCGAGGCAAACCACAGCGTCGCGCCGACCGCGGCCCCCACAGCGCACGCGCATAATAGTCCCTTCCATCTGGCCAACCGCCATCCCAACAGAGCGACCAAGACCGGCGCCACGAGCAACGCGACACGGCCGATCATGGCGAAAGCAAAATTGGCGATGAAGAGCGCGCCGAGCAGACAAAGTCCAATGGCAAACATGCGGCGGCACCGAATGGTTTCGTGACACGCAGCGCCGATCGCGCCGAATCCGCAGATCAAGAATGCCGAGCCCTGATAAAGATAGTCGTGGACTGGAACGCCACCGCCATTGCCGCGCCAGGTGAGCCCCGGCGTCAGGATCAAGACGAAAGACAATAGTAGGACAAGCGCGGACGAGATCAGGAAGGCGCCGGCGCCCCAGGCTCCGTGGCCCGAGCGGCGGAATTGCGCGAGCAGCAGCGGAATGACCAAGAGCCGATGAAAGCTCGAGAAGCCGGCGAAGCGTTCCGCCCAGC